>NZ_RFFI01000086.1 GCF_003696205.1 Cellulomonas triticagri
GACGCCGCGCGCGCCGAGGCCGAGGAGGCCGCCGCGGCGCGCCTGCCCGGCACCGCGGCCCGGGTGGCGTGGCTCGTGGGCGGCGCCGTCGTGCTGCTGCTCGCCGTCGTCGCGAGCCTCGCCCTCGGGGCGCGGTCCGTGCCGTTCGGCGACGTGCTCGGTGCGCTGACCCGGTTCGACCCGGGCGTGGACGGGCAGGTCGTCGTGCGCGACCTGCGGCTGCCCCGCACCGTCGTCGGCCTGGGGGTCGGCGTCGCGCTCGGCCTGTCCGGCGCGCTGATCCAGGCGCTCACCCGCAACCCGCTGGCGGACCCGGGCATCCTCGGCGTCAACGCCGGTGCGGCGTTCGCGGTGGTCGTCGGGGCCGCGGCGTTCGGGCTCACCGACATCACGCAGTTCGTGTGGTTCGCGTTCGGGGGCGCGGTCGTCGCGACGGCCGCGGTGTACGCGATCGGCTCCGCCGGGGCCGGCGCCACGCCCGTGCGGCTCACGCTGGCGGGCATGGCGCTCGCGGGCGTGCTCGCGGGCGTCACCTCCGGCGTCACGCTGCTGCGCCCGCGGGTCTTCGACGCCATGCGCTACTGGGGCGCCGGGTCGCTCGCCTCGGTGTCCTGGGACACCGCGCGCTCGGTGGGGGTCTTCCTCGTCGTCGGCACCGTCATCGCCCTGCTCTGCGCCCGCCCGCTCAACGCGGTCGCCCTCGGCGACGACCTCGCCCGCACCCTGGGCACCCGGCTGCCGCTGCTGCGCGGCGCCGTCGTCCTCGCGGTCACCCTGCTGTGCGGGGCCGCGACCGCCGCCGCCGGGCCCATCGGGTTCGTCGGGCTGATGGTGCCGCACGTCGCGCGGTGGCTGGTCGGCCCGGACCAGCGGTGGCTGCTGCCGCTGACCCTCACGCTGTCGCCCGCGCTGCTGCTGCTCAGCGACGTCGCCGGGCGCCTGGTCATCGCGCCCGCCGAGCTGCAGGTCGGCATCGTCACGGCGGTGCTCGGCGCGCCCGTGCTGATCGCGCTGGCCCGGCGCCGGAACGCGAGCACCCTGTGAGCGCCGCGTCCGACCTCGACCTGGGACCCGGCAGGTTCGTGTGGCGCCTGGGTGACGCGCTGTCCGTGCGGGTGGACGCCCGTGCCGCCGTCGTGACCACGGTCCTCGTGCTCGCCGCGCTGGCGACGGGCGTCGTCGCCCTCGGGCTCGGCGACTACACGGTGCCGGTGCCCGACGTGCTCGGTGCGCTCGCCGGGACGCTGGACGGCCCCGCCCGCACGGTCGTGGTCGGCTGGCGGCTGCCGCGGGTGCTGCTCGCCCTGCTGCTCGGCGCCGCGCTGGCGGTCAGCGGCGCGATCTTCCAGTCCCTGACCCGCAACCCGCTGGGCTCTCCCGACGTCATCGGCTTCGCGTCCGGGTCGTACACGGGCGGGCTGGTCGCGATCATCGTGCTCGGCGGCGGGTACACCACCGTCGCGGCGGGCTCGCTGGCCGGTGGCCTCGCCACGGCGGCGGCCGTCTACCTGCTGGCCTACCGGCGCGGGGTGCAGGGGTTCCGGCTCATCGTCGTCGGCATCGGCGTCACCGCCCTGCTCGGCTCCCTCAACACCTGGCTGGTGCTGGCGGCGGAGCTGCAGCAGGCGATGGCGGCGTCCGCGTGGGGCGCGGGCAGCCTGAACGGCGTCGGCTGGCCGCAGGTCGGCCCGACCGTCGGGGTGCTCGTCGTGCTGGTCGTCGCGCTCGGGCTGCTCGGGCGCCGGGCGTCCGTGCTCGAGATGGGCGACGACGCCGCGCACGCGCTCGGCCTCGCGCCGGAGCGCACCCGGGCCGCGCTGGTCGTCGTCGGCGTCGCGTTCACCGCCGTCGCCACGGCCGTCGCCGGGCCGATCTCGTTCGTCGCGCTCGCCGCCCCGCAGCTCGCGCGCCGCCTCACCCGCGCCGGCGGCACCGGCCTGGCGTCCGCCGCGGCCATGGGCGCGCTGCTGCTCGTCGTCTCCGACGTGCTCGCCCAGCGCGCGTTCGCCCCCACCCAGCTGCCCGTCGGGGTGGTCACCGTCAGCATCGGCGGTGCGTACCTCGTCTGGCTCCTCGTCCGAGAGGCCCGTCGCCAGTGACCACCACCACCTCTCTCGCTGCCGCGCGCGTCACGGCGCGGGGCCTGACGCTCGGATACGGCGACCGCACCGTGGTCACCGGCCTGGACCTGGAGGTCCCCGAGGGCGAGCTGACCGTCGTCGTGGGCCCGAACGCGTGCGGCAAGTCGACGCTGCTGCGCGCGCTGGCCCGGCTGCTGCGGCCCTCGCAGGGCGACGTGCTGCTCGACGGGCGGTCGCTGCGGGACTTCGGCAGCAAGGAGCTCGCCCGCACGCTCGGGCTGCTGCCGCAGACGTCCGTGGCCCCGTCGGGCATCACCGTGGCCGACCTGGTGATGCGGGGCCGGTACCCGCACCAGCGCATCGGGCGCCAGCTGTCCCGCGAGGACGCCGTCGCCGTCGCCCGGGCCATGGCCGCCACGGGGGTCACGGCGCTCGCGCCGCGCCTGGTCGAGGAGCTGTCCGGCGGGCAGCGGCAGCGGGTGTGGGTGGCCATGGTGCTGGCGCAGGAGACCGGCACGCTGCTGCTGGACGAGCCGACGACGTTCCTCGACATCACGCACCAGTACGACCTGCTGGAGCTGCTGGTGGACCTGCACCGCGAGGGTCGCACCCTCGTGGCCGTGCTGCACGACCTCAACCAGGCGTGCCGCTACGGGACGCACCTGGTCGCGATGCGGGACGGTGCGGTCGTCGCCCAGGGGGCGCCCGCCGACGTCGTCACGCCGGAGATGGTGCGGGAGGTGTTCGACCTGGAGGCGATGGTCGTGCCCGACCCGGCGGTGGGCACGCCGATGGTCGTCCCCCTGGGGCGGCGGCGCTAGTCCGCGTCGGGGCGGGCCAGCAGGTCCGCCACCTCGGGGTCGGCCAGCGCGACGACGCTGCGGGCGGCGTCCCCGAGCGCGCGCAGCCGCTCGGGTCCCAGGTTGTCCACGACGAGGCGCCGGACCTCCCGCACGTGCCCCGGTGCGGCGCGCCGCAGCTGGTCGCGCCCCGCGGGGGTGAGCCGCGCGCCGGTGCGCTTGCCCGCGGCCGCGCAGTCGCCCCGCGCGACCCACCCGGCGCGCTCCATCCGGGCGACGGCGTGCGACAGCCGGGACGGCGAGCTCTGGATCATCCGGGCGAGGTCGCTCATGGGGATCTCGCCACCGGGGCGCCCGGCCAGGGCCACGAGCAGGTGGTACTCGAACAGGTTCATCCCGGAGTCGCGCTTGAGCTGCGCGTCGAGCACGGCGGGCAGCGTCATCATCAGCCCGGCGACGGCCTTCCAGTCCTCGACCTGCTCGGCCGCGAGCCAGGGGGTGACGTGCCGCTCGGTCATACCGGGGATCGTACCGGTGTTGAACATTCAACACATCCGTGCGTAGGGTGCCTGTTGAACATTCAACACCACTTCTCGGGAGAGACCCATGACCGTGCTGCGGATCGACGCCACCATCCAGGGACCGGCCTCGGCCAGCGCCGCGCTCGCCGACATCGTCACCGCCGAGCTCCTCGCCGCCCGCCCCGGCGAGACCCTGGTGCACCGGCACCTCGGCACCACCCCGATCCCGGCCGACGCCTGGGCCACCGCCGTGGGCTCCGGGTTCACCCCCGAGGCCGACCGCACCCCCGAGCAGGCCGCCGCCGTCGCGCTGGCCGCCGAGATCGCGGGCGAGGTCCGCGCCGCCGAGGCCGCCGTCCTCGCGCTGCCGCTGTACAACTGGGGCGTCTCCCAGCACGCCAAGGCGTGGATCGACCTCGTCATCGCCGGAGGCACCCCGGGCGACGCCGTGCTCGCGGGCAAGCCGGTCGTGCTCATCACCACCCGCGGCGGCTCCTACGCCCCCGGCACCCCCAAGGAGGGCTGGGACCACGGCATCGACTACCTGCGCCGCATCATCGGCGAGGTGTGGGGCGCCGACCTCACGGTGATCGAGCGCGAGCTCACCCTCGTCGGCGTCAACCCCGCGCTCGACGCGTTCGCGGAGCCCGCCGCGCTGATGCGCAAGGAGGCCGAGGAGGCCGCGGCCGCGGCCGGGCGGGCGCTCGCCGCGCGCTGACACCCCCCGACGGCCGCCGCCCCGAACCGGGGTCGGCGGCCGTCGTGCGCCCTGCGACCGGCTCCGTCACCATGGGCGCCATGGCCAAGTACCTGATCTCGTTCCCCAGCGGGGAGATGCAGCTCGGCCCGGGCGGGCTCGCCGCCGCGGCCGAGGAGTCGCACGCGGTCGTCCGGGAGGCCAAGGCCGCGGGCGTCTGGGTGTTCGGCGGCGGCATCGACGAGAGCGTCCCGCCGGTGCGGGTCGCCGCGGACGGCACCGTCACCCCCGGCACCTACCCGCAGACCGCCCGGCTCGAGGGCGGATACACCGTGCTCGACGTGCCCACCCGCGAGGTCGCGCTCGAGTGGGCCGCGCGCATCGCCGCGGCGTGCCGGTGCGCGCAGGAGGTCCGGGCGTTCCAGGACGACCCCGAGAGCTGAGCCGGGTCGGCCTGTGTCAGGGCACGACGAACGGCACGGCGCCCAGCAGCAGGACCAGGGCGAGCAGCGCCGACCCGGCCACCCGCGCGGCGTCCCGCCCCGCACCGGGGGAGGACGACCAGCGGCGCCGCCCGTCGTGCGCCGCGACGGCGGAGAGCGCCGCCAGCAGCGCGCCCACCAGCGGCGGCCACCGGTCCTCGGCGAACGCCGTCCACACGAACACCCCCGCCAGCGCCGCCGCCAGCCACACGAGCAGCAGCAGCCGGTCCGCCCACCACACGCGGTGCGGCTGCGCCGGGTCCGGCCGCACCGTGTCGGGGTGTCGCGGCTCGGCGCGCGCGACCAGGCCGGGGACGGGGTCGGGTCGGCGACGGGGCACGCCCCGACGGTACGCGCTCCGTGCCCGCGGGACCGACGCCGGGTCTTCGCACCCCGTCCGCCCGGCGTTCACCACCCGCGAGCAGACTGCGAGGGAGGGAGGACTCGGCGAGAGGGGCTGGCGATGCAGCAGGTGCGCGACGTGGGCACGCGGTACTCCTGGGCGCAGGTCGACGCCCCCGTCTACGTGGTGGAGTTCGGCGCCGCGCGCGGCGGACCGGCCGAGCGGTGGCGGCTGTCGGACGTCGGCGACGTGCTCGAGGTCTTCGAGTGGGCGGCGCGCGAGCAGCGCGGCCGGACCGCCTCGGTGAGCGTCGAGGTCGAGGACGCCGGCGGGTTCACCCTGGTGCGGCTGACGCCCGAGCAGGGCCTGCGCAACGTCGCGGGCTGGTGACCGCGCCCCCGTTCAGGGGATGAGGCCGAGGTCCCGGAACGCCGGGACCAGGCCCTCGTGCTGCGGCCCCGCGGCCACCCGGTCGGCGGCCGCGAGCACCTGCGGGTCCGCGCCCTCGATCGCCACGCCCACCCCGGCGTGCTCCAGCATCTCGACGTCGTTCATCCCGTCGCCGAACGCGATCACGTCCTCCCGGGCGAGCCCGAGGTGCGCGGTGACTGCCTCGATGCCCACGGCCTTGTGCACCCCCGCGAGGTACACCTCCCCGGAGGACTCGCCCCGCGCGGCGACCGACGACGGCAGGATCCCGACCTCCGGGCCGAGCTCCGCCCCCAGCTCGTGCCAGGGCGTGCGCGAGTCGAAGAACGTCACCTTCGCGAACGAGCACGACGCCAGGTCGTCCCGCATCTCCAGGCCCGCGAGGATGCTCGGCGGACGCGCGTCGCCCGTCTCCGGGTCCCGCACGTGCCCGGCCAGCAGGCGGCGCAGCCGCTCGTCCACGCCCGGTCGCCCGTAGAGCGCCCGCGGCGCCTCCAGCACGTACGCGGCGTCGTGCGCGTCCAGCACCTCGACGACGTGCGCCGCGACGTCCGCGGGGAACCGCTGGTCGCGCAGCACCTGCCCGTCGACCTCCACCCAGCCGCCCGCCGACGCCACGACCCCGTCGAAGCCGACGCCGAGGATGTGCTCCGGCAGCATCGACATCGGGCGGCCCGTGCACAGCAGCACCCGGTGCCCGGCGGCCCGCGCCGCCCGCACCGCCGCCACGTGGCCCGGCGGGACCACGCCGTGGTCGGCGAAGGTGCCGTCCACGTCGAGGAACACGATCTTCGGCTGCGGGGACGTCACGTTCGGCACGCCTCCACCCTAGGCGGCACCGCGCCGCACCCTGGTCACCGTCCGGGGCCCGGGCGTAGCGTCGCAGGTGCCGATGCGGGACCGGACGACCACGAGGACGGGGACGACCATGAGCATGATGGCGGACATGATGAAGGCGATGCCGGCGACCGACGCGGGTACCGACCCGATGTCGATGCAGGCGTGCATCGAGGCGTGCTCCGCGGCCGCGATGGCCGCGACCATGTGCGCGGACGCCGACGGCGGCGAGGGCATGGGCCGGTGTGCGTCGATGTGCGCGAGCACCGCCGACGTCGCCACCACCGCGATGCGGATGATGATGCGCCCGGCAGGCTACGACGCGACCGTCATGGCGTCGATGATGGGCACCTGCGTCGCCATGGCCGAGGCGTGCGCCGCCGAGTGCGAGCAGCACGCCGCCATGTCCGAGCACTGCCGGATCTGCGCGATGGCGTGCCGGGCGATGGCCGACGCCTGCCGCGCGATGGCGGCCTGACGCGCTAGCCGACCGCGGGGCGCGCGGCGAACCACGCGCCGCCCACCGCCAGCAGCCCGGCGACCGGGTGCAGCGCGACCGGCTCGCCGGGCTGCGGCGTCGCGCCCGTGACCAGGTCGTGCACCTCCCCGTCGAGCAGGGCGACGGTCACCTGCGCGTCCGCCTGGGCGAGGACGAGCCCGTCGCGCCAGGCGCTCGGGGAGGCGGTGGCGACGACCGCCTGGATGGGCAGGACGTCGCTGCGGGTGGGGTACGGCACGGGGAGTCTCCTGGGGTGCGGGGCTGCGCGGGCGGCGACGGCCCTGAGGAGCACCTCGGAGGGGTGCGCGGGCGGTCGCGGGTCGGACGACGGGGTCGTCAACGACAGGGGCGACAGCTGCACCGCGTCGCGGGCACCACGGCGTGCCGCGCGGAGCGCGGGGGCGTGGCGAGCCGGACGACGGACATGCGCACGAGTGTGAGCAGTCGCCCCGGCGGTGTCAACGGGTCGTCCGGATGCCGACCCCAGGTGCCCGTCACACACGTCCGCCACCTGGGCCCGCCCTGCCGCGCCACCCGGTGCGCGACCTACCGTCGGCGGACCGGCCCACCGCAGGAGGAGATCCCATGGCACCCGCACTCCCCGCCCTCGTCGCCCCGGAGGCCCTGCGCGCCGCGCTCGACGCCGCCGCCACCCCGCTGCTGGTCCTGGACGCGTCCACGACGCTCGTCACGCACGGCGAGGGGGAGCCGTACACCGCCGGCCCGCTGCGGGAGCAGTACCGCGCCGCGCACGTCCCCGGCGCGGCGTTCGCCGACGTGACCGGCGAGCTGTCCGACCCCGACGGCCCGTACCCGTTCACCCTGCCCGCCCCCGACGCGCTCGCGGCCGCGTTCGGGGCGCTCGGCGTCGGCGACGACACCCACGTCGTGGTCTACGACACGGTCGGCTCCGCGTGGGCGACCCGGGTGTGGTGGCTGCTGCGCTGGCTCGGCCACGACGCCGTCTCCGTCCTCGACGGCGGGCTCGCCGCGTGGCAGGCCGCCGGGTACCCCACCGCGTCCGGCGCCGCCGACGACGAGGCCGCGCGGTCGCGCCCGGCGACGCTCACGCCCCGCGAGCGCCCCGACCTCCTCGCGACGCTCCCGCAGGTCGAGCGGATCTCGGCGGGCACCGCAGCCGGCCTGCTGGTGAACGCCCTCGACCCCGCCACGTTCCGTGGGGACCAGGAGGTCAGCACGTACACCCGGCGCGGGCGCATCCCCGGCAGCGTCAACCTGCCGCTGTTCACGCTCCTCGACCCCGCCACCGGCCGGTTCCTGCCCGTCGACGCGCTGCGCGAGCAGCTGCGGGCAGGCGGGCTGCTCGACGCCGACGGCGCCGTCACCTACTGCGGCGGCGGCATCGCCGCGACGCTGCCCGCGTTCGCGGCGTACGTCGTGTCCGGGGCCGAGGTCGCCGTCTACGACGGGTCGCTGTCGGAGTGGACGGCGCAGGACCGGCTGGCGGTCGCGGTGGGGTGAGGTCGCGGCTACGCGCCGGCGCGGGCGACGGCCTCCAGGCGCGGACCGATCGAGCCGGACATCAGCGTGATCTCCTGCTCGGCCACGCCGTGCCGGCCGGTGCGCCCGGTCATGACGAGTCCTCTCGACAATGGCGAGCACACTCGCCCGATCTCCCGGTCATGGCGACCCTGCTCGCCATAGCGGGTGAGGTCCGCGGCGCGCGGTTCGGTCACGGGGGGGACGACGAAGGCCCGGTCTCCCTCGCGGGGGGACCGGGCCTTCTGCTGTGCCCTCGATAGGATTCGAACCTACGACCTTCTGCTCCGGAGGCAGACGCTCTATCCACTGAGCTACGAGGGCGGGACCTGCTGCGCACCGACCCGGACGGGCTGGTGCGGTGCACGAGACTACCAGGTGCTCAGTCCTCCCCGAGCAGCCCCGACAGGTACGTGGTGGTCTCCTCGACGGCCCGGACGTCGTCGCCGAGCGCGATGGCCTCGACGAGGGCGTCGTGGTTGTCGCCGTCCTGCAGGACCTGCGCGAAGTTGAACCGGATGTTGTCGGTGATCGCGTCGATGAGGTTCTCGTACATGGACAGCAGCACGGGGTTGCGGGCGGCGCGGGCGATGGCGCGGTGCAGCGCGAGGTCGGCGTCGACCATGCGGTCCAGCTGCCGGGACCGGTACGCCTCGGCGCGCTCGTCGCGCAGCGCGGTGATCGTGGCGACGTCCTGGGTGGTCCGGCGGCGCGCGGCGAGGCGTCCGGCCTCGACCTCGAGGCTGCGGCGGACCTCGATGACGTCGCGCTGCCGGGCGTCGGCGATCTGGCGGCCCATGCTGACGGCGAGCTCCGAGGCGGACAGCACGTAGGTGCCGGAGCCCTGGCGGCGCTCGACGAGACCGGCGTGGACCAGCGACTGCACGGCCTCGCGCACCGTGTTGCGGCCGACGCCCAGCAGCTCGACCAGCGCGGGCTCGGGCGGGATGCGGGTGCCGACGGGCCACTCGCCGGAGGTGATCCGGGTCCTCAGCTGCGCCACCGTCGCGTCGATGAGTCCGGTGCGTCGCGTCATGCGGAGTAGTCTCCCTGGTCAGGTGTGCCGCGATTCAACACGACTCGGGTGCCCGTCCGCCAGCGCCCGAGGCCGTGCGCCACCCGCTCAGCCCTGTCCTCGAGGTCGCATGTCGTCGTCCCTGCCCGCCGGTCCCTCTGCTCCGTGGCGCGGTCGCCGTGTCGTGCTGCTCGGTGTGGTGCTGGTCGCGCTGAACCTGCGGATCGCCGTGGCGTCCGTGTCGCCCATCCTGGACCTGGTCCGCGCGGACGTGGCGCTGTCCGCGACGGAGGCGGGGCTGCTGGGCGCGATCCCGGTGGTGTCGTTCGCGGTGTTCGGGTCGCTGACCCCGGTGCTCGCGCGCCGGGTGGGGCTGGAGCCGCTGCTGGTCGCGGCGATGCTGCTGTCGGTGACGGGCGAGCTGATCCGCTCGGGGACCTCGACGGCGACGGGGTTCCTGGGGTGGTCGGTGATCGCGCTGGCGGGCATGGGCATGGGCAACGTGCTGCTGCCGCCGGTGGTGAAGCGGTACTTCCCGGACAAGATCGGCGTGGTCACGTCGATCTACTCGGTGACGATGACGTTCAGCACGGCGGTGCCCGCGCTGCTGGCCGTGCCGGTCGCGGAGCGCCTGGGCTGGCGGACGTCGCTGTCGGTGTGGGCGGTCGTCGGGGTGCTGGCCGCGGTGCCGTGGCTGGTGGTGGTCGTCCGGTCGGCGGCGGCGCGCTCGGAGCTGTCGGGCCTGCTGCGGCGCGCCCCGGCGACGACGCCCGCGCTGACGTCCCGGCACCGGTCGGGCGGGCGGGTGTGGCGCAGCCCGCTGGCGTGGGGCATGGCGGTGACGTTCGCCATGAACTCGCTGGACTCGTACGCGATGTTCGCGTGGCTGCCGCAGATCCTGGTGGACGGCGGGACGTCCCCGCACGCGGCCGGGGTGTGGTTGTCGGTGTTCGCGATCCTGGGTCTGCCGCCGGCGCTGGTCGCGCCGATCGCGGCGGCGCGGATGCGCAACCCGATCGGCCTGGTCGTGTTCTTCGTGGCCTGCTTCGTGGCGTCGTACATCGGCCTGCTCGTGGCGCCGGGTGGACCGGTCTGGCTGTGGATCCTGCTGGGCGGCTTCGGACCCGGAGCGTTCCCGGTGCTGCTCGCGCTCATCAACCTGCGCACCCGCACCTCGGCGGGGGCGGCGTCGCTGTCCGGCTTCACGCAGGGCGTCGGGTACGCCATCGCGGGGACGGGGCCGCTGCTGGTCGGCGTGCTGTACGACGCCACGGGCACGTGGACGGCGGCGCTGCTGTTCCTCATCGGGACGCTCGTGGTGCTGCTGGTCGCGGCGACCGTGGCGTGCCGCCCGGTGATGCTGGAGGACACCTGGCTGCCGCGCCGGGCGCCGGGCGAGGACGTCGACCCCGCCTGACCGGGTGGTCGTGCCGTCGGGTGGACGTGCGGTCGGGGGAGTGCCGTCGCGTCGCTACGCTTGTCCGGTGACCCCCGCTGAGCTCTCCGAGTCCCTGCGCGCCGCCCTCGCGGGCGCCGTCGCCGACGGGACCTTCGCCCTGGACGCCGCCGACCTGCCCGCCACGGTGCACGTGGAGCGACCCCGCCAGCGCGAGCACGGCGACTGGGCCACCAACGTCGCGCTGCAGCTCGCGAAGAAGGCGGGCACCAACCCGCGCGCCTTCGCCGAGGAGCTCGCGCGCCGTCTCGCGGACGCCCCGGGCGTCGCGAAGGTCGACGTCGCCGGTCCGGGCTTCCTCAACATCACGCTGGACGCGGCCGCCGCGGGCGAGCTCGCGCGCTCCGTCGTCGAGTCCGGTGCGGCGTACGGCCGCAACGCGACCCTGGCGGGCGAGAAGATCGACCTGGAGTTCGTCTCGGCGAACCCGACCGGCCCGATCCACATCGGCGGTGTCCGCTGGGCCGCGGTCGGCGACAGCCTCGCCCGCGTGCTGGAGGCCTCGGGCGCGTCGGTGACCCGGGAGTACTACTTCAACGACCACGGCGCGCAGATCGACCGGTTCGCCCGGTCGCTGCTGGCCCGCGCCAAGGGCGAGGAGGCCCCGGAGGACGGCTACGGCGGCCAGTACATCTCCGACATCGCCGAGACCGTCATCGCCCAGGCCGTCGCGGCGGGCGACCCGGACCCGCGCACGCTGGCGGACGCCGAGGCGCAGGAGGTGTTCCGCTCCCGCGGCGTCGACCTGATGTTCGGCGAGATCAAGCAGGCGCTGCACGAGTTCGGCGTCGACTTCGACGTGTACTTCCACGAGGACTCGCTGCACGAGAACGGGGCCGTGGACCGCGCGGTCGCGCGGCTGCGCGAGCTCGGGCACGTCTTCGAGGCCGAGGGCGCGACGTGGCTGCGCACCACGGACTTCGGGGACGACAAGGACCGCGTCATCGTGAAGTCCGACGGCGAGGCCGCGTACATCGCGGGCGACCTGGCGTACTACCTCGACAAGCGCGAGCGCGGCTTCGACCGGGCGATCATGATGCTCGGCGCCGACCACCACGGGTACGTGGGCCGGATGATGGCCGCGTGCGCGGCGTTCGGCGACACCCCCGGCGTGAACCTCGAGATCCTCATCGGCCAGATGGTCAACCTGGTCAAGGACGGCCAGCCGGTCCGGATGAGCAAGCGCGCCGGCACCGTCGTCACGCTGGAGGACCTGGTCGACGCCGTCGGCGTCGACGCCGCGCGGTACTCGCTCGCGCGGTCGTCCACCGACTCGTCCATCGACCTGGACCTCGACCTGCTGACCCGCGCGACCAACGAGAACCCGGTGTTCTACGTGCAGTACGCGCACGCCCGCACCTGCGCGGTCGGCCGCAACGCCGCCGACGCCAGCGTGCGCCGCGCGGACGGGTTCGACGCGTCGCTGCTCGACCACGAGACCGAGGCCGTGCTGCTGGGCCGCATCGCCGAGCTGCCGCGGATCGTCGCGCAGGCCGCCGAGCTGCGCGAGCCGCACCGCGTCGCCCGCTACCTGGAGGAGCTCGCCGGGGCGTACCACAAGTGGTACGACCAGCGCCGCGTGCTGCCGTTCGGCGACGAGCAGGTCGGCGACGTGCACCGCACCCGGCTGTGGCTGAACGACGCCACCCGGCAGGTGCTCGCGAACGGCCTGGCCCTGCTCGGGGTGAGCGCCCCGGAGCGGATGTGACCACGGCCGGTCCGCTCGGCCTGCCCTGGCCCGCGAGCGCCGAGCGCGGCACCGACGGCGCCGTGCGCGTCGCGGGCGTCGACGTCCGCGACCTCGCGGTCGCGCAGGGCACCCCGGCCTACGTGCTGGACGAGGCGGACTTCCGGGCGCGCGCCCGGGCGCTGCGCACCGCCTTCGAGGGGGCCTGCGCGCAGATCGGCGCCGAGGTCGACGTGTACTACGCGGGCAAGGCGTTCCTGTCGGTCGCCGTCGCCCGGTGGGCGCACGAGGAGGGCCTGCGGGTCGACACCGCCACGGGCGGCGAGCTCGCGGTCGCGCTGCGCGCGGGCGTCCCCGGCGCGGACATCGGCCTGCACGGCAACACCAAGTCCGACTCCGAGATCGCCCGGGCGCTCGACGCCGGGGTGGGCCGGATCATCGTCGACTCGCTCGTCGAGGTCGACCGGGTCGTCGCCGCCGTGCGCGCCCGGGGCGCGGGCGCCGAGCCCGCACCCGTGATGGTGCGCGTGACCACCGGCGTGCACGCGGGCGGCCACGAGTACATCTCGACGGCGCACGAGGACCAGAAGTTCGGCCTCTCGGTCGCGACGCCCGCCGGCGGCGGCGACAGCCCGGCGATGACGGCGCTGACGCGAGTCCTGGAGCACCCGGAGCTGCGGCTGCTCGGCATCCACTCGCACATCGGCTCGCAGATCCTCGACCCCGCGGGCTTCGCGGTGGCCGCCCGGACGGTGCTGGAGCTGCGGGCCGCGCTGGCCGCCCGCACCGGCTACCTGGCCCCGGAGGTCGACCTCGGCGGCGGGTTCGGCATCGCGTACCTGCCGGGCGACGTGCCGCTGGACGTCGAGCGGATCGCCAAGGAGGTCGCCGCCGCGGTCGACGCCGCGTGCGCCGCCCTGGGCACTCCGGTGCCGCGGCTGTCGTTCGAGCCCGGTCGCGCGATCGTCGGGCCCACGACGCTGACGCTCTACACCGTCGGCACCGTCAAGCCCGTGACGATCGACGACGGCAGGGTCCGGCTCTACGTGGCCGTGGACGGCGGGATGAGCGACAACATCCGCCCCGCGCTGTACGGCGCGCACTACCACGCGGCCCTCGTCTCCCGGCCGGGGTCGCCGGAGACGGTGCTCGCCCGCGTCGTCGGGAAGCACTGCGAGAGCGGGGACGTCGTCGTGCACGAGGTGCAGCTGCCCGCCGACGTCGCCGCCGGGGACCTGCTGGCCGTCGCCGCCACCGGCGCCTACGGCCGGTCCATGGCGTCGAACTACAACCACGTGCCGCGCCCGCCGGTCGTCGCCGTGCGCGACGGCGCCACCCGCGTGCTGGTGCGCCGCGAGACCGAGGACGACCTCCTGGCCCTCGACCTCGGCTGACCGCTCAGGCCTCGCCCCCGGGGGGTACGCGCGCCAGGGCTCCGTACGGCCCGGCGCGCTCCACCTACCTAGCCCTCGTCGCACCCTCGCTCCCCACCACCAGGTACCTCCACCCCGACCACACTGACGTCCGGGGGTCGCTGAGAGCAGGTGTGATCGGAGGTCGAGGGTGGACGACAGGGTGGACGAGACGATGCTCGTGACCGAGGCGGAGCGCGCCGTGGAGCGCGCGCTGGCCGAGTACCTCGGGGCGACGGCCGAACGGGCGGACCGTCTCCGGGCCGACGCCGCGCGGTCGTTGGTGACCGCGGCGAGCCAGGCGGCCACGCACGGGTGGAGCCAGCGACGCATCGCGGCGGCGATGGGGCGCAGCCAGCCGGAGGTCGCGCGGCTGCTGGGTCGGGTGGACCGCGTGCGTGACCCCGCGGTCCCGGAGGGACCGGCCGCCGGGCCCGCCGCCGAGCCCGAGTCGATGCTCGGGCGGGTGCTCGGGACCCGGCGGGATGCCATCGTCGCGGCGGCGGAGCGGTCCGGGGTGACGAACGTCCGGGTGTTCGGGTCGGTCGCCCGCGGGGAGGACGGCCCGGACTCGGACGTCGACCTGCTGGTCGACGTGGGACCGGAGGTCGGCCTGATGGACCTGGTCGACCTGGAGCTGGAGATCGCGAAGATCCTCGGCAGACCGGTCGACGTCGCCAACGCCCGGGCCCTGCGGCCTGCGGTCGCGGCGACCGTCGAGGCGGTCGCCCTGTGACCCGGACACCGGTCCACCACGTCGAGGACGCGCTCGAGCACCTCGGTGTGGTGCGGTCCCACCTCGACCACGTGCCCACCCAGGCGGGCCTGGCGCTCGACGCCGTGTGCATGCGGTTGTCGGCGGCGATCGAGAGCATCGGCAGGCTGCCGGGCCCGATGCGTGACGCGGTGTGCTCGGGGAAGTGGGATCGCGCCCGCGGGCTGCGCAACCGGCTCGTGCACGGCTACGAGTCTGTCGAGCCCGCCGAGGTGCTCCGTGCGCTCGAGCGGGAGCTCGACCCGCTGGAGCGAGGGCTGCACGACGCCGCCACGCCCTCGTGACCGGAGCCCGCTGACCGGGGGCGCGCTGTCGCCCAGGGTGTGGATGCCCCCTCGGGTCCCTCGACCGTCCCCCTATCCTGTGGTCCGACCGGGTCAGCGGCCCGGTCGGACCACAGGGGCCCCGGCGTCGCCGGGCGTGATCGAGAGGCGTACGCGGTGACCGAACGCGACCAGACCGGCCGACCCACCACGCCCGCCACGACGACGACCCCGGTGCGGGTCGCGCTGCTCGGCTGCGGCGTCGTCGGCACCGAGGTCGTGCGCCTCCTCACCACCCAGGCCGCCGACCTGGCCGCACGCGTGGGTGCCCCGCTGGAGCTCGTCGGCGTGGCCGTGCGCGACGTGGACGCCCCGCGCGACCCGGTCGTGGACCGGTCCCTGCTGACCGCCGACGCCGAGGGCCTGGTCGCCCGGGCGGACGTCGTGGTCGAGGTCGTGGGCGGCATCGAGCCCGCGCGGTCCCTGCTGCTGCGCGCCGTCGAGCACGGCGCCGCCGTCGTGACGGCGAACAAGGCGCTGCTCGCCGAGGACGGCCCGACGCTGTACGCCGCCGCGGACGCCGCGGGCGTGGACCTGTACTTCGAGGCCGCCGTCGCGGGGGCGATCCCGCTGGTGCGCCCGGTGCGGGAGTCGCTGACCGGCGACCGGATCCACCGCGTGCTCGGCATCGTCAACGGCACCACCAACTACGTGCTCGACCGGATGGCCACCGAGGGCCTCGGTCTCGCGGAGGTCGTCGCCGACGCGCAGGCGCTGGGGTACGCCGAGGCGGACCCGACGGCCGACGTCGAGGGCTTCGACGCCGCCGCGAAGGCCGCGATCCTCGCGTCGCTCGCGTTCCACACCCGGGTGTCGATCGCGGACGTCGACCGGCAGGGCATCACGGCGGTCACCGCGGACGACGTCGCGTGGGCCGGTCGCACGGGCCACGTCATCAAGCTGCTCGCCATCGCGGAGCGCCGCACCGGTGCGGACGGCGCCGAGGGCGTGCAGGTGCGCGTGCACCCGTCGCTGGTGCCGCTGGCCCACCCGCTCGCGGGCGTGCGCGGCGCGTTCAACGCGGTGTTCGTCGAGGCCGAGGCCGCGGGCGAGCTCATGTTCTACGGCCGCGGCGCGGGCGGCGCCCCCACGGCGAGCGCCGTGCTGGGCGACGTCGTGTCGGCCGCCCGGCACCGGGTGCACGGCGGGCGCGGCCCGGCCGAGTCCTGGTACGCGGACCTGCCGGTGCTGCCCGCCGACGCCGCGCGCACCCGGTACCAGGTGCGGCTCGACGTGGACGACCGCCCGGGCGTGCTCGCCCAGGTGTCGGCCGAGCTCGCCGAGCGCGGCGTGTCCATCGAGGCGGTGCGGCAGTCGCCCGCGGACACCCCGGCCACCGACGACGGCGCCCCCGGGGTGGCGCGCCTCGTCATCACCACGCACGAGGCGCCGGAGGCCGCGCTGGCCGCCACCGTCGCCGCGATCCGCGACCTCGCCTCCGTGCGCGAGGTCGTGTCCGTCCTGCGAGTCGAGGGAGCCTGATGGCACACCAGTGGCGCGGCGTCATCCGCGAGTACGCCGACCGGCTGCCCGCCCACGTGCAGCAGCGCGTCATCACCCTGGGGGAGGGCGGCACCCCGCTCGTCGCCGCGCCCGCGCTGTCGGCGCTCACGGGGGCCGAGGTGTTCGTCAAGGTCGAGGGCATGAACCCGACCGGGTCGTTCAAGGACCGCGGGATGACGACGGCGATGTCGGCCGCGGCGGGCCGTGGCGCGAAGGCCGTGGTGTGCGCGTCGACCGGCAACACCTCGGCGTCGGCCGCCGCGTACGCGACCGCCGCGGGCATGGTCTGCGCGGTGCTGGTGCCGGACGGCAAGATCGCGATGGGCAAGCTCTCCCAGGCCATCGCGCACGGCGCGACGCTGCTGCAGGTCGACGGCAACTTCGACGACTGCCTCGTGGCCGCCCGCAAGCTCGCGGAGGCGTACCCGGTCGAGCTCGTGAACTCCGTGAACCCCGACCGCATCGAGGGCCAGAAGACCGGCGCGTTCGAGATCGTGGACGCCCTGGGCGACGCCCCGGACATCCACGCCCTGCCGGTCGGCAACGCCGGGAACATCACCGCGTACTGGAAGGGCTTCCGCGAGTACGCGGGCCTGGACGCGGGCGCCGAGCACGGCGCGGTCGCGACGCACACCCCGATCATGTGGGGCTTCCAGGCGGCGGGCGCGGCGCCCATCGTCGCGGGCCACCCGATCACCGAGCCCGAGACGATCGCCACCGCGATCCGCATCGGCAACCCGGCGTCCTGGACGCAGGCCGAGGCGGCGCGCGACCTGTCGGGCGGTCTGATCGAGGCCGTGACGGACGACGAGATCCTGCACGCGCACCGCGTGCTGTCCTCGCAGGTCGGCGTGTTCGTCGAGCCCGCGTCCGCCGCGGGCGTCGCGGGCATCCTCAAGCTCGCCGAGCAGGGCCGGGTCCCGGCGGGCGCGCGCATCGTCGTCACGGTCACGGGCCACGGGCTCAAGGACCCGCAGTGGGCGCTGCGCACCGCCGACGGCGACGACGTCGTGCCCGTCCGGGTCCGCCCCGACGTGGTCGAGATCGCCGACGCGCTCGGCCTCGGCTGAGCCCGGCCGTGCGACTGGGAGCCGACCGGGCGCGGGTGCGCGTCCCGGCGACGAGCGCCAACCTCGGGCCCGGGTTCGACGCCCTGGGGCTCGCGCTGGCGCTGCACGACGACGTCGAGGTCCGGGCCCTCGGGTCCGCCGAGGTCGTCGTGGACGTCGTGGGGGAGGGAGCGGGCGAGGTGCCGTCCGGCGAGGACCACCTGGTGGTGCGCGCGCTGCGGCACGGGCTCGACCACGTCGGCGCCCCGCAGACCGGCCTGCACCTGACCTGCCGCAACCGCATCCCGCACGGGCGCGGGCTCGGGTCGTCCGCCGCCGCGGTCGTCGCAGGGCTGCTCGCGGCGCGCGCGCTCGTCGCCGAGCCGGAGTGGCTGGACGACGACGTCGTGCTGCGCCTGGCGACCGAGCTCGAGGGGCACCCGGACAACGCCGCCCCGGCGCTGCTCGGCGGCGCGACGGTCGCGTGGACGGACGCCGGTGCGGGCACCGCGCACGCCGCCCGGCTGCCGGTGCACGAGACGCTGCTGCCGATCGCGGTGGTGCCGACGACCCGCCTGTCCACGTCGCACGCGCGGGGCGTGCTGCCCGCGCAGGTCCCGCACGGCGACGCCGCGTTCCAGGCCGGGCGCGCCGCGCTGCTGGTCGAGGCGCTGGGCCGTCGCCCGGACCTGCTGCTGCCCGCCACCCTGGACCGGCTGCACCAGGACTACCGCCGGTCGGTCATGCCGGAGAGCCTGGCGCTGGTCGACGCGCTGCGGGCCCTCGACGTGCCCGCGGTGGTGTCCGGCGCGGGGCCGACCGTGCTCGTGCTCGGCCGCGCAGCGGGTGAGATCGCGGACGCGGCGACGGCGCCGACGGACGCCGACCGTGCCCTGGACCAGGTGTTCGGCGGCGCGATGGGCGGGTGGCGCATCGTGCGACCTGGCATCGACGCGACCGGCGCGACCTGGCGGAGACTGCCCTGATCGTGGTGCTCCGGTGCTATGCTGCGGGAGTTCCCCGGACCTCGTCCTGACGTCCGAGCTCCCTCCCCCCGGTGCAGCGCCGCCCCTGGCACGCCGTCCGCGGAGGGTCCGGTACCGACGAGGTCCGCGACGGGGGACGTCCAGCCCACGTGATCCTGACGCTCCGCAGGACGAAGTCCTGCGCGTCGTACGTGCGGCCTCACCGACGCTCCTAGCCCCGACGCGGGGCGGATGCGGACCGCGCCTCATCGGACGGCGACGGTCCCCGACGAGGGGGAAGGGTCCTTCGTGACAGACACCATCGAGCCCGCCGTGAGCACCGGCTCCGGCGGCTCCGCCCGTGGCGGCGCGATCTCCGCGATGCGCATGCCCGAGCTGCAGGCCCTGGCCGCCCAGCTGGGCGTGACCGGGACCTCCCGGATGCGCAAGAGCGACCTGGTCGACGCCATCGAGGCGAAGAACGGCGGGTCGAAGAACGGCGGCGCGAAGTCGTCCACGCGCGCCGCCGCTCCGAGCGCCGACGCACCCGCTGCCGAGGCCCCGGCCACCCGGACGCGCCGCGCCGCGACCCGCGCCGCCGGTCGCCCCGAGACCGCCGAGCC
>NZ_RFFI01000087.1 GCF_003696205.1 Cellulomonas triticagri
GCGGCGGGCGGCGACCTCGGCGTCCAGCGCGGCGCGCTGGGCCTCCCGCTCCGCCTGGTCGGCCTCGCGCTCGACCTCCCGGACCGCGCGCTCCTGCTCGGCGCGCAGCCGCTCGGTCTCCTGCTGCGCGGCGCGCCCGGCGCGGTCGCGGTCCCGCTGGGCCTTCTCGGCGTCGCGGGCGGCCTTCTCGCGGTCCTTCTCGGCGCGCGCGGACTCCTTGGCGAGCGCGCGGGCGGCCTTCTCCCGGTCGCGGCGCAGGGAGTCCGCGTGCTTGCGCGCGGCCTCGGCCGCGCGCCGGGCGTCCTTCGCCTCGCGCGCGGCGCGCTCCTCGTCGTCCGCCACCGACCCTCCTCGCTGCTCGTCCACCACGCACGCATCCTGCCGGACCGGAAGGCGTTGACGCGTCACCGCGAAACTGTGTACAACATACACACCGCGAACCGTGTACGACGTAGACAGAAAGGAGCGGGCGATGGACGGACCGATGATCGAGACCCGCGGCCTGCGCAAGGCCTTCGGGACCACGACCGTGCTGGCCGGGGTGGACCTCGCCGTCGCACCCGGCGAGGTGCTGGGCCTGCTGGGCCCGAACGGCGCCGGGAAGACCACCACCGTCGAGATCCTCAGCACCCTGCTGCGCGCCGACGGCGGCACCGCCACCGTCGGCGGGCACGACGTGCGGCGCTCCCCCGCGCGGGTGCGGGAGGCGATCAGCCTCACCGGCCAGTACACCGCCGTGGACGAGCTGCTGACCGGCCGGGAGAACCTGCGGCTCATGGCCCGCCTCGCGCACCTGCCCCGGGACGCGGGCCGGGCGCGCGGCGAGGACCTGCTCGCCCTGTTCGACCTCACCGGCGCCGCCGACCGCGTCGTGCGGACCTACTCCGGCGGCATGCGCCGCCGCCTCGACCTCGCCGTCGGGCTGCTCACCCGGCCCCGTGTGCTGTTCCTGGACGAGCCCACCACCGGCCTCGACCCGCGCAGCCGCGCCGACCTCTGGGACGTCGTGCGCACCGTCGTCGGCGACGGGACCACGGTGCTGCTCACCACCCAGTACCTGGACGAGGCCGAGGCGCTCGCCGACCGGGTCGCGGTCCTGGACCGCGGGCACGTCATCGCGCACGGCACCCCCGACGACCTCAAGCACCGCGTCGGCGCCGCGCACGTCGTCGTCGACCTGGTCGGCGGCGGCACCGAGCGCATCCGCACCGACGCCTCCGTCCCCGACGTCCGGCGCATCCTCGCCGACGTCGAGCGCCGCGCCCTGCCCGTCGAGCGCTGGCGGGTCGCCGTCCCGACCCTGGACGACGTGTTCCTCACCCTCACCGGCCACAGCACCGCCGCCGGCACCACGGCCGACCTCGGCACCGCGAGCGCCCGGGAGGCGTCATGACCACCACGACCGCCACCGCACCCGCACCCGCCGCCGCAGCCCCCGTCCGACCGCCGCGCGGGGGCTGGGCCCTGCACGACACCGCCGCGATGATCGGCCGCAGCCTGCGCCGCTCGCTGCGCACCCCCGACACCCTGATCATGGGCCTCGCCCTGCCGATCATCCTCATGCTGCTGTTCGTCTACGTCTTCGGTGGCGCCATCAGCACCGGGCAGGCCTACGTGGACTTCGTCGTCCCCGGCATCGTCCTGCTCTGCGCCGGGTACGGCGCCGCCACCACGGCGGTCTCCGTCGCGTCCGACATGACCGGCGGGCTGATGAACCGGTTCCGCACCCTGCCCGTGCGCCCGGTCGCCGCGCTCACCGGGCACGTCGTGGAGTCCGTCGTCCGCAACGCCGTGTCCACGGCGCTCGTCGTCGGCGTGGCGTTCGCCGTCGGGTTCCGGCCCACCGCCGGGCTCCTGGGCTGGGCGGGCACAGCCGGGCTGCTGCTGCTCTACGTGCTCGCGCTGACCTGGGTGGCCGTGTGCATCGGCATCGTCGCCTCCGGCCCGGAGGCCGCGAACGGGTTCACCTTCGCGATCATGTTCCTGCCGTACGTCTCCAGCGCGTTCGTCCCGCCGGAGACCATGCCCCGGGTGCTCGAGGTGATCGCGACCTACCAGCCCGTGACCCCCGTGACCGACACCGTGCGGGCCTGGCTCACCGGCGTGCCCGGTGCCCACCCCGTCGCCGCGCTGCTGTGGTGCGGCGGGCTGCTGCTCGCCGCGCGGCTCGTCGCGGCCTGGCTGTTCCGGCGGCGCGCCGCACGCTGACGCCCGTGGTCCCCAGGGGCGGGGCGCGGGGGTGACCGCGGGGCACGTCGGTGGTGGGATGGGCGGGTGACCGCGCCCCAGCCACCGGCCTCCCCCGACCGCGGGACGCGCGGTCGTCCGCTGCCGCGTTCGCGGCGGCCGCCGACCGGCGCACCGTCGCCGACCTGCGCGCCGCCGGGAGCCTGAAGTGGACGCTCGCGCCGGACCGGATCGGCGCGTTCGTCGCCGAGGCCGACTTCGGCACCGCCCCCGAGGTCCGCGCGGCCCTGCACGCCGCGGTCGACGCCGAGCGGTTCGGGTACCTGCCGCCCGCCGACGACGCCGCGCTCGCCGCCGCCTTCGCCGGGTGGGCCCGCGAGCGGTACGGCTGGGACGTCGACCCCGGCCGCGTGCGCCCCGTCGGCGACGTCATGGCCGCGTTCCGGGCCGCCGTCCGGCACCTGACCGCCCCCGGGTCCGCCGTCGTCCTGCCGACCCCGGCGTACATGCCGTTCCTCACCGTCCCGGGCGTCCTCGGCCGCCCGGTGGTGCAGGTGCCGATGGTCCGCGACGGCGACCGGCTCGTGCACGACCTGGACGGCATCGGCCGGGCGCTCGCCGACGGCGGCGGGCTGCTCGTGCTGTGCAACCCGCACAACCCCACCGGCCGCGTCCTCGACCACGACGAGCTGCGTGGCATCGCCCGCGTCGTGGACGCGCACGGCGCGCGCGTCCTCGCCGACGAGATCCACGCCCCGCTCGTGTACGCCGGACGGAGGCACGTCCCCTACGCGACCGTCTCGCCGGAGGCCGCCGCGCACGCCGTCACCGCCGTCTCCGCGTCGAAGGCGTGGAACCTGCCCGGGCTCAAGTGCGCCCAGGTCGTCCTGCCGCCCGCCGACCTCGACCGCTGGCACGACGTCGGCGAGGAGTACGAGCACGGCGCGTCCCTGCTCGGCGTCGTCGCGTCCACCGCCGCGTACACCGCGGGCGGGCCGTGGCTCGACGCCGCCGTCACCTACCTCGACGGCAACCGCCACGAGCTCGCCGCGCTGCTCGCCACCCACCTGCCCGAGGTCCGGTACACCCCGCCCGAGGGGACCTACCTCGCCTGGCTCGACGTCCGAGGGCTCGGGCTCGGCGACCACCCCGGGCGCGTGTTCGCCGCCGCCGGGGTCCAGCTCACCGACGGCCCGGCCTGCGGCGACGCCGGGCGCGGGCACGTCCGGTACACGCTCGCGACCCCCCGACCCGTGCTGCGGGACACCGTCGCCGCTCTCGCCGCCGCCGTGCGCTCCGGCTGACCGCCGGCCCCGGCGGCGCACCCTCCCCCTGCCGCGCCGCCGAGCCCGTCCCGGCCGGTCGACGACGCGGAGGAAGACCGCCAGCGCCGCGGCGTCACCGGGCGGGCGAGGGGTCGAGCTGCGGCCGCCGCGACGGTAGGTCCCCCGACCCGGCCTCCAACTCGGCCGAGACCGGGTCGACGAGCGGCCCGTACCGAACAAGCCGCGAGCACCGCGAGCCCCACGCCATCGGCCGGCACCTGGTCAACGTCGACGGCGAGGCGATGCCGAGCGGCGCCCTCCCGGGGACGCAGGACCGGCGCACGAGGCCGCCAGCGCCCTGCTGAGCGCCGAACACCCACCACCCGGACCCATCAAAGCGCGCCGCACCGCGTCAAGGCCGCGAGCATCGCAAGCCCGAACGGACACCCCCCATGAGACCACTGCGGCACCGAGCCCGAACGCGAACGCGAACGCGAACGCGACGAGCCCACCAAGGTGGCCCCCGGGTCGACCACGCGCGCCACCCCCGGTCGCCCCGAGATCCATCGACCCCCGCGCGGCAGGTCCCCGCGCCGGTTCTTCGAGCAGCTGGCGTCGGCGACGACCAGCTCCCGGGCCGACCACGACCACGCCCGACGAGCCAGCTCCCCGAGGGCACGCGTCCGCCCGCCACCGGGCCCTCGCGACCGCGCAGGCACGCGAAGGACCCCAGGCCTGATGTGGTGCTCGACATCGTCAGATCGGGATGGTTGTCTCAGGACCAACGTCCGTTGCCGGCTCCCTATCGGGCCCGTTCGACCCTGCACGCGCTGCTTCTGCTGCGCAACGTCTCCAGTTTCACGCTCGCGACCCCGGCCTTCCTGTTAGGAATCTTGATGACAGCCAGTGACGCTGCCTTAACTCGCCCTAACTCCGTGGCGCTCGCGCCTCGGAAGCCGCGGGGGGCGTGACGAGGTGACGTCGAGCTGCGCTGTCATCGTCATGGAACAGGGCACCGGAGTGTCCGGATCGGAGAGCAAGGGTGAGAGTTCGAACGAGGATCATCGCGGCGACGGTCGCCGCGATGGCGGTCGGTGGTTTCGCCGCTCCCGCGCAGGCGGACATCGGGTAGTGCAACTCGGGCAACGCGTGCATGTGGCAGGACCTGTCCTACACCGGTGGGATCGCTCAGTACGCGAACGGCGTCAAGCTGGGGCTGGTCTGGAACAACATCACGACGTCGGTGAAGTCGAACGGCAACACGAACTGCGCGCGGTTCTGGGACAACACCGACTACACCGGGGCGTACATCTACTTCTCCCGGCCGGCTCGCGGTGGCGTCTACCAGGACCCCGACCTGCGCAACGGTGGGGGGTACGGGACATACAACCAGCAGGACTGGAACGACCGCATCGGCTCGCAGAACTGGCAGCAGTGTCCGACCGTCTGATGCGCGCGCTGGTCGCGGCCGGGGTGGTGATCGCCTCGGCCGCGGCTTGTTCGCCGAACACGGAGCAGACCACTGCGGTCGACCCGGCCACGGTGCGCGCAGAGGTGGACCCTGATGTCGGGTCGATCTCCCTCCCGCTCGATCGGTTCATGCTGACCGAGCCCGAACAGTACGAGATCTTCGCCGCGCAGGGAATCGCGTTCGATTCGTGTGTGGCGGCCGCGGGCGTGCCTGTCGAACCGCGCGGCACGTCGACGTCCGACAGCACGTCGAGTCGGCGGTACGGGGTGTGGTTCCGGCCGGAAGCGGAGCGCTACGGCTACGGCCTGCCCGATTCGCTGGCGCTCGACTCCGACGCAGCTGGCGAGTCCGGCTCCCCCGTTGCTGACCCGACCGAGGAGGAGCTGGCCGTCTACGAACGCTGCAACGCCACCGAGGACGCGCAGCGGTTCGAGTCCACCCGGATCCGCGCAGGCTTCGACTACGCCGAGGAGACGACCGGGCTGAGCGACAAGGCACTCGGTTCAGACGAGGCGCAGGAGGTGTTCTCCGCGTGGAAGTCCTGCCTGGCGCAGGGCGGGTTGTCCGTCGATGATTCTCGTAGTCCCTGGGCGATCGCCGGCACCTCGTTGGAGCCGACGGAGGCCAACATCCGTGCGGCGCTGGTCGACGTCGACTGCAAGGAGCAGACGAACTACGTCCAGCGCCTGGCCGACATCGAGGCGGCCCTCCAGGCTCCGATCGTCGAGGACCATCTCGCCGAGCTCCGGGAGATGCGAGCCGAGTACGACGAGATGCTCGACGATGCGCGGCAGTACGTCGCCGAGCACGCCTAGTGCGCGCGGAGCGGTGGCGGCGCGCCAGACCGTGGGTGATTGTCGCTTGTGTCGCAGTCCTGGCGTGCGCAGCGGCCTTCATCATCGGGACACAGGTCCGTTCACCTTGGGAGGAAGCCAGGCAGAACGCGAACGCGAACGTCGTCGCCTCGGCCGGCGTCATCGAAGGGGAGATCCTTCCCGAGGCCGTGTCGCTGGACGGCACGATCTCGACCGGGACGGTGACACCTGTGGTCCTCGACAGTCCACCAGGAGAGCTCAAGCCGGTCATCACGCGGCAGCGGGTGAGCGTCGGAGACCTTGTCCGCTCAGGGACACCTCTGGTCGATGTGGCCGACCGCCCTGTGATCGCGCTCGCATTGCCCTTTCCGCTGTACCGGGACCTGTTCGCGGGTGACACGGGCAGCGATGTCCGCGCCGTGCAGGAGGCACTCGCCTCACTCGGTCTTCACCCCGGGCAGGCGGACGGGGTCCTCGGTGCCCGGACCCAGACCGCGATCAGCGAGCTGTACCGATCGGTCGGCGCGGCGACGCCGACGCCGGCCCAGGACGACCTCACCGCCGTCGAGGAGGCCCGCGCAGCACTTCAGGCCGCGCAGGCTCAGGTCGGCGAGCCCACCGCGGACGGCGGTGACCTGGCGCGTGCTCGTGTCGAGCTGCAGGCTGCTGAAGCGCGGGCTGCGGGCTGGCTGCCGGCTCGGGAGGTGTTCGCGATCGCCGGACAGGCGACCGTGACGTCAGCCGCGGCCGTGGGGACCGTGCTGAACGACGGCGTCCCAGCGGTCGAGCTGAGGACGGGACAGCCGGTGGCCCTCGGGCGAGCGAGCCTGTCGGTGTCCGACAGCTTCACCGTCGGCGCGGTCGTCACGGTGACCGGCCCTGGGACGACGGCGCCGGTCGCTGGGACCGTCTCCGCGGCCAGCGACTTCCGCGAGGCCAGTGACACCCAGCCCCCGGGGTACGAGATCACGGTCTCGCTCGAGTACGGGGAAGGTCTGACGGAGGGCGGACAGGTGACCGTGTCGCTGGACAACACGGACGAGCCGCTGCGGGGAACCGTCGTCCCGCTCGCTGCGATCCGCGAGACGGAAGGCGGATTGGCAGTCCTCGTCCTCGACACGGCTCCCTCGCAGGTCCCCGCACGATCGCACGAGGTCGAGGTCTCGGTGCGGGCCTCGCGCGACGGGATGGCGCTGGTCGAGGGTGATGTCCGGGCCGGCGAGCGCGTGGTGGTCGGATGACCGGCACGGTCGTTGCCGCCTCGGGGCTCCGCAGGCGGTACGCCGACGGCTCCCGGACGATCGACGTGCTGCGGGGGGTGTCGATCCGGGTCGAGGCGGGAGAGCGTGTCGCCATCACGGGTCGCTCGGGAGCGGGCAAATCGACGCTGGCGAATATCCTGGGCCTGCTGGACGTACAGGACGAGGGCACCTACGAGCTCCTCGGGCGCGACACGACCTCACTACGCGCTCGGGAGCGTGACGCGCTCAGACGCGACGCCATCGGCTTCGTGTTCCAGGCCTACCACGTCCTGGGCAACCGATCGTGCTGGGACAACGTCCACCTGAAACTCTCCACGGCAAGGACCCAGGCGAGCGAGCGCGAGCGCCTCATCGCCGCAGCGCTCGATTCGGTCGGTCTGCTCGAGCACGCTGACGCCCCCGCCCGCCTGCTGTCTGGCGGGGAGAAGCAGCGCCTCGCGATCGCCCGCGCTACCGTCACCACGCCCTCGCTCCTGCTCGCGGACGAGCCCACCGGCAACCTCGACCCCGACACCGCAGGAGAGGTTCTCGACCTACTGGACGAGCTTGCGCACTCAGGGATCGCCGTGGTCGTCATCACGCACGACCGACCTACCGCTCGATGGGCTGACCGCGTCGTCGAGCTACGCGACGGGCAGCTCGCCCGGTGAACGGGTGGCAACGCGGTCTCGTCGACGACCTCGACGAGGTCTTCCGGTCGATCCACTCGCGACGAGGAAGGATGAGCATGCTCGTCCTGGCGGTGGCGATGAGCGTCGGTGTGACCGTGGCTAGCATCGGTATCGGGCGAACCGCCGCCGAGCAGATCGCCGGCGACCTGGCCGCCTCGATCCAGGACCAAGTCACGCTCAGCGCAGCGACTGGGAGTGACGGGCGAGGCGGGGACCTGTTCCCCCCGGACGCCGAAGCCCGCGCCACAGACGTTCCCCTCGTGCGCACCGCAGGGCTACGAGTCGAGCTGAACTCTGACCTCGCCCCGGTATCACGGCCAGGGATCCTGAACACCAGCGAACGCCCACCAGGCGTCATCGCTGTCACCGGCGGATACCTGATCGGCGCCAGTGCCCAGAGCCCTTCCGCATGGGCGTTCTCGACCCCCCACGTCCAACCCGTCGCGCTCGTCGGAGCTCGAGCTGCAGAACGGCTCGGGCTCCCGACGACGTCCGCCTACAGCGGGGTCACCATCGAGGTCGGTGGCCGCGAGCTGCAAGTCATCGGGACACTGCCCCCAGGGCGCGAGCAGCTCGACGAGCTGGTCCTGATCCCCTACTCGATCGGTGTCGAGATGCTCTCCAGCGACGCATCCGCCCGCATGGTCGTGACAACCGAACCCGGCGCCGGCGCACGCGTAGCCGCGGTCCTCGCCGCAGCCGTGCGCCCCGACGCGCCCACCGCGCTGTCCCCCTCTCGCGTGGTCGATCTCGCCGCACTCCGCGAAGGGGTGGACACCCAACTAGGACGACTCACAGGAATGCTCGGCATCGTCTTGACCGTCATCACCGCACTACTCATCGGGAACACCACCGCCTCCTCGGTGTCTGCCCGAACCGCCGAGATCGGACTCAGACGAGCACTCGGAGCATCATCACCAATGATCGTGCGGCTGTTCCTCGGGGAGGGAATGATCGTCGGGCTGCTCGGCGGTCTCGTCGGAGCTGCGCTGGGCTGCTGGCTCATCGTCGCGACAGCAGCCGGCTTCGAATGGACAGCACGCCTGTCCCCCGACCTCCTAGCCCTCGGAATCACACTCGGGATCGGAACCGGAATCATCGCCTCCGCCTACCCCTCAAGCCGAGCAGCGCAAATACACCCAGCACAAGCGGTCCGCGTCGAGTAGACCCGCGCGGCGGGCCGACCATCACCCCCCGGGGCGCGGCTCGGACTCGACCCCACCACCGACACCGACCCGGCGAACGCCGACAACACCCCGAACTTCGACAAGGAGTGACCGGACTTCCCGGCATCGAGCGGGGCCCGACGGTAGATCCCCCCGGAGGCATCGAGGGAAACTGACTTGGTCGCGACCCGGGGTCAGGTCGCGTCGAGCCGTACGACGTGGGGCGTCTCGAAAGTGCGGGCCTGGGCGAGGTCGTCAGCGGCCTGCGTCGTCAGCCAGGCACGTGCGGTGCTCACGCCGGCGAGCTCGACCTCGCGGTGACGGGCTCAGGGGGTGGTGGGATCCCAGTGCTCGTCCGTGCGGGTCCAGCGCGTCGGCGCGGCCTCGCGGCGGGGGACGTCCGCGAGCCACCACGTGGTGTCCGGGTCCCAGCCCGCCAGCGTCGTGCTCGCGGGGTCCCGGCCCGGGACCGGGACCGCGACGCCGGACGTCGTGAGCCAGCCGAGCAGGCTGACGTGCACGCCGTCGTGCTCGCGTGCGACGGACGACCAGTCGGGCAGCAGCCAGCGGCCCGGGCGCGCGTCGACCGCGCCGTACCAGTCGGGCGCTCGGGACTCGGTGACGTCGAGGGGGTGGGCCGCGACCAGCGCCGCCCAGTCCTCGGGGCCGTGCACCTCCAGCACCCGCGCTCCGGGGTCGACGGCGCAGGGGACGACGTCCCCGTGGTCCCACCCGACGTCGTCCTCGGTCATCCACAGCGCCGCGCTCCCGGCACCGGGCAGGCGGCGTGAGGTGCTGAGCAGACCCGCCAGCGCGGGTGTGACCCACCACGTGCCGCCGAGGCCGACCCCGTGCCGCCGCCGGTAGTCCGCCCGGCTGCGCTCGTCCTCCAGCACGTCGCGCCTCCAGGCCGCCAGCCGAGCCGCGGTCGAGCCGACGGCAGGTGCCTCGGTCCGGTCGTCCCAGACCGTCCGGGACTGGTCCGGGTCCAGGTCGGTCCCCCACCAGGCCGACGCGGGGTGCGCAAGCAGGGCGCGCGCGACCGGAAGGAGCGCCGCCACGACCTCGGGCCGGGCCAGGGCGACGTCCTCGCCGTGCGGGGGCTGCCACCCCATCGCCGACGCGACGGTGTCGCTCAGGGCGGGCAGCAGGACGTCCGGGTCGACGGCCGCTGCCGGGTCCACCGACGCGAGGGCCTCCGGCAGCGGCAGCACGGGAGGTGCCACCGCGGGGGCGTCACCCGAGGTGCTGACCAGCACCGCCACCGTGAGCCCGGCGATGTCACCGCGCGCGTCCTCGACCTCCCGTGCCGCGGCGAACCACGCCCGGTGCACGACGTCCCCGCCGGGGGCGCGCCGCAGCAGCTCGGCGCACAGCCGCCGGCCCCGTGGACCGGTCAGCAGGCGCTCCGCCGCCGTCGTGCGCGCCCCCGTGCGTCAGCCCTGCCGCTCGGCGGACTCCACGACGTTGGCCAGCAGCATCGCGCGGGTCATCGGCCCGACGCCCCCGGGGTTCGGGGAGATCCACGCCGCGACCTCGGCCACGCCGGGGTCGACGTCGCCCGCGATGCGGCTCTTGCCGGTCTCCGGGTCGGTGACCCGGGAGACGCCGACGTCGACGACCACGGCGCCGGGCTTCACCAGGTCCGCGGTGACGATGCCGGGCACGCCCGCCGCCGCCACGATGACGTCCGCGTTGCGGGTGTGCTCCGCGAGGTCGACGGTGCCGGTGTGGGTGAGCGTCACCGTGGCGTTGATCGCGCGGCGGGTCAGCAGCAGGCCGATGGACCGGCCGACCGTGGTCCCGCGCCCGACGACGGTGACGTCGGCCCCGGCGAGGTCGACGCCGTGCCGGTTCAGCAGCTCGACGATGCCGCGCGGCGTGCAGGGCAGCGGGGACGTGACGTCCTCGTTGACCCGCAGCACCAGGCGCCCCAGGTTCGTCGGGTGCAGGCCGTCCGCGTCCTTGTCGGGGTCGACGAGCTCGAGCACCCGGTTGGTGTCGATGCCGCGCGGCAGCGGCAGCTGGACGATGAACCCGGTGCAGGCCGGGTCGTCGTTCAGCCGCTGCACGGCGGCCTCGATGTCGGCCTGGGAGGCGTCGGTGGGCAGGTCCTCGCGGATGGAGGCGATGCCGACCTCCGCGCAGTCCCGGTGCTTCCCGGCGACGTAGGACACCGAGCCCGGGTCCTCGCCGACGAGCAGGGTGCCCAGGCCCGGGCGGACGCCGCGCGCGGCGAGCGCGTCCACCCGGACCTTGAGCTCGGACTTGATCGCGGCGGCCGTGGCCTTGCCGTCGAGGGTCTTCGCCGTCATGTCAGCGGCCCCGCTCAGTACTGCTGCAGGCCGGGGTACAGCGGGAACGCGTCGGCCAGCTTGGCCACACGCGCCCGCAGCGCCTCGACGTCCGCGGACTGACCGGCCACCAGCGCCGTGGCGATGATGTCGGCGACCTCGGTGAACTCGGCGTCGCCGAAGCCGCGGGTCGCGAGCGCCGGGGTGCCGATGCGCAGGCCGGAGGTGACGCGCGGGGGGCGCGGGTCGAACGGCACCGCGTTGCGGTTCACGGTGATGCCGACGGCGTGCAGCAGGTCCTCGCCCTGCTGGCCGTCGAGCGCGGAGTTCCGCAGGTCCACGAGCACGAGGTGCACGTCGGTGCCGCCGGTCAGGACGGACACGCCCGCGGCGGCGACCTCGGGGGCCGTCAGGCGCTCGGCGATGATCCGGGCGCCGTCGATGGTGCGCTGCTGGCGGGCCTTGAAGTCCTCGCCGCCGGCGATCTTGAACGACACCGCCTTCGCGGCGATGACGTGCATGAGCGGGCCACCCTGCTGGCCCGGGAACACCGCGGAGTCGATCTTCTTGGCGTACTCCTCGCGGCTCAGGATGAAGCCGGAGCGGGGGCCACCGATGGTCTTGTGCACGGTCGACGACACGACGTCGGCGTACGGGACGGGCGACGGGTGCAGACCGGCGGCCACCAGACCCGCGAAGTGCGCCATGTCGACCCAGAGCTTCGCGCCGACCTCGTCGGCGATCTCCCGCATCGCGGCGAAGTCGAGGTGCCGCGGGTAGGCGGACCAGCCGCCGATGATGACCTGCGGGCGGTGCTTCAGCGCGGCCTCGCGGATCGCCTCCGGCTCGATGAGGAAGGTGTCCGGGTTCACGCCGTACGCGCCGACGTCGTAGAGCTTGCCGGAGAAGTTGATCTTCATGCCGTGCGTCAGGTGGCCGCCGTGCGCGAGCTCGAGGCCCAGGATGCGGTCGCCGGCGTTGGCGAGCGCGTGCAGCACCGCGGCGTTCGCGGTGGCGCCGGAGTGCGGCTGGACGTTGGCGTGCTCGGCGCCGAACAGGGCCTTCGCGCGGGTGATCGCCAGGTCCTCGGCGATGTCGACCTGCTCGCAGCCGCCGTAGTAGCGGCGGCCCGGGTAGCCCTCGGCGTACTTGTTCGTGAGCACGGAGCCCTGCGCCTGCAGGACGGCGCGCGGGACGAAGTTCTCGCTCGCGATCATCTCGAGCGTGCCCTGCTGGCGGGCGAGCTCGCCGTCGAGCACGGCGGCGATCTCCGGGTCCACCTGGGACAGGTTCTGGTCGAGCAGGGGCGTGCTGTCGGCGCTCATGCGTCTCCTCGGCAGTCGGCGTGCGCGGTTCGTCGTACCGCACACCGGTGGTGTGTGGATGACCGCGGGGCCCAGGCGTCCGACCCGACGTCGCTCGTGCTGCGTCGCTCCCCGGTGGTGACCCACCTGTGCGCCAGTCGCGACGCGGCCAGCCTAGCAACCGCCCCGCGGCGGCGGCAGGCCGTCTCAGGCGGAGGCGGGCTCCCCCGCCGGGTCGCCGCCCGACAGGATGCGCCGCAGGTACGCGTAGGTGAGGTCGCCGACCGTGCGGTCGTGCTCGTGGGTGTAGCCGTGCTCCTCGTACAGGGCGAGGTTCTGCACCGAGTCCCGGCCGGTGAACACCCAGATCTCCTCGACGTCCTCCGGCAGGTGCGGGAGGATCGCGAGCAGCAGCTGCGTGCCGATGCCGTGCCCCTGCTGGTCGGGGGCGACCGCGAACCGGCCGAGCGTGGCCTTCTTGCCGTCGAGGACCACCCGGATCGACCCGACGAGGCGGTGCCCCGCCCACGCGCCGAGCGTGACGACACCCTCCGCGGCGACGTCGGCCCGCAGCTCGGACAGCGTCTGGGTCAGCGGCGGGATGTGCGGGTCGTCGTACTGCTGCGCCTCGGTGACGAACGCGGCACGGCGCAGCGTCAGCAGCTCCCCGGCGTCGGCGTCGACGACGGGCCGGATGGTCAGGGTCTCGCTCATGCCCCCATCGTCGCAGCCGCTCGGCGCGAGCGACCACCCGGAGGTCCCGAGTTCGACGGGATTCCACCCACCGGACACCCCCCGCCGCCGGACGCGCGACGCCCCGGGGCGGGGGCGCGGGTAACCTCCCGTGCGTGACGACCTCGACCACGACCCCGGACACCTCCTGGGTGCTGTCCCTGTCCTGCCCGGACCAGCCCGGCATCGTCGCCGCGGTGGCGGGCCTGCTCGCCGAGCACGGCGGGAACATCACCGAGTCGCAGCAGTTCGGCGACCCGCTGTCGGGGCTGTTCTTCATGCGCGTCGAGGTCACGTCGTCCGGCAGCCGCGCCGACCTGGAGACCGCGCTCACCGCGCTGGCCCCGCGGTTCGGCCTGCAGTGGTCCCTGGACGTCGCGGGCCGGAAGATGCGCACGCTGCTGCTCGGCTCGACCGCCGCGCACTGCGTCAACGACCTGGCGTTCCGGCAGCGCTCCGAGGGCCTGCCGATCGACATCGTCGGGCTGGTGTCCAACCACACGGCCCTGGCTGACATGGCCGCGTTCTACGACATCCCGTTCCACCACGTCCCGGTGACCCGGGAGACGAAGGCGGATGCCGAGGCGCGGCTGCTCGCCCTGGTCGAGGAGCTGGACGTCGAGCTCGTCGTCCTCGCCCGGTACATGCAGATCCTGTCCGACGACCTGTGCCGGGCGCTCGCCGGGCGCGTCATCAACATCCACCACTCGTTCCTGCCGTCGTTCAAGGGCGCCCGCCCCTACGCGCAGGCCCACGACCGCGGCGTCAAGCTCATCGGCGCGACCGCGCACTACGTGACCGGCGACCTCGACGAGGGGCCGATCATCGAGCAGGACGTCGAGCGCGTCGACCACAGCCGCGGGGTCGCGGACCTCGTCGCGCTGGGGCAGGACGTCGAGCGCCGGGCCCTGGCCCGCGCGGTGCGGTGGCACGCGGAGCACCGGGTGCTGCTGGACGGGCACCGCACGATCGTCTTCCGCTGAACGCGGTGACCGTCAGACCCCGTCCGGCCCCGGCCGCCGCGGGGTCCGTCCCGTCGGGGTGATCCCCGTGATCGCGGCGATCAGGTCCTCGTAGGACGCGTGCTGCGCGTCGAAGTCCCCGTTGATCCGACCGAGCCGCAGCACGACGATGCGGTCCGCGACGGCCTGCACGTCGACCATCGAGTGGCTGATCATGACGACGCCGAGGCCGCTCTCGCGCAGCCGCTCGACCATGTTGAGCACCTCGGCGGTCTGGGAGATGCCGAGGGACGCGAGCGGCTCGTCCATGATGACGACCCGCGGGTCCCCGACGAGGCTGCGCGCCACGGCGACGGCCTGCCGCTGCCCGCCGGACAGGGCCCGCACCGGGGCGCGGACGGACGGCACGCGGGCGGCGAGCTGGTTCATCAGCTCCCACGCGCGCCGCTCCATCCGCCGCTCGTCGAGCATCCCGGCGCGGCGCAGCTCCTGCCCGAGGAACAGGTTCTGCACGACGTCGAGGTTCTCGCACAGCGCGAGGTCCTGGAACACGGCGGCGACGCCGTGGGCGCGGGCGTCGCGGGTGGACGGCATGGTGACGGGGCGGCCGTCGAGCTCGATCGTCCCGGTGTCCGGGGCGAGCGCTCCCGACATGACGCGGGCGAGCGTGGACTTCCCGGCACCGATGTCGCCGACGATCGCGACGACCTCGTGCGGGTGGATGTCGAGGTCGACGTCCACGAGGGCCCGCACCGCGCCGTAGTTGCGCGACACCCCGCGCACGGAGAGCACCGGCGTCGTCGTGCGCGCCTCGGTCCTGCCGCCGGCCGTCCCGTCCTGGGTCTGCCGCGCGACGTCGTGCGACGAGCTCACGCGTCCTCCTCCGCTGCGTCCTTGCTGCGTGCCGTCCCCGGTCATCCTGCCACCGCCACCGCGATGCCCACGTGGTCGAGGGCCAGGGCGAGGGCGCCCCGGACTTCCGCGGCCGTGCCGAGCTCGGAGACGACGACCTCGACCGGACCGGCGGTGCTGGGCAGCGTGCGCTGCGCGAGCACGTTCCGGAAGGTGTCGAGCAGGATCGGCCCCGCGTCGGCCAGCCGCCCGCCGACGACGACGAGCTCCGGGTCGAAGAGGTTGCAGGTGTTCGCCGCCGCGACCGCCAGCAGGCGCCCCGCATCCGAGATCACGCGGCGGCAGCCGGGGTCGCCGTCCTGGGCGCGGGCGATGACGTCGGACAGCGTGAGGTGGCCGTGGCTGGACTCGAGCATCCGCAGCAGCGCCGGGGCGCCGATGAGCGCGTCCAGGCAGCCGCGGTTGCCGCACCGGCAGATCGGGCCGTTGTCGTCGATGGTGATGTGGCCGAACTCGCCCGCGGCGCCGGTGCGGCCGTGCAGCACCCGACCGTCCACGATGAGCCCGCTGCCGACGCCGTGCGAGACCTTGAGGTAGGCGACGTGCCGCTTGCCGCGGGCGGCCCCGTGCCGGAGCTCGGCGAGCGCCCCGAGGTTGGAGTCGTTGTCGACCCGCACCGGGACGCCGAGGCGGCGCTCCAGGACCTCCGGGACGGAGACGCCGTCCCAGCCGCGCAGCACGCCGACGGACACGATCCGCCCCGACTCCGGGTCGACCGGTGCGGGCACCCCGACGCCGACGGCCAGGACCTCGGACATCGACGCTCCGACGGAGTCCACGAGCTCGGTGAGCAGCAGCGACGCGCGCTCGAGCCCGGCGTCGGCGCGGTGGTCCGGGGGCAGCGGCATGCGCTGGTCCGCGACGATCCGCTGCGCGACGTCCGCGACGCACACCCGCAGGGAGCGCGAGCCGAAGTGGATGCCGCCGACCAGCCCGAGGTTGCGCGCGAGCGTGACCTGCTGGGCACGGCGTCCGCTGCGGGAGGTCGGGGCGGTGGCGAGCACGCCGGCGCCGGTGAGCTCCTTGACGATGTTGGAGACCGTGGCGGGTGACAGCCCCGTGACACCGGCCAGCTCGACCTGCGTGAGCGAGCCACGCTGCTGGACGGCACTCACGATCCGGGCGCGGTTGGCTTCACGCAGTGAAGATTGCGATCCCGGGGTCACTCTCTCGGTGCCCACGTAGCCGAGGATACAGGCGTGCGCACCCCCTACCCGCACGCCCGCTCCGCGGGGTGGGATGCGTTCACGAGGTGACCGCAACCCCCGAGGCTTCCCGGCGACCGCCGGCCCGGTGGTACCGTCGTGGTACCAGACCGAGAGGAGCCAGCCGTGGCCCGCACCCTGCGCCTGTCCGGCGAGGCGGAGATCGCCGTGGCCCGCATCGCCGAGGCCGAGGGCATCTCGCAGAACGAGGCGATCAACCGCGCCCTGCTCGACTACGCGAGCAAGCGCAGCGCCGTCCGTGACGCGCTCATCGCGTCGATCGTCGTCGAGGACGCCGCCATCCTCGACCGGCTCGCCTGACCGCTCGCGTGACGACCTTCCTCGGCGCGGAGGACCTCGTCGCGATCGGCCGGGCCGTCCTGGGCGGACCACCCCGGATCCGGGACGCCGGTGCCCTCGTCGCGGCGGCCGCCCAGCCCGCGGCGACCTGGGACGGGGTCCGCCTGTACCCGACGATGGACGACCAGGCGGCCGCGCTGCTGGTGTCGGTGGTCAGCAACCACCCGTTCGTCGACGGCAACAAGCGCGTCGGGTGGGTCGGGGCGCGGTTGTTCTACGGCTTGAACGGCAGTGCGCTGCACATGCCGGAGGACGACGCCGTCGCGCTCGTGCTCGCCGTCGCCGACGGCAGCGTGCGCGACGTGCCGCTCGTCGCCGGAGCGCTCAGCCGGCACCGCCCGCCGGCCTGACACGCGACGACGGCCGCCGCCCGCGGGGTGCGGGCGGCGGCCGTCGAGGGGCCTGCGGCGGGCGCTCAGCCCAGGCGCGCGGCCAGGTTCTCGTCCAGCGCGGCGAGGAAGTCCTCGGTGGTCAGCCAGGTCTGCTCCGGGCCGACGAGCAGCGCGAGGTCCTTGGTCATCTTGCCGCTCTCCACGGTCTTCACGACGACGTCCTCGAGGGTCTCCGCGAAGGTGATGACCTCGGGGGTCTGGTCGAGCTTGCCGCGGTGCTTGAGGCCGCCGGTCCAGGCGAAGATCGACGCGATCGGGTTGGTCGACGTCGGCTTGCCCTGCTGGTGCTGGCGGTAGTGGCGGGTGACCGTGCCGTGGGCGGCCTCGGCCTCGACGGTCTTGCCGTCGGGGGTCATGAGCACGGAGGTCATGAGGCCGAGCGAGCCGAAGCCCTGCGCGACGGTGTCGGACTGGACGTCGCCGTCGTAGTTCTTGCAGGCCCAGACGTAGCCGCCCTCCCACTTCATCGCGGAGGCGACCATGTCGTCGATGAGGCGGTGCTCGTAGGTGAGACCGGCCTCGGCGAACGCGGCGGCGTACTCGGCGTCGAAGACCTCCTGGAACAGGTCCTTGAACCGGCCGTCGTAGGCCTTGAGGATCGTGTTCTTGGTGGACAGGTACACCGGGTACTGCCGCTGCAGGCCGTAGGCGAACGAGGCGCGCGCGAAGTCGCGGATCGACTCGTCGAAGTTGTACATCGCCATGGCGACGCCGCCGCCCTCGGGGTACGTCACGACCTCCTGCTGGATCGGCTCGGAGCCGTCCGCGGGGGTGAACGTCAGGGTCAGCGTGCCCGCGCCCTGCACGCGGAAGTCGGTGGCCTTGTACTGGTCGCCGTGGGCGTGGCGGCCGATGATGATCGGCTTGTTCCAGCCCGGGACCAGGCGCGGGATGTTGCTGATGATGATCGGCTCGCGGAACACCACGCCGCCGAGGATGTTGCGGATCGTGCCGTTCGGGGAGCGCCACATCTTCTTGAGGCCGAACTCCTCGACCCGGGCCTCGTCCGGGGTGATCGTCGCGCACTTGACGCCGACGCCGTGCTCCAGGATCGCGTGGGCGGCGTCGACGGTGACCTGGTCGTCCGTCGCGTCGCGGTTCTCGATCGACAGGTCGTAGTAGCGCAGGTCGACGTCGAGGTACGGATGGATCAGGCGGTCCTTGATGAACTGCCAGATGATCCGCGTCATCTCGTCACCGTCGAGCTCGACGACCGGTCCAACCACCTTGATCTTCGCCATGCCCGCCAGATTACTTGACGTCGAGAGATCTCGGGCGTCCAGGCGCCGCACAGCGACACCTGGCATGCTGACGACGTGCTCCGACCTCGGGGAACTCCCGCCGCGCACTCCCTCGACGGGTCGCGCGGGACCCGGGGCCGCACCGGCGCCACCGCCCCGCACGCGGGCGTGCGCCCCACTCACCGCACCCGGACGAACGGATGACCATGTCGCAGGACAAGCCCGAGCCCACCGACGAAGGCACGGCCGACGCCACGACCCCGTCCACCACCCCGGCGCCTGCCACCACCCCGGCCCCCGCCGCGACGCCGGCACCCAGCGCCGCACCCGCACCCAGCGCCGCACCCGCGCCCGCCGCCGCCCCGGCACCCGAGGCGGTCCCGACCGGCTTCGG
>NZ_RFFI01000088.1 GCF_003696205.1 Cellulomonas triticagri
CGGCCCGCGGTGGCGCGGGCGGCGGTCGTCCCTCCGGTGCCGGTGCGGGCGCCCGCGGCGCGTCCGGTGCCCGCCCGTCGCGCGGCCCGAACCTCGGCCGTCCCGGGTCCGCGTGGCCCGCGAAGCCCCGGGTGACCCCGGACCGTCGTCCGCGCAGCACCGAGCCCGCCGTCGACGTGCACGACCCCGAGGGCGTGCGGCTGCAGAAGGTGCTCGCCCAGGCGGGTCTCGGCTCGCGCCGGGCGTGTGAGGACCTGATCACGGCGGGCCGGGTGTCCGTCGACGGCCAGATCGTCCTGGAGCTCGGCGTGCGGGTGCACCCGCGGGAGTCGGTGATCCACGTCGACGGCCTGCGGCTGCAGCTCGACCAGAACGTCATCACCCTCGCGCTGAACAAGCCGCTGGGCGTCGTGTCGACCATGCACGACCCGGAGGGCCGTCCGTCGCTCGCCGAGTTCGTCGGCAACCGCGAGGAGCGGCTGTTCCACGTCGGGCGGCTCGACGCGGACTCCGAGGGCCTGATCCTGCTGACCAACGACGGCGATCTCGCCAACCGGCTCTCGCACCCGTCGCACGGCGTCACCAAGACGTACCTCGCGACCGTCGAGGGCCGGGTCACCCAGGGCCTCGGGGCGCGCCTGCGCAAGGGCGTCGAGCTCGAGGACGGCGTGGTCGCGGTCGACGGCTTCCGTCTGGTCGACCAGACGCCGCAGGCCAGCATGGTCGAGCTCGTGCTGCACGAGGGTCGCAACCGCGTCGTGCGCCGCCTGATGGAGGAGGTCGGGCACCCCGTGACCCGCCTGCTGCGCACCCAGGTCGGCCCGATCCGCCTCGGGGACCTGCGCCCCGGTCGTACGCGCGTGCTCGGCAAGGCCGAGGTCGGCTCGCTGATGACGTCGGTGGGCATGTGACCACCCCCGACCTCCCGTCCGGCGCCCTGGACGCCACGGGCACGCCGGCCACGGCCGGTGCGTCCGCGGCGACCCGCGGGCCGGTGCGGGTCGTCGGCGCGGGGCTGCTGGGCGCGTCGGTGGGGCTCGCCCTGCGGGCGCACGGCGTCGACGTGACGCTGCACGACCCGTCCCGGACGGCCCTGGCGCTCGCCCGGGACGTCGGCGCGGGCCGTCCGGCCTCGGCGGACGACGTCGAGCCCGCGCTGGTCGTGGTCGCGGCGCCGCCCGACGTGACGGCCGACGTCGTCGCGGCCGAGCTCGCCGCGCACCCCGGTGCGGTCGTCACCGACGTCGCGAGCGTCAAGGGCTACGTGCTGCGCGAGCTGCGCGCCGCGGGCGCCGACCTCACCCGCTACGTGGGCTCGCACCCCATGGCCGGGCGGGAGCGCTCCGGCCCGGCGGCGGCCGTCCCGGACCTGTTCGTCGGGCGGCCGTGGGTCGTCGTCGACTCGGGGGAGTCCCGACCGGACGCGCTGCTGGCCGTCCGGGCGCTCGCCACCGACCTCGGCGGCGTGCCCGTGGTGCTGGACGCCGACGCGCACGACGCCGCGGTGGCCGCCGTGTCGCACGTCCCGCAGGTCGCGGCGAGCCTCGTCGCGTCCGCGCTGCGCGGCGCCGAGCCGGACGCGCTCGGCCTGGCGGGGCAGGGGCTGCGGGACGTGACCCGCATCGCCGCGTCCGACCCCGCGCTGTGGACGTCGATCCTCGCGGCGAACGCGCAGGCGGTGCGGGACGTGCTGCTCGCGGTGCGGTCGGACCTGGACGAGGTGCTGGGCGCGCTGGACAGCGCCGCGCGGGCGAACGGGCCGGAGGACGTCGAGCTCGGCGCCCTGGCCCGGCTGGCCCGGCTGCTGTCCGACGGCAACGCCGGGGTCGCCCTGGTCCCCGGCAAGCACGGCGGCGCCCCGCGCCGGTACGCGGTCGTCACGGCGCTGGTCCCCGACCGGCCCGGCGAGCTGGCCCGGCTGCTGACGGACGTCGGCGCCGCGGGCGTGAACCTGGAGGAGCTGCAGCTCGAGCACGCGGCGGGGCGACCCGTCGGCATGGCGTCGGTGTCCGTGGACCCGGCCCGCTCGGCGCACCTGGAGGCGGAGCTGACGGCCCGCGGATGGAGACTGGTCAGATGAGCACCACCCACGAGCAGCACGGCGCGCGCGCCGTGGTCGTGGCGATCGACGGGCCGTCCGGCTCGGGCAAGTCCTCGGTGTCCCGGCGCGTCGCCGAGCGCCTCGGGCTGGCCTACCTCGACACCGGCGCGATGTACCGCGCCGCGACCTGGTGGGCGTTGCACCGCGGCGTCTCCTTGACCGACGGCGACGCCGTCGCCGACCTCGTGCGCGACATGCCGCTGGTCATGGGCGTGGACCCGCGCGAGCCCGGTGTGCACGTCGACGGGCACGACGTCGGCGAGGCGATCCGCGAGACGGCGATCTCGTCGGCGGTCAGCGCCGTCGCCACCAACCTCGAGGTCCGGGCCGAGCTCGGGCGCCGCCAGCGCGCCGAGATCGCGGCGCAGGCCGCGTCGTCGTCGTTCTCCGGCGGGCGCGGCATCGTCGCGGAGGGCCGGGACATCACCACCGTCATCGCTCCCGACGCGGACGTGCGGCTGCTGCTCATCGCCTCCGAGGAGGCCCGGCTCGCCCGGCGCGCCCGCGAGGTGCACGGCTCCGCCGACGCCGCGGCCGTCGAGGCGACGCGCGACCAGGTCGTGCGGCGGGACGCCGACGACTCGACCGTCTCGCAGTTCCTGGTCGCCGCCGACGGCGTGGTGACCGTCGACTCCTCCGAGCTCGACCTGGAGCAGACGGTGCAGGCGGTCCTCGACGTCGTCGCCCGTACCGCGGACCTGCACGCGTGAGCGCCCGCGGTACGACCACCGCGCGCGAGCAGGACGTGCTGGGAGAGGTGCCGGCGTGGGCGCGCGGGATAGGGCTGCTCCTCGCGCACGGGGTGTGGGCGAGCCGGGTCGTCGGGCGGGAGCACGTGCCGTCCGACGGTCCCGTCGTGCTCGCCGCCAACCACGTGAGCATCGTGGACGGTCCGCTGCTGCAGGGCGTCACGCCGCGGCGCGTGAACATCCTGGTCAAGGAGGAGATGTTCGCCGGCCCCGTCGGCGGCATCCTCCGGGCCTCCCGGCAGATCCCGGTGGACCGCTCCGGCGGCCGCGCCGCCCTCGTCAGCGCCCTGGGCGTGCTGCAGCGCGGCGGCGCGGTGGGCGTGTTCCCCGAGGGGAACCGCGGTCGCGGCGACGCGGCGTCGGCGCGCGCGGGCGTCGCGTGGCTCGCCGTGAACGGGCACGCCCCGGTCGTGCCGGTGGCGATCCTCGGGACGCGCCGCACCGGCGAGTCCGTCGGGCACGTCCCCGGGTTCCGGCGCCGCCTGCACGTCGAGATCGGCGAGCCCCTGCACCTCGACGCGGTCGAGGGTCAGCCGCGCCGCGAGGCCATCGCGACCGGCACGGAGCAGGTGCGGCTCGCCCTCAGCGCCCTGGTGGCGCGGGCCTCGGTGCGCACCCGCGTCATGCTCCCGCGGGACTGAGCCGCCGTCGCGTCCTGCGGCGGGCCCGCGGTCTGGGATCATGGTGCCCATGAGTGACGACCTGTCCGAGCAGACCGCCCCCGCCGACGCGGAGGTCCTCGAGATCAGCCCGGACGCCGAGGCCAACCTCCGCGCCCCGGAGACCGAGGAGGAGGCCTCCCGCGAGCGCGCCCTGCGCGTCGGGCTGGACGAGTACGAGCTCGACGAGGAGGACGTCGCCCTGCTCGGCGGCGAGGGCCTCGAGCTGGACGAGGACGGCCAGCCGCTCGCCCTGCCCGTGCTCGCCGTGGTCGGCCGGCCGAACGTCGGCAAGTCCACCCTCGTCAACCGCATCCTGGGTCGCCGCGAGGCCGTCGTCGAGGACAAGCCGGGCGTCACCCGCGACCGGGTGTCCTACCCCGCGGAGTGGGCCGGACGCCGGTTCACGCTGGTCGACACCGGCGGCTGGGAGGTCGACGTCGCGGGCATCGAGGCGCGCGTCGCCGAGCAGGCCGAGGTCGCGATCTCGCTGGCCGACGCCGTCCTGTTCGTCGTGGACGCCACCGTCGGCCCGACCGCCACCGACGAGCGCGTCGTCCGCCTGCTCCGCAAGTCCGGCAAGCCGGTCGTCCTGTGCGCCAACAAGGTCGACGGCCCGCGCGTCGAGGCCGACGCCGCCGAGCTGTGGAGCCTCGGCCTCGGCGAGCCCCACCCCGTCTCGGCGCTGCACGGCCGCGGGACCGGCGACCTGCTGGACGCCGCGATGGCCGCGCTGCCCACCGAGTCGCAGCACGGCGTCGCCCGCCCGGGCGGCCCCCGTCGCGTCGCGCTGGTCGGCCGCCCGAACGTCGGCAAGTCCTCGCTGCTCAACAAGGTGCTCGGCACCAACCGCGTCGTCGTGGACGACGTGGCCGGGACCACCCGGGACCCCGTGGACGAGCTCGTCGAGCTCAAGGGCGTGCCGTACTGGTTCGTGGACACCGCGGGCATCCGCCGCCGCGTGCACCAGACCTCCGGCGCTGACTTCTACGCCTCGCTGCGCACCCAGGCCGCGATCGAGAAGGCCGAGGTCGCCGTCGTCCTGCTCGACGCGTCCAACCCGCTCACCGAGCAGGACACCCGCGTCATCCAGCAGGTCATCGACGCCGGTCGCGCCCTGGTGATCGCGTACAACAAGTGGGACCTCATGGACGAGGACCGCCGCCCGTACCTGGAGCGCGAGATCGAGAAGGAGCTCGTGCAGATCCAGTGGGCGCCGCGGGTCAACATCTCCGCGCGCACCGGCTGGCACACCGACCGCCTCGTTCCCGCGATCACGCGGTCGCTGGACTCCTGGGACACCCGGGTGCCGACCGGGCGCCTCAACGCGTTCCTGGGCGAGCTCGTCGCGGCGCACCCGCACCCGCTGCGCGGCGGGAAGCAGCCGCGCATCCTGTTCGCCACCCAGGCGTCGACCCGCCCGCCGCGGTTCGTGATCTTCGCCTCCGGGTTCCTCGAGGCCGGGTACCGCCGGTTCATCGAGCGCCGCCTGCGCGAGACCTTCGGGTTCGAGGGCACGCCGATCTCCATCTCGGTGCGCGTCCGGGAGAAGCGCAAGCGGTGACCGCCACGCGGGGGAGCGCGGCCCCGGCACGGCTGCACCGGTCGCCGGTGCTCGTGCTCGGGCTGCCGCGCGACCCCGCCGGCCCGCGGCACGTCGCGGGCTTCCTGGTCATCACCGTGCTGACGGTCCTCGTCACGCGGGCCGCTCTCGCCCTCACCGGGTTCCCGCAGCTCGGGGGCGGCGGGCTGCACGTCGCCCACGTGCTGTGGGGCGGGCTGCTGATGGCGCTGGCCGTCGTCGCGACGCTGTCCTGGGCCGGACCGGTCGTGCGGCCGCTGGCCGCGCTGGTCGCGGGCATCGGCTTCGGGCTGTTCATCGACGAGATCGGCAAGTTCGTCACGTCGGACAACGACTACTTCTTCGAGCCGACCGCCTCGCTGATCTACGTCGTCGTGGTGCTGCTCGTCCTCGTCGGCGAGGTCATCCACGGCCGGGGACGCCCCGACCCGCACGAGACGCTCTCCGCGGCGGCCGACCTCGCCGTCGCCGGGCTGGCGGGCGGGTTCTCCACCCGGGCGCGGCGGCAGGCCCGCGCGCTCGCCGACGCCGCCGGGGACGTCCGGGGCGCCGCCGAGGTGAAGGCGCTGCTCGCCGTGGTCGAGGACGACGCCCGCGAGCTGCCGGACCCGATCAGCGCCGTCTCCCGGTGGGTCGTGACCACCTCCCGCCGTGTGGTGCGGGTGCGCTGGCTGCCGCGCCTCACCGTCGCCGTCCTCGCCGTCGTCACGCTGTACACCGTCGGGCGGGGTGTCGTCCTCATCGCGGGCGGGGCCGACCTGCCCTGGTGGGCCGAGGTCGGCATGATCGCCAGCGGGGTCGTGTCCCTCGCGTGCTCCGTGGTCGGGCTGCGGCTCGTCGGCACGGACCGGGTGCGGGGCTACGAGTGGTTCCGGCGCGCTGTGCTCGTCAACCTGCTGCTCACGCAGATCTTCCTGTTCCGGGTCGACCAGTGGAGCGCCGTGTCCGGCCTCGCCGTCGACCTGGTGCTGCTCGGGGTCGTCGCCGCGGAGCTCGACGTCCTCCGGGGACGTGCGGGGAAGGACCCGGCCCTCGACGTCGAGCCGGCCGCTGCCGAGGGCCGCGGTCCCCGCTGACGCGCTGTCCCCGTCCGGTGTGCTCCGGCGAGAACGTCATCGGTCGACGAGGTCGTCATTGCTGACGGACGACCTCGTCGACGGGTGACGACATCGGGCGGCGGCCCGGGCACCAGCGGGCGCGGGCCGGCCTGGTTGACTCGTGGGATGCGACTGAGATACATGTAGGCACCATGGACATGCTCGCACCTCCCGCCGCCGCCGAGGTCGCGTATCGGCACGTGAAGGACGACCTGCTGGCCGGGCGGCTGCCCGCGGGGGAGATGCTGAGCGAGGGCGACGTCGCCGCGGCCCTCGGGATCAGCCGCACCCCGGTGCGCGAGGCGTTCCTCCGGCTCGCCGCCGACGGCTGGCTGCGGTTGTTCCCCCGACGTGGCGCCCTCGTCGTCCCCGTCGCCCCCGGGGAGGCCGAGGCCGTCGTGGACGCCCGCCTGCTGCTGGAGGGCAGCGCGGTGCGCACGGTCGTGGCGTCCCCGGAGGTCCGCGCGGTGCTCGTCGGCACGCTGCGCGACCTCGTGGACCGGCAGCGCGGCGCGCTCGACGCCGGTGACCTGGAGCTCTACGCGCAGCACGACGCGGCGTTCCACCAGCAGATCGTCGCCGCGGGCGGCAACCCGGTGCTCGCGGAGTTCGCCGCGACCCTGCGGGAACGGCAGCGGCGCATGATCGCGCTGTCCGTCGGGGCGGCGGGGGAGCGTGCGCCCGGGTTCGTCGCGGACCACGAGCACCTGGTCGCCGCGATCGAGCGGGGCGATGCCGACGCGTTCGCCGCCGCGCTGCGCACCCACCTGCACGACGCCCACCTGCACGGTGGCGACCTGCACGGTGTCGACCCGCAGCGTGCCGCTGGCGGGGCTGCCCGGTGACCGCCACCACCGGCGAGCGGGTGGCCGTCGCGAGCAGCCCGGACGTCGCCCGGCGGGCGTGGCTGCGCGTCGGTGCGCTGATGTTCGCCGTCGCGTGGGGCGGCAACGAGTTCACGCCGCTGCTGGTCATGTACCGCGAGGTCAGCCACCTGTCCGCGCTGACCGTCAACGTGCTGCTCGCCGCGTACGTGCTCGGCATCGTCCCGGCGCTGCTCATCGGCGGGCCGCTCTCCGATCGGTACGGGCGGCGACCGCTGCTGCTGCCCGCCGCGCCGCTCGGCATCGTCGGGTCGCTGGTCCTCGCGCTCGGTCCGGCCTCGGTCCCGGCCCTGGCCGCCGGGCGGGTGCTGTCCGGGCTCGCGCTCGGGCTCGTCATGGCCGTCGGGACGACGTGGGTCGCCGAGCTCAGCGCCGCCACCGGCGCCCCGCGCGCCGGGGCCCGCCGGGCGTCGCTCGCCCTCACCCTGGGGTTCCTGCTCGGCGCCGGGTTCGCGGGCGTGCTCGCGCAGTGGGGGCCGTGGGGGACCGGGACGCCGTACGTGCTGCACGCCGTCGTCGCGCTGGTCGCGGGGCTCGCGGTGCTACCCGTCCCCGAGACGCACCCCGCACCGGCCACGCCCGGTCGGCTGCGCGACGACCTGCGCGTCCCCGCGGTCGGGCACCGACGCTTCCTGCGCGTGGTGCTGCCGCTCGCCCCGTGGGTGTTCGGCGCGGTCGGGTCCGCGTACGCCGTACTGCCGGGCCTGATGCGGGAGCACACCGGGGGGATGCCGATCGCCTTCTCCGCCCTGCTCACCGTCGTGACGCTCGCCGTCGGGTTCGGCGTGCAGCAGCTCGCCCGGCTCGTGGACACCAGCCGCAGCGCCCGTGCGTCGGTCGTCGCCCTCGGCATCCTCGTCGTCGGCATGGCCCTGGCCGCGTGGGCGTCCGCCACCCTCGCGCTGCCGGTCGTGCTGCTCGCCGCCGCCGTCCTCGGCGCCGGGTACGGGCTCGCCCTGGTCGCCGGGCTGTCCGAGGTGCAGCGGATCGCCACCCCGGACGACCTCGCGGGGCTCACCGCCGTCTACTACTCGGCGGCGTACCTCGGGTTCTTCGTCCCGGCGGTGCTCGCCTGGCTGTCGACCCGGTGGCCCTATCCCGCGATGTTCACGGCCGGGGCGGTCGTCGCGACGGGCTGCCTGGTCGTGGTCGCCGCCGCGTGGCGCGCCCACCTGCCCGCGGGGGACGGAGGCACCGTCCGGATGCGGTAGAGTTTCCGAGGCTCCTGCGGGGGCCACCGGGGTTCCCCAGGGGACCATCGGGCTGTGGCGCAGCTTGGTAGCGCACTTGACTGGGGGTCAAGGGGTCGCAGGTTCAAATCCTGTCAGCCCGACGTAGAGTCGCAGGACAGAGGCCGTCTCCTTCGGGAGGCGGCCTTCGTCGTCCCGGGCGCGGAAGGGCCCCCGGCAGCCCCCTGGGCCCCGCTACGGTGTGCGCGTGCCTGCTGCACCTCCCGACACCGCGGCGCCCGCGGCGCGGCGCGTCCGGGCCCGCAGCTTCGCCGAACGGGTCGAGCGCGCCCGTGAGCGCAACCGCCGACGTCGCCGACGCGCGACCCTCACGCTGGTCGTGTCGTCCGCGCTCGCCGTGGTGGTCGCCGGGGCGACGGCGCGGATCGCCGCGGCGCACGGGGGCCCGGAGCTGCGCTGGGCGGTGCTGCTGCACGGCAAGCGGGGCAGCAGCGAGTGGGAGTTCGTGGTCCCGACGGCGGACGCGTGGTGGGTCGCGCTGCTGGTGCAGGCGGTGCCCGCGGTGCTCGCCCTGGTGACTCTGGTGGTCGCGCACCCGGCCCGGTCGTGGGACTCGCCGGTCGACGGGGCCCCGACGTGGCTCGGGGCGGTCCTCGCGCCCGGCCTCGCGATCGCGCTGGTCGGGGGATTCGCCGCCGACGCGGCCGGGCGCGGACCGGATGACCCCGGACGGGTGCTCGTGGCGTCCTCGCCGCAGGTCGTCGCGTTCCTGGGGTTCGGCGTCGTGGCGGTCTGCACCTGGGTCGAGAGCCGACGGCTGCGCCGTCGAGCACCGGCGCCCGTCAACCCCGGCTGACCGAGCGGTGGTGCTCCCGGGCGAGGTCGAGCCACCCCGCGAGCTCCTCGTCGCGGTCCAGCGCGCCGGCGTCGACCGTCAGCCACCCGCGTCCCATCCGACGGCCACGACCCATCACCGCCCACGAGGCACCGGGGCGGGCGGCGAGCTCGTCGTGCCGTTCACCCGCGACACGCACCAGCAGGTCCCCGTTCGCGCGCACGCTGGCGACCATGGCGTCGTCGAGGAAGACGGAGACGCCGCCGAACATCGGTGCAACGCGGAGACCCGGCTCGGCCACGAGGTGGGCGCGGATGCGCGCCAGGAGGTCGGACCGGGCCATGCGCCACCCCCGTGGGCTCGTGCGGTGCGGCCAGGCTAGGCCCCTGTCGCGGCGCGACGCCGAGCGTCCGGTAGAACCGCAGGGACGCCGCGAGGTCGCGGGTGACGATGCCGATGAGGGTCGTGAACGGGACGGCCACGGCCTACGAGGCGTCCGGGGGCTCCGCGTCCACGAGGCGGGTGATCGAGCGCAGCAGGTCGAGCTCGGCGAGCAGCGCCGCTCGGCCGGCGGGCGTGATGCGGGCCCACGTGCGCTGCCGGCGGCCGTCGTACCCGCGGCGCAGGTCCACCAGCCCGGACGTCACCAGGACCTCGAGATGCCGCCCCAGGTTGCCGTCGGTGAGGCCGAGCGCGCGCTTGAGGTAGCCGAAGTCCGCGTCGGTGCGCTCGGTGAGGATCGCGAGCACGCCGAGGCGGGCGCGCTGGTGCACCGTCTCGTCCAGGCGGGACAGCGGGTGCGGGTCGGGCTCGCTCACGCAGGGACCTCCGCGGGCACGGGGGTCGAGCGGCGTCGCTCGATCCGGATCGCCCGGCCGGTGAGGACGGCGAACGCCACGGCGGTCGCGACGCGCACCGCGACCCCGGGGTCGGCCGGCAGCCAGAACAGGGTGATCGCCGCGCCGTTGAGGTGCACGAACGGCCCCAGCGCCAGCAGGACGAGGCCGGGCACCCAGAGCCCGCGGTCGCGACCGCGCCAGCCCAGCACGACGAGACCCGCCCCGAGGAGCGCCTCGGCTCCGACGAACAACGGGGCGACCAGCCCGAACGGCAGGAACGGGACCAGCAGCAGACCGACCGCGACGAGCCCGTACCCGTCCCGGCCGTTGCCCGCGCCGCGCAGGGCCCGCTGGACCGCCATCGCGGCGACGACGAGCAGGAAGGTCAGCCCGGGCAGGAAGGCGTCCCAGAGTCCGGGCAGGCGCAGGTACCGGCCGACGGCGGCCAGGACGACCAGCGCCACGGTCACGGCGGCGAGCGGGATCGACCGGGCGTGCCGGGCGGCGCGCTCCCGCTCCAGGATCCTGACCAGGTACGACGTCATGCACCCACTCTGCCACGCAGAGTGAGTGGTCGGGAGGTGGTCGGGGAACGGGTTCCGCCCGCAGCGAAAGACACCACGCAGTCATCCTCAATGAGGACGACGCGTGTCGGAGGGGGGTCGTAACCTCGACCCTGCCGATCGCGCGTGGTGCCCCCGGACCGCTCCCCGAGAGGCCGAGATCGACGCTCTCGCCGACCGCCGACCCCTGGAGACCCGTGTGCTCGTCCGACTTCTGATGCGCTACCTGCGCCCCTACCGCTGGCTGCTCGTCGGCGTGCTGGTCTTCCAGCTGGGCTCCGCCCTGGCGATGCTCTACCTGCCCAGCCTCAACGCCCGGATCGTCGACCAGGGCGTCGCCCTGGGTGACACCGGGTACATCTGGCGGACCGGGGCGTTCATGCTCACCGTGTCGCTCGGCCAGATCCTCGCCGCCGTGGTCGCGACGTTCTTCGCCGCGCGCGCCGCGATGCAGGTCGGCCGCGACCTGCGCAACGACATCTACGGGCGCGTCAGTGGGTTCTCCGAGCGGGAGATCTCCCGGTTCGGGGCGGGGTCGCTGATCACCCGCAACACGAACGACGTCCAGCAGGTCCAGATGCTCTCCATGATGGGCGCGACCATGCTGGTCAGCGCCCCCATGCTCGCCATCGGCGGCGTGATCATGGCGCTGCGGCAGGACGTCGGGCTGTCGTGGCTGATCGCCGTGTCGGTGCCGGTGCTGCTGGTCATCGCGGTGCTGATCATCGGCCGGATGGTCCCGCTGTTCCGGTCGTTCCAGACCAAGCTCGACGGCGTCAACCGCATCATGCGCGAGCAGCTGACCGGGGTCCGGGTCGTGCGGGCGTTCGTCCGCGAGGAGATCGAGGCGGACCGGTTCCGCGTCGCGAACACCGACATCATGGTCGTGGGCCGCAAGATCGGCTCGCTGTTCGTCGTGCTGTTCCCGCTCGCGATGCTCGTGCTCAACGTGACCGTGGTCGGCGTGATCTGGTTCGGCGGCATCGAGGTCGACAACGGGTCGGTGCAGATCGGCACGCTGCTGGCGTTCATGCAGTACATCGGCCAGATCCTCATGGGTGTCCTCATGGCCACCTTCATGACCGTGATGATCCCGCGCGCCGCGGTGTCCGCCGAGCGCATCTCCGAGGTGCTGGCGAGCGAGTCCACGCTCGCGGAGCCGGAGCAGCCGGTGCACGCCGCCACCGTGCCGGGCGAGGTCTCCTTCGAGGACGTGACCTTCGCGTACCCCGAGGCCGAGCGCCCCGTGCTCTCCGGCATCTCGTTCACCGCGCGCCCCGGGCAGACGCTCGCGATCATCGGCTCGACCGGTGCGGGCAAGACCACGATGCTCTCGCTGCTGCCGCGCCTGTTCGACGTGACCGGCGGCACCGTCCGCGTCGGCGGCGTCGACGTGCGGGACCGCGAGCTCGAGACGCTGTGGGCCGAGATCGGCCTCGTGCCGCAGCGTCCGTTCCTGTTCGCGGGCACCGTCGCGTCGAACCTCCGGCTCGGCCAGGAGGACGCGACCGACGCCGACCTGTGGCACGCCCTGGAGATCGCGCAGGCCAGCGACTTCGTGCAGCAGATGGAGGGCGGGCTCGACGCCCGCATCGCCCAGGGCGGCACGAACGTCTCCGGCGGGCAACGCCAGCGGCTCGCCATCGCCCGCGCGCTCGTGCGGCGACCGCAGGTGCTGCTGTTCGACGACTCGTTCTCCGCGCTCGACCTCGCGACCGACGCCCGCCTGCGGGCGGCGCTGTGGCGCGAGCTGCCGGACGTCACGAAGATCGTCGTCGCCCAGCGCGTGTCCACGGTGACCACCGCCGACCAGATCCTCGTGCTCGAGGACGGCCGGGTCGCCGGTCTCGGCACCCACGAGCAGCTGCTCGAGTCCAACCAGACGTACCGCGAGATCGCGGAGTCCCAGCTCTCGGTGGAGGCCGGCGCATGAGCGAGAAGACCGCGAAGCCGGTGACGCCCAAGAAGGACGCCGCGCCGGAGCTGACGGAGGACGAGAAGCTCGAGATCGAGCTCGGCGAGCAGGCGCGCATCGCGTCGGACTCCTGGGACTCGGTGGCCCCGGGCAAGGCCGACAACTTCAAGCAGTCGTTCGGCCGGATGATCGGGCTGCTGCGCCCGTACAAGGTCGCGCTGGTCGCGGTGACCCTCATGGGTGCCGCGGGCGTGGTGCTGACCGTCCTCGCGCCGCGCATCCTCGGCCGGGCGACCGACGCCGTGTTCACCGGGTTCCTGTCCCGGCAGCTGCCGGAGGGCGTGACGCAGGAGCAGGCGGTCGAGGGGCTGCGCGCGCAGGGCCAGGACCGGGTCGCGGACATGGTCGCGGCCGCGGGCGACCTGGTGCCGGGTGCCGGGATCGACTTCGACCTGCTGGGTCGCCTGCTGCTCACCGTGCTCGCGCTGTACGTCGCGGGCGCGCTGCTCATGTGGCTGCAGGGCTACATCATCAACGTGATCATGGTCCGGGCGATGTGGCGCCTGCGCGAGCAGGTCGAGCAGAAGATCAACCGGCTGCCGCTGGCCTACTTCGACAAGGTGCAGCGCGGCGAGCTCATCTCCCGCGTGACCAACGACATCGACAACATCACGCAGACGATGCAGCAGTCGCTGTCCACGGCGCTGACGTCGATCCTCACCGTGATCGGCGTGCTGATCATGATGTTCTCGATCTCGTGGCAGCTCGCGCTGATCGCGCTGGTGTCCATCCCGCTGATGGGCGTGATCTTCGGCATCATCGGCCCGAAGTCGCAGGCGGCGTTCGGCATCCAGTGGCGCAAGGTCGGGCGCCTGAACGCCCGCGTCGAGGAGTCGTTCTCCGGGCACGCCCTGGTCAAGGTCTTCGGTCGCCGCCAGGACTTCCAGGACAAGTTCCGCGCCGAGAACGACGAGCTCTACAAGGCGTCGTTCAAGGCCCAGTTCCTGTCCGGGATCATCTGGCCGGGCATGTCGTTCATCGGCAACCTCACCTACGTCGGCATCGCCGTCGTCGGTGGGCTGATGGTCGCGAACGGCGGGCTGCGCCTCGGCAGCGTGCAGGCGTTCATCCAGTACTCGCAGATGTTCACGCAGCCGCTGTCCGAGCTCGGCGGCATGGCCGCGGTCGTGCAGTCCGGCACCGCCTCCGCGGAGCGCGTGTTCCAGCTGCTGGACGAGGACGAGCAGAACCCCGACGCGCCGGACGCCCCGGCCCCTGCCGAGGGCGACGGGACGATCGAGTTCCAGAACGTCGCGTTCTCCTACGACCCGGCGCACCCGCTGATCACGGACCTGTCCTTCTCGGTCCGTCCGGGGCAGACGGTCGCGATCGTCGGTCCGACCGGTGCGGGCAAGACCACGCTGGTCAACCTGCTGATGCGGTTCTACGAGCTCGACGGCGGGCGGATCCTCGTCAACGGCCAGGACATCGCCACGCTCAGCCGGCACGACGCCCGCGCGCGTACCGGCATGGTGCTGCAGGACCCGTGGCTGTTCGCCGGGACCATCCGGGAGAACATCCGCTACGGCCGCCAGTCCGCGACCGACGAGGAGATCCTCGCCGCCGCGCAGGCGACCTACGTGGACCGGTTCGTGCACTCGCTGCCGCACGGGTACGACACCGTGCTGGAGGAGGACGCGGCCAACCTGTCGGCGGGGGAGAAGCAGCTGCTGACGATCGCCCGGGCGTTCGTGGCGCAGCCGTCGGTGCTGATCCTGGACGAGGCGACGTCCTCGGTCGACACCCGCACCGAGCGGCTGCTCCAGCAGGCGATGGCCTCGCTGCGGCAGGGACGGACCTCGTTCGTCATCGCGCACCGGCTGTCGACCATCCGGGACGCCGACCTGATCCTCGTGATGGAGCACGGCGCGATCGTGGAGAAGGGCACGCACGAGGAGCTCATCGTCGCCGAGGGCGCCTACCACCGGCTGTACCAGTCGCAGTTCGCCGGTGCCCTCGTGGAGGAGGAGGCGTGACCTCCGGCACCCCGCGCACCACCGCCACCCGGCGGACCGGTGCGCGGGGGCCGCTCCCGGCGGTCCCCACCGCCGTGCTCGCCGCCCTGACCCTCGTGGTGGCGTTCGCCGTCGCGCAGGGGACCGGGGTGCGGGCGCTCGGCGGCGTCGTGCTCGTCGCCGGCGTGGTGTGGTGCGGGTGGCGGGCGCTGCCCGCGTCCGGAGTGCTGCGCGTGGGCGCCGTCGTGGCGCTCGGGGCGGTGTGCTTCGTCGCCTCGCACCTGCTCGCCGGGGCGCTCGGCGCCTGGCCGTCGGTGCTGCTCGTCGCCGCGGTCCTCGCGGTGGGCACGTGGGTGCTGGTCGACCGACGTCCGTCCAGAACCGGCCCGCCCCGTGCCGGCTCGTCCTGAACCAGCCGGCCGTGCGCCAGCCGGTCCTGGCGCCGGTCGTCCTCAGCCGGACCGTCCCGACACCGGCGGTCCGCCGGTGCCGGCGCGACCAGGACGCCGATCGCTCCTGGCGGTGATCAGGCCCCGTCGGTGGTGGGGTCGGCCTCCCGGGCACGCCGCTCCCGCTCGCGCAGGTCCGCCTCCCAGTCGCGGAGCATCTGCTCGTGCCGGTCGTCGGACGCGCGCATCCCGGCGAGGAACTCCGGGTCGTCGTCCGGGGCGAGGGGGCGGGGCCGCTCGTACTCGGGGAACCCCGCGGTCGCGGTGCTCGGCCAGGGCACCGAGCGCGGTGCGGAGCCGCCGAGCGGTCGGCCCGCGACGAGCCACGCGACGCTGCCGACGAGGGGCAGCAGCACGATCAGCACGACCCACGCGCCCTTGGGCAGGTTCCGCACGCGGTCGGTGTCCGACTGGATGCAGTCCACCAGGCAGTAGACGAACAGCGCGAGGTGGATGAGGACGGGCAGGTAGCGGATCACCGCGACCCCTCTCCTGACGGCCGGGACCCCCGGCGCTCCTGATGACCGCGTTCACGGTAGGGGAGCGGCGGGGGTCCTGTCCGCAGTTCGGAACACCTACCTGGTGCCCCTCGGGTCCTCAGCCCCAGTCGTCGATCTTCAGGTCGTGCGGGCGCGGGCGGCCGGAGCCGGTCTCCAGGTGCTCCCGGAGGCTCAGCAGGTAGGTCGCCCACTTGGTGCTGCAGTGGTGCATGAACTCGACGGGCTCCGCCCAGCCCTGGTGCCGGAACAGGACGACGGTGCGGTCGTCGGGCCGGCTGAGGCGGAACTCGACGTGGGTGCCGACCCACTCGGGCGGGCCGGCGACGACCCGCCAGCGCACGCTCACGCCGGGGTCGAGGTCCACGACCTCGATGACGTAGGGGTGCGTCGGGTCGTCGAACGGCACGCTGAGCCGTCCGCCGCGGCCGCCGTCGCCGGTGGTCGTGGCGCTCCACCACCCGGCGACGCCGTCGGCGGTGGACAGGGCGTGGGTGACGGCCTCGGGCGTGGCGCGGATGCCGATGCGGTGCAGGATGTCGACCATCTCAGTCGTCCTCCGGGTCGGGCTCGGTGGCGGGTGCGGTGGCGGGCGTGCTCGCGGCAGCGGCGCCGGTGGCGTGGATCGCCTCGGCCAGCCGCTGGATGCGCCAGAGGCGGGCGTCCCAGGCGCGACCGACGGCGTCGAGCTGCGCGCTCGCGCGGGCGAGCTGGTCGGTGTCGACCCGGTACCGGCGCTCACGCCCCGTGGTGGTGCCGTGCACGAGGCCGACGCGGTCGAGGACGGCGAGGTGCTTGGTGACGGCCTGCCGGGTGACCGGGAGCCGGTCGGCGAGGGTGGTGGCGGTGCCCTCGCCGGCGAGCAGCAGGTCGAGGACGCGGCGCCGGGTCGGGTCGCCGACGGCGGACCACAGGTCGTCGTCGGGCACGGACGCTCCGGGCACACCAGGCCCTCCGGGGTCCGGCGCCCGCGTGCCCGGCGTGGTGGTGCCGCCGGCGCCGGTCACGACGCCCCCGCCACGTGCTCGGCGTGCGCGACGAGGCGCGGCAGGAACAGGTCCCAGCCGCGCTCGTGGTCGGCGTAGGTCTGCTCGAGCACGGCGATCTCCCAGCCGCGCTCCCGGAACCCGGTCTCGGTCATGGTGAGCCGGGTGCCGTCGCCCGCGGGGTCGAGCGTGAACGTGACGAGCAGGGTGGTCGCGGGGGAGACCGGGTCGCCCGGCCGGTGCGTCCAGCGGAACGAGAACGTGCGGGGCCGGACGGCCTCGACGACGGTGAGGCGCTCGGTGACGGCGTCGGCCGTGCCGGGGGTGCCGAAGACGATCTCGCCCTCGGCGCCGGGGACGGGCTCGGGGAGCGTGGCGTCGTCGGACCACCAGGAGCGGATGTGCTCGGGGTGGCTGACGACGTCGTAGACGACGGCGGGTGGTGCCGCCACGTGCAGGGTGCGCGTGAGCGTCCCGACCTCGGTGGTGCTGTCCTGCGTCATCGCTGACCTCCGTGACATGCAACGAGTGGTTGCTCATCACGGTAGACCCGCGAGCCCCGACGCGCAACCACCGGGTGCACGTCCGGTCGTCCCGGTCCCGACGAGGCAGGGTGGGCGACGCCGCGACGTGGCGCCGCCCCCGCCTCGCGAGGTGCGCGCTCAGGTTCCGGCGACCCCCGCGAGAGCCGGCGTGGCGGGCGCGACCGCGCCCCGGCGCGTGAGCGGCGCCCGCAGCCCGAGGTGCTCCCGCAGCGTCGTGCCGGTGTACGCGCTCCGGTAGGCACCGCGCTCCTGGAGCTCGGGGACGACCCGGTCGACGATGTCGTCGAGGCCGGACGGGATGATCCACGGGCTGATGTTGAACCCGTCGACCGCGCCGGTGCGGACGAACCGGATCAGCCGGTCCGCGACACCGGCCGGCGTACCGACGAACCCGCCCTCGCTCTGCACCCGCACGACGAGCTGCCGGATGGACAGCCCCTCGGCGTCGGCGATCGCGCGCCACCGGGCGGCGACCTCGTGCGCCCGCGCGCCGGTGGTGGACGAGCCGCCCTCGGCACCGAGCTCGGTGACCACCGGGTCGTGCGCGGGCAGCGGGCCGTCGGGGTCGTAGCCGCTGAGGTCCTCGCCCCAGATGGTGCCGACGGCGTGCAGGGCGGTCGCGGGCGTCACCTGCTGCCAGCGCACCCACCGGGCCTTCTCCTCGGCGTCGGCAGGGGTGTCCCCGACGACGACCGCGGTGCCGGGGAAGATCTTGACGTCGTCCTCGGGCCGGCCGGCGCGCACCACCCGCGCGCGGATGTCGGCGGCGAACTCCAGGGCGTCCGCGAGCACGGAGCCGTGCCGGGAGAAGATCACGTCCGCCGAGCGCGCCGCGAAGTCACGGCCCTGCGGGGAGTCGCCGGCCTGGAAGATCACCGGGTGGCCCTGCGGGCTGCGCGGGGTGGTCGGGTCGACGGAGACGCGCAGCAGGTCGCCGTCGGTGACGACCGTGCGCACCCGCCCGCCGTCGGCGTCCGGCCAGGCGTCCCAGATCGCGCGCGCCGCGGCGAGCACCTGCTCGGCCCGGTCGTACCGCCGCGCGTGCTCGAGGTAGCCGCCGCGGCGGAAGTTCTCCCCGGTCCACGCGTTGTCGGTCGTCACGACGTTCCACGCGGCACGCCCGCCGGACAGCACGTCGAGGCTGGCGAGCCGCCGAGCGAGGTCGACCGGGTCGTTGTACGTGGTGTTCTGCGTGGCGACGAGCCCGATGTGCTCGGTGATCGCGGCGAGCGCGGCGAGCTGGGTGATCGCGTCCGGGCGGCCGACGACGTCGAGGTCGTGCAGCAGGCCGCGGCTCTCGCGCAGCCGCAGGCCCTCGCCGAGGAAGAACGCGTCGAACAGCCCGCGCTCGGCGGTGCGGGCGACGCGCTCGAACGAGGCGAAGTCGGTCTGCGAGCCGGACTCGGGGTCCGACCAGACGGTGGTGTGGTTCACGCCCTGGAAGAAGACGCCGAAGTGCACCTCGGCGTCGGGGCGGGTGATCGGGGGCTGCGGGGTGGTCATCGCGCGGGCTCCTCAGGCGGTGCGGCGGGCGGTGCCCGCGAAGCGGTCGGCGGGGCGGGCCAGGCCCAGGTGGTCGCGCAGGGTCGCGCCGCCGCGCGGGGCGGCGGTGACGCGGGCGGC
>NZ_RFFI01000089.1 GCF_003696205.1 Cellulomonas triticagri
ACCCGCCGCGCCCACCGCGCGGCCCCTCCTCGTCCGGCCGGTGGCGCACGCGCTGCCCGCCGCGCTCGCCCGCGCGCTGCACCCGCACCGGGGCCCGCCGGTGGCGCTCGCCTGAGCCCACCGACCCGCACCACCCGGAGGTACCCCATGCCCAGCAACACCCCGAAGGCGTCCAAGGCCGAGCGCCGCGACGCCGCCCGCGAGCAGGCCCGCGTCCTGCGCGAGCAGCAGGCCAAGCGCGACAAGCGCAACAAGATCCTCGGCATCGGCGGCCTGTCCGCCGCGGTCGTCGCGCTCGTCGTCGTCGTCGTGTACGTCGTGACGCAGGGCACGAGTACGTCGGCACTGCCTGATTACGAGGACCTGCCCCTCAGTGAGGTCACGTCCGTCCCGACCGTCGCTATGGAGGACGGTGGTATCCCGACCTCGGCGGAGGGCGTCGGTGTCGGCGACGACTCCGTCACCCAGATCGACGTGTACCTCGACTACATGTGCCCCGCCTGCGGTGCGTTTGAGAGCAGCAACGGTGAGAACCTGATCCAGCTCGCGGAGTCTGGAAAGGCGACAGTTGTCTACCATCCGATCGCGATCCTGAACAGGTTCTCCAACGGCACCGGATTCTCAACCCGGGCTGCTGCTGCCGCCGCACTGGTCGCGCAGGACTCGCCGGCCGCTTTCTCGACTTTCAATCAGCAGATGTTCGCCGGACAGCCGGACGAGGGTACGTCCGGGCTGACGGACGCGGAGATCGCCGACATCGCCCGTGACTCCGGTGTAGACGATGATGTTGCTGACCGCATCGCGGACGGCGGTGCGCTCGAATCCTTCGGCCAGTGGGTGCACTCGGCCACCAACGCCGCCAGCGCCAACGCCGACCTTGTCAACCCCACGAGCGGGAACTTCGGCACACCGACGATCGCGATCGACGGTGTCGTCTGGACCGAGAACTGGAGTGATCCGTCCGCGTTGCTGTCAGCGATCAACTGACGGCGTCACCGTGCGTGGAGTCGCGTGCAGTGCTCGATGTCTTGTGCACTGCACCTAGCTCCACTGCTCGGCGCTTGCGACGCAGGAAGGGCTGGCACGCCGAGTCTCGCGCGATGGTCAACCGCGCAACCTGAGTAGGTGGTTCCTCGGTGTCCGCAGGTCAGTTGAGTGCTCTAGGTTCGGACAGTCCGAATATCTCAGGCTGGAGGAACAGGATGCTCCGCAAGAAGATCGCGTCGGCAGCACTCGCAGGGGTTCTGGCGGTGGGAGTGCTTGGTGTTGGTGCCACGGGGGCGCAGGCAGCCAGCTGCGGCAAGGTGGCAGTCGACAAGACGAATGTCATGGCGTCGTGCAGCGGGAAGATGGTCGCGTTCGTGATCGACTGCTGGAACGGGAACCAGAACATTGTTCAGGTGAAGATCTCCAACGGTGGACAGTCAGTCGCGGCCGCGCACGGTTGCGGCAGCAAGGGCGTGCAGCAGGTCAAGGCGTACGCCTCGTAGGCGTACGCGAGGACCGCCCGACGTTTGCCCGCAGTCAAGGACAGACGGAGCAAACGTCGGGCGGTGCGGCCCGTCCTCGTCACGGCCCGGACGTAGACTCCCGCGGTGCCCTCCCTGCTCGTGGACCTGACACCCCTGCGCGTCAGCCCCGAGTTCCGTCGGCTGTGGTGGGGCCTCTCGGTCGCCAACCTCGGCGCGCAGCTCACCGTCGTGGCCGTCGGGCTGCAGGTCTACTCGTTGACCCGGTCGACGTTCGCCGTCGGCGTCGTCGGCCTGTGCGCGCTCGTCCCGCTCGTCGTCTTCGGACTGTACGGCGGCGCGATCGTGGACCACGCCGACCGCCGCAAGGTCGCGCTGGTCGCCTCCGCCGTCAGCTGGGTCGCCACCGTCGGCCTCGCCGCGCAGGGCTGGGCCGAGAACACCCACGTCGGCGTCCTCTACGCCCTGGTCGCCCTCCAGTCCGGGGCCGGGGCCGTGAACAGCCCCGCGCGGTCCGCGATCATCCCGCGCCTGCTCGAGCCCCGGCTGATGCCCGCCGCCAACGCCCTGCAGACCGTCGGCTGGAACGTCGCCCTCACCCTGGGGCCGCTGCTCGGCGCGACGCTCGTCGCGACCCTGCACTACGGCGTCGTCTACACGATCGACGCCGTCCTGTTCACGTTCGCGTTCACCGCCCTGCTCCGGCTGCCGCCCATCCCGCCCGAGCCGTCCGGGACCCGCCGCGCCCGCGCCGGGCTCGCGTCCGTGCTCGACGGCCTGCGCTACCTCGGCACCCGGCCCAACGTGCGCATGACGTTCCTCGTCGACCTCGTCGCGATGATCACCTCCTCGCCGCGCGTGCTGTTCCCCGCCGTCGGCCTCGTCTACCTCGGCGGCGGCGAGACCACCGCCGGGGTCATGACCGCCGCCGTCGCCGCCGGGGCCATGCTCGCCGGGCTGTTCTCCGGCGGCCTCGCCCGCGTCCGGTGGCAGGGTCGGATCATCGTCGTCGCCATCACCGTCTGGGGGCTCGCCATCGCGGCGTTCGGCGCCGTGCTCGTCGTCGCCGGACGCGGCGAGCCCGACCACGTCCTCTGGCTCGCGCTCGCGCTCGCCGCCGTGACCCTCGCCGCGGCTGGCGCCGCCGACGCCGTGTCCGCCGTCTTCCGGCAGACCATCCTCCAGACCGCCACCCCCGACGACATGCGCGGCCGGCTCCAGGGCGTATTCGTGGTCGTCGTCGCCGGTGGACCGCGCCTCGGCGAGCTGCTGCTCGGGTGGCTGTCCGGCACCTTCGGCGAGGGCGGGGCCGCGCTGATCGGCGGGCTCGCGTGCGCGGTGATCCTCTGGGTGCTGGTGCGCGCGCAGCGAGGGTTCTGGCGGTACGACGCGCACGACCCGCAGCCCTGACGCGACCGCCGGGGGAGGGGTGCGCGGCCGGTAGGCTGAGCGCCGCGTCGCCCACGGGCGCGCGTGCCTCCTTAGCTCAGCTGGCCAGAGCAGCTGTCTTGTAAACAGCAGGTCGTCGGTTCGAATCCGACAGGGGGCTCCGTGGAACGGTCGGAGGAAGTCCACCTCCGAGGTCGGAGGATGTCGCCGGTGCTCCGAGACCGCACGAAGGACGTGCGTCGCGTCGGCACGGTGGGCTCACGTCGACATGGCGGTACGGTGAGGACCGTCGGAGTCCTTCGCTGGTCGCGCGCCGACACGCGGCCGGGCAGCATGATCGGAGCACCACGTGGCGAGCCGAGCGCCCGGCATGGTCGACGTAGCCCGGGTCGCCGGGGTTTCGCACATCACTGTGTCGCGCGTGTTGAACGGGCACCCGTCGGTGCGGCCCGAGACCCGAGCGCGGGTCGAGGCGGCGATCGCGGAGCTGGGGTACCGGCGCAACACGGTCGCCCGCGCGTTCAAGAGCGGACGGACATCGACCATCGGCGTGGTCCTGGCCGGCTCCGAGCTGCACGAGCTGCCGCGGGTGCTCGGCGGGCTCGAGACCGCGGCGCGCGGCGCCGGGTACTGGCTCAACCTCGCGAGCTTCCAGGGGCGCGACCAGGCGCAGTTCACGGAGACGGTGCAGCGGGTGGCGGACCAGGCGGACGCCGTCGCGATGATCGCGGACCGGCCCGTGGTCCTGGACGCCCTCCCGGCGCTCGCGACGCGTGTCCCGATGGCCGTCGTCATGTCCGGAGAGGTGCCCAACGACCGGATCGCGTCGGTGGAGATGGACCAGGACCTCGGTGCCCGGCTCGCGGTGCGGCACCTGGTCGAGCTCGGGCACCGGGAGATCGCGCACCTGAGCGGGAACCTCCAGACCTGGGACGCCCGGGCGCGCGTCGAGGGGTGGCGGCAGGAGGTCGACGCGACGCCAGGGGTCACGGGCGAGCTCCTCGAGGGCGACTTCACCGCCGCGAGCGGGTACCAGCTGGCGCTCGCACTCGCGGACCGCCCGGCGGGCCCGCCCACGGCCGTCTTCGCCGGGAACGACCAGATGGCCACGGGTGTTCTCGCTGGCTTCGCCGAGCGCGGGCTGCGCGTGCCCGCCGACGTGTCGCTCGTCGGGTTCGACGACCAGGTGGGATCGGCCTACCTGGTGCCGGCGTTGACCACGCTCCGGCAGGACTTCCACGCGCTGGGCACGAACGCCGTGGAAGGGCTGCTCGCGCTGCTGCGTGGCGAGCCGCCGCGCCACCGCCTGCTCGCGCCGGAGCTGGTGGTGCGGCGCTCGACCGCCGCACCACGGTGAGGTCGCGTCAGCCGCGGGTGGATCCGACCAGCGGCACGTCAGTGGGGTCCGCCGCGCGGTCCTCCAGCGCCTCGTAGCTGACGTGCGACACCACGGCGCGCGCTCCGGTCGGCGTCCCGGTCGTCTGGGCATGCACGCCGAGGTGCACCCCGAGGAACCCGCCGGCCGTCTCCGTGGCGAACGCGGTCCGCGGCACCTCGCCGAGCACGCGCTCGTCGCCGCCGGGCAGCACGACCGCGAACCTGTACGACTGCTCGTCGCCCCGCACCACGAGCTCGACGATCGCGTCCCGCTCGAGCACCGGCACACCCGCGAGGTCCGCCACGACGTCGCCCGTCCGCATCCGCAGCCGCGCCACCGGCTCGCCGTCCGGGCCCGCCGACACGGCCAGCGTGGCGAGGCGCTGCTGGTGCAGCAGCACGGTGACGCCGGCCTCCTCGTGGGAGGAGGTGGTCGCGAACGCCAGCCTGCAGCGCAGCCGGAATCGCAGGTGCTGCTGGCGCCGGGCGACCAGCGCCGGGGTGCCCGTGCCCCAGAGCGTCGCGGCGGTGGGGGTCAGCGCGAGCCCGCGGCCGTCGTCGGCGGGGCGCACCAGGTGATCCACCGGGCCGCGCAGGCTGGACCAGCCCTGGGCGGCGAGCGGCGCGTCGAGGGTGAGCACCTCGGCGCCGCCCGGCCGGTCGTCGGGCGCCGTCGGACCCGGCAGCCCGGTCGACCCCGTCGCGGGCACCGTCCCCGTCCCGGGCGCGAACACCGGCCCTCGCTCGGTCCACTCCACCGGCACGAGGAACGCCTCCCGCCCGAGGGTGTGGGCGCCGTCGACCGGCCGCACCCCGAGGGTCAGCGCCCAGGTGGCCCCGTCGGGGGTGTCGACCAGGTCGGCGTGCCCGACGTTCTGCACCGGATGCCCGGGCCCGAGGTGCCGGTGCGTCAGCAGCGGGCTGCGCGGGTCGGTGGCGTACGGCCCGGTCACGGCGGGCGCGGAGGCCGCGGTGACGGCGTGGTTCCGCTCCGTGCCGCCCTCCGCGGCGATCAGCCAGTAGCGGCCGTCCCGGAGGTACAGGTGCGGGCCCTCGACCCACGCGCCGCGCAGCGCCCCGTGCCACAGCACGTGCTCCGGCCCGGTGAGGCGCAGCGTCGCCAGGTCGAGCTCCCGCAGCCACAGCTCGGCCGGCCCGGTGACCGCGGGCTCGGGCGCGTCGCGGGTCGCGGTGAACCAGCAGCGCCCGTCGTCGTCGACGAAGAGCGAGGGGTCGATGCCGTCGGCCTCGAGCGGCACCGGGTCGGACCACGGCCCGGCCGGGTCGGTGGCGGTCACGACGAAGGTCGACGCGCCCCGGCGCCCGCGGGCCACCGTCGCGACGACGTAGAACCGCCCGGCGTGGTGGCGCATGGTCGCGGCCCAGACGCCGTCGTTGACGTCGAGCCCGGCCAACGGGGCCTGCTCGGGGCGGGTCAGCACGTGCCCGACGAGCTCCCAGTGCACCAGGTCGGTGCTGCGGTGCACCGGGATGCCGGGGAAGTACCCGAACGACGACGTCACCAGGTAGTACGTGTCGCCGACGCGGCAGACGGACGGGTCGGGGTGGCACCCGGGCAGGACGGGGTTCTGGAACGCGGGCACGGGGCTCCCCGGGGGTCGCGGCGGTGAGGTTGACAGGATGACAACGTTAACATCACGATAGGGCCAGCCCCGGGGCGGCTGCTCGAAGCGGAGCGGCGGACCGGGTCCCTCGTCGAAGGAGATGTGGACATGCTCGGAGCTGAAACCCCGTCGGCAGGCGCACGACGGCCGCGGCGCAGGCGGGCCGCCCTGGCTGGCGCCCTCGCACTGGTCCCGGCGCTCGCGCTCGCCGCGTGCTCGTCGTCCGACGACGACGCCGCGTCCGACGGGCCCGTCACCCTCGAGTTCTGGACCTACTCGCTCAAGGGCACCGACCCGGAGGCCCAGGCGATCGTGGACCGCTACCACGAGCTCAACCCGGATGTGACGGTCAAGCTCTCCGAGGTCGGCGGCACGGCCGAGACGTCCTCGAAGCTGCTCGCCGCGGACCGCGCGGACACGGTCCCGGACGTGGTGCAGGTCGAGTACCGCGCGCTGCCGTCGCTCGTCGTGTCCGGCGTGGTCAAGGACATCACCGACGACGTCGCCGACGTGCGGGACGGCGTCGAGGACAACATCTGGGACCTGACCACGTTCGACGGCCAGGTGTACGGCGTCCCGCAGGACATCGGCCCGATGATGCTCACCTACCGCGCCGACCTGTTCGCGCAGTACGGGGTCGCGGTGCCGACCACCTGGGAGGAGTACGCCGCGGCCGCCGAGGCGATCCACACCCAGGACCCGTCGGTGTACATCGCCTCGTTCTCGCCGACGCAGTTCGAGTTCTTCGCATCTGTCGCGGCCCAGGCGGGCGGCGAGTGGTGGAGCAACGACGGCGACGCCTGGTCCGTCGGGATCGGCGACGAGCCCTCGCTCGAGACGGCCGACTACTGGCAGGACCTCGTCGAGCGTGACCTCGTGACCGTCGAGCCGCTGCTGACCCCGGAGTGGAACGCCAAGGTCAACGACGGGAAGATCCTCAGCTGGGCCGCGGCGGCCTGGGCGCCGAGTGTGCTGTACTCGGTCGCCCCCAACACCGCCGGGCTGTGGGAAGCGGCGCCGCTGCCGCAGTGGACTCGCGGCGACGCGTCCGTGCCGTTCCTCGGCGGGTCGACGTACCTGGTCCCGGAGAAGTCCGAGCACGCCGAGGAGGCCGCCGCGTTCGCCGCCTGGCTGTCCGCCACCGACGAGGGGTCCACGTCGCTCCTCAGCCTCGACCTGCTGCCCGGCGGCACCGCCGGCCGCGAGGCGACGCTGACCGCGGAGCCGCCGATGCTCATGCCGCAGCAGACCGACTTCTGGCAGGTCGTCGACCAGGTCGTCGCGGACACCACCATCCCCGTCACCTGGGGGCCGAACGTCAACGTCGCGCAGAGCGCGTTCGGGGACGCGCTCAACGAGGCCGCGCTGAACGGCGGCTCGTTCCGTGACGTGTTCACGGCCACCCAGGAGACCATCGCGGCCGACCTGGAGAAGTCCGGCTTCACCGTCGCCGACTGACCCCGCGGCGGGCGGCGCCCACCCGCGCCGCCCGCCGCCCCACCGACCGATCCGGAGGAAGGGCCATGTCGACCGACGTCGTCCCGGCATCCCAGGCCGCCCGCACCGCGCGCGCCCCCCGTACGCGCTCCACCCGGCACCGGGCGCGCGCCGCGACCCCCTGGCTGTTCGCGTCGCCCGCGATCGCGTTCTTCACCGCGTTCCTCATCATCCCGATCGGGTACGCGCTGTACCTGAGCTTCCGCGGCTACCGGGTCTCCGGCGGCGCGTTCGGACGCCGCGAGGAGACGTTCGTCGGGCTGGAGAACTACGCGACCGCGCTCTCCGACCCGGAGTTCGTCGCGGGCCTCGGGCGCTCGCTGATCTACGGGGCCATCGCGGTGCCGAGCGTGCTCGGCCTCGCCCTGCTGTTCGCGCTGCTGCTCGACCACCCGCGCGTGCCGGGGCGCAGCTTCGCGCGGACGGCGATCTTCCTGCCGTACGCGGTGCCGGGGGTGATCGCCAGCCTGCTGTGGGGGTTCCTGTACCTGCCCAGCACGAGCCCGGTCAGCTACGTGGCGCGCGAGCTCGGCGGCAGCTCGGTCGACTTCTTCGGCTACCCGGCGCTGTACTTCGCGCTGGCCAACATCGCCCTGTGGTCGGGGGTCGGCTTCAACATGATCATCATCTACACGTCGCTGCGCTCGGTGCCGACCGAGATCTACGAGGCGGCCCGGATCGACGGCGCCTCCGAGCGGCAGATCGCGCTGCGCATCAAGATCCCGCTCGTGACGCCCGCGCTGGTGCTCACCGGCCTGTTCTCCGTGATCGGGACGCTCCAGCTCTACAGCGAGCCCGCCACCCTGCGCCCGATGTCGAACACCATCTCCTCGACGTGGGTGCCGCTCATGAAGATCTACCAAGAGGCGTTCATGAACGACAACCTCGGGGGCGCGGCCGCGGCGTCGGTCGTGCTGGCCCTGGGCATCCTGGCCCTGTCCCTGCTGCTGCTCCGGTTCTTCCAGCGCCGGACGTTCGGGGGTGCCGCGTGACCGCCGTCGACACTCGGATCCCGGCCGTCGTCCGCACCGGCGACCGCAGTCCGCGGCGCGCACCGCGTCGGCACCGCCGCCCTCGCCTCGCGACCGCCGTGCTCATGCTCGGCGCGGTCTACACCCTGCTGCCCGTGGCGTGGGTGCTGGTCGCGACGTCCAAGAGCCCGCGCGAGCTGTTCACCACCTTCTCCTTCGCGCCCGGCACCGGCCTGCTCGACAACCTCGCGAACCTCAGCGCCTACGGGGGCGGGCAGTTCTGGCTCTGGGGCCTGAACTCCGCCCTGTACGCCGGCGTCGGGGCGATCGTGTCCACGCTCGTGTCCGCGATGGCCGGCTACGCGCTCGCCAAGTTCCGGTTCCGGGGCCGCGAGCTGCTGTTCTCCGGCATCCTCGCCGGCGTCCTGGTGCCCGGCATCGTGCTGGCCGTCCCGCAGTACCTGCTGATGGCCCAGCTCGGCCTGGCGGGCACCCGGTGGTCGGTGATCCTGCCGGTGATCATCAACCCGTTCGGGATCTTCCTGTGCCGGGTGTTCGCCGCGGCGGCCGTCCCGGACGACACCATCGAGGCCGCCCGGCTCGACGGCGCGGGGGAGCTGCGGGTGTTCGGCGCGATCGCACTGCCGATGATGACCCAGGGGTTGGTGACGGTCTTCCTGCTCCAGTTCGTCGGGATCTGGAACAACTTCCTGCTGCCGTTCATCATGCTGTCCGACCAGGACAAGTACCCGATCACCCTCGGGCTCTACACGTTCCTGTCGAAGGGCGCGGGCGACACCGACCTGTACCCGCTGATCATCGCGGGCTCCGCCGTGTCGGTGATCCCCCTGATCGCGCTCGTGCTGCTGCTGCAGCGGTTCTGGCGGGCGGACCTGCTGGCCGGCGGACTCAAGGGCTGACACGGAGGACGACACGCAGGAGGCGGCGGGATCCGGGCGGCGTGCGGGTGTGCGGCCGCCGAGGCCGGTCACCCCGCGCACGAGCTCGTCCGTGACCGCACGGCGCGGTACGGCACGGGGGCCGAGCGTTCCCTGATCGCGCAGGGGATGCCGCCGGAGGAGGCGGCCTGGCGCGGACGCGTGCTTTTCGCCGCCGCGGACGGCATCCAGCTGCAGTGGCCGCTGGACCCGACGATCGACATGGTCGCAGACATCGTCCGCCTGGACGCGTTCCTCTCGACCCCGTTCTCCGTGACCGAGGCCGGCCGCGCGCGGTGCGCCCGCTCGTCACCGGCCGGGACGCCGCCCGTGACCGTGCGCGAGCTCAGCCCGCGCCTGAGCGCGCCCGCGCCATGAAGGGCACCCGGTAGCAGTCAGTGGCGGAGGACGGCGCGGTTCTGCAGGCATGCCGAGGTGAGCAGCACCACCACACCGGCGGCGGGGAACACCAGCAGCCCGACGCGCAACGAGGTGGCGTCCGCGACGAGCCCCACGAGCGGCGGGGACGCGAGGAACCCGATCCGCATGAGCCACGACGCGATCGTCAGCCCTGTGCCCGGCTTGAGCCCCGGCAGCTCGTCGGCAGCCTGCATCGCGGCCGGGCCCAAGGTGGCGACCCCGAACCCCGCGGCCGCGAACCCCAGGATCGTGCCGGGCACCGTCGGGAACGCGACCGCCGCTCCCATCCCCCCGGCGATCAGGAGCCCGCCAGCCCGGGCGACCGTCCGCTGCCCGAACCGGTCGACGAAGCGGTCACCTACGGCGCGACCGACGAACTGGGCGGCGGCCAGGGCGATGTACCCGGTGGTCGCGATGGCGGCGGGCGCCCCGAGGGACGTCGAGAGGTACAGGGTCGCCCAGGAGGTGCCTGCGTCCTCGACCAGGCACGCCGCGATCCCGATGACGACGAGGCCGGCGAGCATCAGGACGACGCGCCCGCGCGCCACACCCGCCGCAGGAGCCGGCTGGGCGGGGACGGCGGCGGAGGGCTGATCCGGGTCGTGTGCGGCGCCGTCCGCGTCGGCGCCGGGGAGGCAGAACCGGTACGCGACCAGCGCGACCGCGGCGAAGACGACTCCCGACACCGCGAGGTGGACCCCCCGCGGCACGCCCGCGGCGATGGCACCGGCCGCCATCACGCCACCGAGGACCGCGCCGGCGGACCACAGGGCGTGGAACGAGTTGATGATCGAGCGGCGGTACCGACGCTGCACCCGCAGGCCGTGCGCGTTCTGGGCGACGTCCGTGATCGCGTCGGATCCGCCCGCCGCCAGCAGCGCCAGCGCGAACAGGCCGAGCGACGGCGAGGCACCGGCCAGCATCACCGTCGTGGCGGTCAGGACCGTGCCGGCGACCGCGACGCGCGCCGAGCCGAACCGTCGCACGAGCACCCCTGCCGCGAGCCCTGCCAGCAACGCCCCGGCCGGGAACGCCGCGACCGCCAGCCCGTACACCGCATTGCCCAGACCCAGGTCGTCCTTGATCTGCGGGTAGCGCGGGACCAGGTTCGCGAACAGGGCCCCGTTGGTGAGGAACAGCGCGGCGACCGCGGCGCGCGCCCGGCGCTCGGTGGTCGTCGGGCGGGTCGTCAGGTCGTCGTCGGTGAGCACGGCCGCGACTATACGCACGTATGAATAGATGGTCGATCCCGCGCTGCTACGGTGCTCGCGAACCGATCAGCGGAAGGTGGACGACGTGGCCGGCAGTCCCAGCAGGCAGTCGCGCGCCGATCGCCGCGACCACGTGATCACCGCGACGCTGGACGTGATCGCCGACCAGGGCGTCGCCGGTGTCACCTACCGCAGCGTCGCCGCGGCGGCCGGGGTCCCGTTTGGGTCGATGACCTACTACTTCGCGTCGAAGGACGAACTCCTGCACGCCGCGTTCGAGCGGTTCACGCACGAGTCGTTCGCGCACATGGACACCGCCACCGACGTCGACGAGGCCGACCTCGTCGACCGGCTCACGAGCCTCGTGCTCGCCGAGGCCGACGCACGCCCTCGGGACCGGCTTCTGCTGGCCGAGATGTACGTGCTGTCCTACCGCGACGAGCGGTACGCGCAGCTGACCCGCGCGTGGATGCGTCGCGCTCGGGCCGCCATCGCCCGGACCGTCGGCGACCGTCGCGCGCGCGCCTTGGACGTCGCCCAGGAGGGACTCACCCTGCAGCGACACTTCCTCCCGGACGAGCTCGACGAGGACCTGATCCGCGACACCCTGAACGCCGTGCACGTCGGCGTCAGAGACACGTCGACGCTCGACGGGCCGCGCTGAGCCCTCTGACCCAGGAGCTGGTGATCGAGGCGCCACCGTGGCTCACCCCAGGGGGCGTACCGCTCGAGGTGCCCGGTGATGGTGCTCCGCGGAGGTCGGCCGCGTGACGCGCCTCGCGGCCGAACGGTCTCAGCCGGGGACGACCTGCTGCGGATCAGCGCCGCCTGAGCGCCAGGCGCCTGCAGGTGCAGGTGCTGGTGCAGCACGCTCGGCCAGGTCGGGGTCGGCTGTGAACGGCTGCCGAACGCGGGGTCGGATCGCTGGCGCGCTCACGTTCGCGCCTGAGCCGTCGAGCGGCGGATCACCAGCTCGGGCCTGGCAGCCGCTCGCTCGGCCGAACCCGCCTCCTCGATCTGCCCGAGCAGCGCGGCGACCGCCGAACGTCCCTGCTCGGCGAAGTTGAACCGCAACATCGTCAGCGGAGGACAGAAGTAGGCAGCCTCGGGGATGTCGTCGACTCCGGTGACGCTCACGTCGCCCGGGACATCGAGCCCGAGCTCGCGCAGCGCGAGCATCGCTCCGAGAGCCATCTGGTCGTTCGCCGCCACCACAGCGGTGGCGGCGAACCCGGCACCACCGATCTCGCGCACGGCCGCGTACCCGGAGCGCGCCGACCAGTCGCCGTGCAGAACGCCTTCCGACCGGAGGCCGCGAGCCTCGACCGCCGCCTGGAACGCGCGCGTCCGGTTGCGCGCCGCGGACCAGGTCGGCGGACCTGCCAGATGCAGGAACGTCCGATGACCAAGATCCGCGAGATGGGCGATCAGCGCCGGGAACCCGACCGCGCTGAGCTCGGAACGCCCCTGCACGGTGTCGTCGGGCTCGGTGCTCAGGACGACCGGGACGTTGAACTGCGCCTCCTCGAACGCGTGCGTCATCTCGTCGGTCGAGGACAACGCGATCACGCCGGCCAAGTCGTGCTGTCGCAAGAGGTCGAGCGCCCCCGCGATCGACTCGGTGCTCTCCATGTCGAGCGTGACGATGTCCAGCACGTAACCCGCCTCGCGAGCAGCAGCGCTGGCGCCGAGCACCACCTCGCTCGGGCCGAACTGGTGGAAGGCGCTGAGCGACGGCGCTCTCGCCGCGATCGTCACCGGCGCGTGGATGCCCGGAGCCCTCGAGGGCTCCGTCCCCGAGGGCTCCGGCCAGTGGCGGGTCGCGCCGATCCCCAGCTACGACGGGTCCGCGGCGACATCGGAGAACGGCGGCAGCTCCCAGGCCGTCACCAAGCAGAGCAAGAACCCCGCCCTGGCCGCCGCCTTCCTGAAGTGGCTCAACACCTCCGACGAGAGCGTCGGGGTCTTCCTCGACGGCGGTGGCTTCCCGTCGACCACCAAGCAGCTCGACGACGAGGAGTTCCTGAACGCCGCCCTTGAGTACTTCGGCGGTCAGGAGATCAACAAGGTCCTCGTCGAGGCGTCCGACAACGTCATCACCGGCTGGCAGTACCTGCCGTTCCAGGTCTACGCGAACAGTGTCTTCCCCGACACCGTCGGGGCGGCGTACACCGCCCGCAGCGACCTGAACCGGGGCCTGCAGGCGTGGCAGGACCAGCTCGCGACGTACGGCAACCAGCAGGGGTTCACCGTCAACCCCTGACGTCTGCCGCGGTGGCCCGCCCGGGTGGCGGGCCACCGCGGTGCACTATCTGCACACCGCCCCGAGCTCAGTGGAGGCTCGGTGCTCTGGTCTCGGCCGTCAGGTCCGCACGAGGTGACGTCCGCGACCCACCGCTCGTTCGGCACCTGCGCGGTGAACGCGCGGGTGACCAGGTCACCGTCCCGGGCTCCGTCCTCGCCCGGGGTCGTGGTGCGTTTCGCCCGCCCGCGGACCACCCCGTGCAGGCCGCTCGCGCGCATCAGCCGCTCGACGGTGCCGCGAGCGACCGGGTGCCCGATCCGGTGCGGGTACCGCCACATCTGCCGTGCGCGCCACAGACGCCGTCGCCGCCCCGGGTCGTCGCGGTGGCGGCGGAGGCGGACGCGCTGAGCGCCGAGGGCGAGGACCTGCTGGTCACGGACGCGGGAGCCGCGCACCTGCTCGTTCTGGAGCGGCTGGCCGAGGGCGCTGCGGAGACGGCCGAGGTCCGGGCCGTGGCCGGGCGTGCGGCGTCGCAGGCCTGGGAGACGGCGCTGGTGCTCGGCGGGCTGCCGACGCAGGCCGTGCGCGACTGACGGCGGGTCCCGCCGGGGCGCCGGGTGCACGATGGTGCCCGCCGACCCGTCTCCCGCCTCGGAGGACCCGATGCCCCGCACCGCGATCATCGTCCACGGCACCGGCGGACACCCGGACAACGTCTGGTACCCGTGGCTCGCGGAGCGGCTGACCGCCCGCGGGTACGTCGTGCACCGGCCGCACCTGCCCGCGCTCAACGTGGAGCCGGTCGCGGTGACGGTGCCGCGGGTGCTCGACGCGTACGCCTTCGACGGGGACACGGTGCTGGTCGGGCACTCGGGCGGGGCGGCGCTGCTGCTGGCCCTGCTGGAGCACACCCCGGCGCCGGTGGCGCAGGCGGTGCTGGTCGCGGGGTACAGCACCCCGCCGAACGACGCCGAAGAGCCGGTGCTGCAGGCGTCCTACGACTGGGAGCGCATCGCCGCGAACGCCGGGGACCTGGTGCTGGTGAACGCGGTGCGGGACCCGTACGGCTGCGACGCGGCGCAGGGCCGGGCCATCCTCGAGCGCGTCGGCGGGACGCAGGTGGTGCGCCGCGACGACGGCCACTTCGGGGACGGGGACCAGCCGTACCCGACGTTCCCGCTGCTGGACCGCCTCGTGCTCTGAGGCCTGGAGAAGCCCGGACCGCTCAGATCCGGGCCCGCGCGGTCGAAGGGGTGCGGAACGACCCCGTCCCGCAGGAGATCCCAGGAGCACCCCATGAGCACCACGCTGGCCGCGAGCCCGCTGACCCGTGTCGCCGTCGAGCACGCCCCGACGTGCGAGCGCCCCGGCTGGCACCTGGACACCAGCCCGCGCCGGTTCGGCGTCGTCGTCGCCCGGTGCACGTGCTGCGGGACCGTGGAGTGGCGCGCGCACTGAGGCGTCGCCAGGGGACGTGTCCGGAAACGTAAAAGCCCTCGACCGCGCAGGGGGCAGGCGATCGAGGGCGAGCCCACTCTAACCCACGTCCGGGTGGTGGACGCAAACCCCTCACCCGTTCGGATGCCACGCAAGCCGACCACCAGGTAGGTCGCTCCGCGCAGGTCAGCCGCCCGGGGCCGGGTCGGGGTCCTGGCCGGCCGAGTACGCGCGCCCGGGCCAGTACGCCCACTCCTCGAAGTGCCGCACGCGGCCGTCGTCGGCGAACCGCAGCACCCACAGGTCGGTGTACTCCTGCGGCTGGTCCCCGCCGTAGCGGACGAGCACCCGCACGACGGCGTCGGGTCCCTCGGCGACGGCGGTGCCGACCTCCATGGTGAACGGCGTCGGGTCGGGCCAGAAGTCGCGCACGGCGGCGTGCCCGTCGAGGGGCGGCTCGTAGGGCGAGCGCAGGTAGCGCACGTCCTCGGTGAACAGCGTCGCGACGGCGTCGGCGTCCTGCGCCCGCCACGCGCGCTCGTACGCCGCGACCCACTCCAGCACCCCGGCCCGGTCCACGACGCCCCCTCCCGTGGCGCCGACGTCGGCGCGTCCGAGCCCCCATCGTGCTCCGGCGGGGCGCCCGGCGTCGAGGCCCGGGTGCCCGCGTGCGGGACCGGGTGGACGTCGCCGTCAGGCGCGGCCGGTCTCCTCCAGGAGGCGCAGGGCGGCGGTGACGCGGGGGTTCCGCGACGGGTCGGCGTCGATCCCGAGGGTCGCGTAGACGCCGTTGATGTGGTTCTGCACGGACTTCTCGGTGATCTTCAGGGCCTCGCCGATGCCAGCGTTGGACAGCCCCTGGGCGAGCAGCCGCAGCACGGCGTACTGCCGGTCCGTGAGGCGGGAGACCGCGGACCCGGCGCGCGGCGCCATCCGGTCGAGCAGCGCGGGGTCGAGGGTGGTGCGCCCGGCGGCGGCGGCGCGGATCGCGGTGACCAGCGTCTCGGTGCTGGTGGACGAGGTCTTGGACAGGTACGACCAGCCGGCGGCGACGTCGGGCGGCAGGTCCAGGAGCAGGTCCATGGCGTCGTGCGCGGACAGCAGGAGGATGCCGAGCCCGGGCTGGTTGCGGCGCAGCGTGACGCCGAGGGCGATGCCGTTGCCGTCGGGCAGGTCGATGTCGAGGACGGCGACGTCGGCGGCACCCGGGCGCAGCGCGGCGAGGCCCTCCTTGACGGTGCCGACGGACGCGACGACGCGGACGCCGGGGGTCGCGCCGAGGGTCAGCTCCAGCATGGAGCGGAACAGCGGCTGGTCCTCGACGACCACCACGCGGGTCGGGGCTGCGGATTCGGACATCGCGGACAGTATGGTCGGTGTTCGCCCGCGGTGCGTGGGCGACGCGCGGACCGGACGTCCGTCTGACGATGGGGTGCACCGGATGCCGACGGCTGTGATGCGGAGCGCTGCCGCGGTCCGCGCGGACCGGCGGATCCTGCTGCTGGCGGCGGGCACCGTGATGACGGCGTTCGCGATCGGCGCCGCGGCGCAGACCGCGTGGGTCTACGGGAACCAGGGCGGTGTCGTCCCGGTGACGGACCGGATCCTGGCGAACCTGTCGGCGGTGGCGGCGATGCTGCTGATCCTGGCGCTGACGGGGGTGTCCCTGCCGCAGCGCGGGGCGCTGACGGTGGTGGCGGGCGTGCTGGGTGCGGGCGTGACGGCGTCGGGGGTGCGGTTCGCGAGCCAGCTCGCCCTGGACGTGTACGTGGACCCGTCGCAGTCGGTGATCGTCGCGGAGCTGAGCAGCGGGGCGGCGGTCGCCTGGGTGGCGGCGACGATGGGCCTCGCGGCGATGCTGTCGCAGCGGCGCCTGCGGCTGCAGGTGGTGAACGCCGCGCAGGACCGGCTGCGCATCGAGCTGGCGCTGCAGGCGCTGCAGCACGAGGAGGTGCGGGTCCGCCGCGAGGTCGCGGAGGGGCTGCACGGCAGCATGCAGCAGCGGCTGGTGCTGGTCGTGGCGCGCCTGGACCGGTTGCTGGACTCGGTGGGCGACGTGGTCGGCCCGGACGACGTGGAGCTGCTGCGCCAGGTGCGCAGCGAGATCGAGACGGTGCGCGAGGCGGACGTCCGCGCGACGAGCCGGATGCTGTACCCGGACCAGCTCGAGGTCGGCATGGTCCCGGCGATCCGGTCCCTGCTCGGCCGGATCCCCGCGGCGGTGAACACGCGCCTCGGCGTGACGGACGAGGTGCGGACGCTGGACGACCCGAGCGAGTCGCGGCTGAACCGCAGCGAGCGGCTGCTGGCGGTGCGGGTGGTGGAGGAGGCGATCTCCAACGCCCTGCGGCACGGGCGCGCGCAGGTGGTGGACGTACGCGTCTCCCTGGTGGACGACGCGCTGGAGCTGCGGGTGTCCGACGACGGCCGGGGCTTCGGCGACGAGGCGGGTCCGGCGTCCGGGACGGCCCGGCTGGCGGACCGGCTGCGGCTCGCGGGGGGCGACCTGCGGGTCACCTCCGTGCCCGGGGACGGCACCCAGGTGGTCGCCCGTCTTCCGGTGGATTCGTTGCGCACGGCAACCCTCTGACCTGGGGCCGGGCTTTTTCACCCATACGTTTTGTCGCATTTGCCCGGGTATAAGTTGCGACGTCTGGCTTGACGTGCCGGGGGAGGGGTGCTGCCACCCAGGAGGGCCCTCCCGCGCGGTGTTCCGGCGGCCCTACTGTGCCGCTCGCCGCCTCGCCGGGACCCCCTGCTCCGACGCTGCGGAACGCGCGCCCTGGGCTTCCGGCTCCGCAGGGCGCGTCGGTCCCCCGAGCCGCCGTCCTCACCGAGGAGCGTCATGTCCACCAGCACCACCCCGCGCCCGACCCTGCGTCGCAAGGTCGTCGCCCTCACCGTCGCCGGGCTCGGCATCGCCGGCCTCGGCCTGGCGTCCGCGGCCCAGCTCAACCTGACCGCCGGCGCCCTCGGCGCGGGCACCACCGTCGTCGCGTCCTGCGACAGCGACGGCGTCGCCGTGGCGTTCACCAACGCCTTCGCCGCCACCGCCAAGGGCTACACCGTGACCGAGGTCAAGCTGTCCGGCGTCGCCGCGGGCTGCGCCGGCCAGAACGTCAAGGTCGACCTGCTGAACACCGACCCGACCGACGGCTCCACGGGTGCCTCCCTCGGCCAGGTCACCGCGACCGTCGGCGCCAACGGCGGCACCGTCACCCTCGCCGTCCCCGGCTCCGTGAAGGCCGCGGACGTCAAGGGCGTCGCGGTCGTCATCGCGTCCTGACGGAGCGCACCATCCACGCCCGGCACGCCACGGCGGCCGGTGCGGGCGGCGAGGTCGCCCCGCACCGGCCGTCCGGCGCGCCCGCACGCCTGCCGGCCCGCCTGCGGAGCGCCCTCGGCTGGGTGCTCACCGCCGCCCTGGTCGGCGTGCTGGTCTGGTTCGGCTGGCCGAGCACCCTCGGCGGCTGCACCACCCTGACGATCGTGTCGGGGCACTCCATGGAGCCGACGTACCGCACCGGTGACCTGGTGGTCTCGCGTTGTGGCGTCCCCGAGGTCGGCGACGTGGTCGTCTACTCCCCGCCGGACTCGACGAACGGCCGGATCATCCACCGCGTCGCGGGCGGCGACGCCGTCGACGGCTGGATCATCCAGGGCGACAACAACGACTTCCTCGACCCGTGGCGCCCGCACCAGGCGGACGTGCACGGCATCGCCCGGCTGCACCTGCCGGGCGTCGGCAAGATCGCCTCGATCCTGCTGGACCCGTGGGCGTGGGCCTCGCTGCTCGTGCTCGCCGCGGGCCTGCTGGTCTGGCCGAGCCGCCCGGACGAGGAGCCCGCCGCCGAGGCGCCCGCCGACGCCGCTCCCGGTGAGCCCGCCGGCACCGCCCCCGACCCCGCCCTCGCCGGCCTCGCCGCCGTCGGGGCGCTGGC
>NZ_RFFI01000009.1 GCF_003696205.1 Cellulomonas triticagri
CGCGCCGCGGTCCGGGCGGCCGCCGCCGCGCGGGCCCTCGTCCACGCGGATGCGCAGCGGGCGACCGGCGACGCGGGCGCGGCCGATGCGGTCGAACGCCTCGGGGGACAGGCCACCGGGGATCTCCACCAGCGAGAACGTCGAGAAGATGTCGATCTTCCCGAGGTCCTTGCCGTTGAGGCCGCCCTCGTTGGTCAGGGCACCGACGATCGCACCGGGCTGGGCGCCGTGCTGCGCGCCGACGGCCACGCGGTAGCGCGGGTTGCCGGTGGGGTGCGCGGGGTTGCGGGGGCGGTCGCCGTCGCGGCCGTCACGACGCGGCCCGCGCTCCGGGCGCTCGGGGGCGAGGTGCGCGCGGGACAGCGCGTCGTCCAGGTCGTCGCCCTCGGTCGGGCGCGGGGCCGGGCCCTCGTCGCCGACCGCCAGGGCCGCGAGCACCGCGACGAGGTCGGTGGTGTCGAGGTCCGGGTGCGCGGCGAGGAACTCCGCGGCGGCGGTGCGGTACAGGTCCAGGCGGCCCTTGTCGCGGCGCTCCGGGACGCGCGCGAGCAGCTTGGTGACGCGGTGCGCGGAGACGTCGGCGGGGGAGGGGATCTGGATCTGGCGGATCTGCTGGCGCGTCGTGCGCTCGATGGCGCGCAGCTTGCCGTTCTCGTTCGGGGTGACGAACGTCAGCGCCTCGCCGGTGCGGCCCGCGCGGCCGGTGCGGCCGATGCGGTGCACGTACGCCTCGGGCTCGCCGGGGACGTCGAAGTTCACGACCAGGCCGATGCGGTCGATGTCGAGGCCGCGCGCGGCGACGTCGGTCGCGACGAGGACGTTGATGGCGCCCGAGCGCACGCGCTCCACGATCTTCTCGCGGTCGCCCTGCGCGACGTCGCCGGAGATGTACGCGGCGGCGACGCCCCGCTCGACGAGCGAGACGGCGACGTCCTCGGCGGCGGAGCGCGTGCGGACGAACACGATGGCGGCGTCGGCGTCGGTGACCGCGAGGACGCGGGCCAGCGCGCCGGCCTTGTGCCGGAACGGGACGACGGCGTAGGTCTGCTCGACGCTGGCGACCGTGGAGGACTGCCGGGCGACGGTGATCTCGACGGGGTTCGTCAGGTGCTGGGCGGCGACGCGGCGGATCGCGGGCGGCATGGTCGCGGAGAACAGCGCGACCTGCTTGTCGGCGGGGGTGGCGGACGCGATGCGGTCGACGTCGTCCACGAAGCCCATGCGGAGCATCTCGTCGGCCTCGTCCAGCGCGAGGAACCGCACGGAGTCGAGCGACAGCGACCCGCGGTCGAGGTGGTCGATGACGCGGCCCGGGGTGCCGACGACGACCTGCGCGCCGCCGCGCAGCGCGCGCTGCTGGGGCAGGTACGGGGAGCCACCGTAGACGGGGACGACCTCGAGGCCGGGCATCTTCGAGGCGAACGACTCGAGGGCCTCGGCGACCTGCATGGCGAGCTCGCGGGTCGGGGCCAGGACGATCGCCTGGACCTCGCGCAGCTCCGGGTCGACGGCGGCGAGCAGCGGCAGGCCGAACGCGGCGGTCTTGCCGGTGCCGGTCTGCGCGACGCCGGTGATGTCGCGGCCCGACAGCAGCGCGGGGATGGCCTCCGCCTGGATGGCGGTCGGGGTGGTGAAGCCGAGCCCGAGGACGGCCTCGCGCAGCGGCGCGGGCAGGTCCAGGTCGGCGAAGGTGGGGCCGGTGGGAGCCGCGGCGGGCTCCGGGGCGTTCTCGGGCAGGGCAGGGTCAAGGACAGTCGTCATCGAGGACAGCACCGTTCGTGTTGCTGGGGGAGCTGCTGGGCCGACCCGGTCGGTCGGCTCGCGGTCGCACTCCCACACCCACACAACACGAGGCCACGCTCAGAAGGAGGGGGCCTCGGCACGCACTTCACGGGACACTGCGACGAACTCCGAGTCCCACCAGTCTACCGGGCGGACCCGCCGCGCGGCGGTGCGGGACGCGGTGACGTCCGGCACAGGGCTCAGCCCAGGCCGAGGCGTCGGCCCTCGATGGCGGGGCAGGTGTCCATCACGACGTCGAGCCCGGCGTCCAGCGCCCGCTGCGCGGCGGCCTCGTCGACGACGCCGAGCTGCAGCCACACGGCGCGGGCCCCGGCGGCGACCGCCTCGTCCACGACGGCACCGGCGAGGCGCGAGTTCACGAACACGTCCACGACGTCCGGGACGGGATCGACCTGCGCGACGCGCTCGACGCCCGCGACGCCGTGCACCCGCTCGGCGCGGGGGTGGACCGGGACGACGTGGTGGCCCAGGCCCTGGACGTAGGCGGCGACGCCGTACGCGGCGCGGGCCCGGTTGGTCGACAGCCCGACCACGGCCCACGTGCCCGGCGTGGTGAGCAGGCGGCGGATCACCTCGGGGTCGTTGACGGCGGCCATGGGGCCAGCGAACCACAGCCCGGGGCCCTCCGGCGCGCGGGCGGCGGCGGGCTGTCCGGGGAGGGCCGCCCGCCGTGGATAGGATGTGGCCTTGATCAGGACCGACGAGGTGGGGGCGCGCGTGGCGGAGCGGGACGTGGTGAGCGACCGCGTCTGGACGGTGCCGAACGTGATCAGCTTCGTCCGGCTGCTGATGGTGCCGGTGTTCGCGGTGCTCATCGCGCAGGGCCACGACGGCTGGGCCCTGCTGGTCCTGGCGGGGTCGGGGGCGAGCGACTGGCTCGACGGCGTGCTGGCGCGCCGGCTCGGGCAGGTGTCGCGCCTCGGGCAGGTGCTGGACCCCGCCGCGGACCGGCTGTTCATCCTCGTGACCCTGCTCGGCCTCGCCGCGCGCGACGTCGTGCCGTGGTGGCTCGTCGTGGTGCTGCTGGCCCGCGAGGCGATGCTGCTGGTCATGCTCATGGCGCTCGCGCGGCACGGCTACGGCCCGCTCCACGTGCACCTGGCGGGCAAGGCCGGGACGTTCGCGCTGCTGTACGCGTTCCCGCTGCTGCTGCTCGCGCACTGGGGCGGACTGGTCGGCGACCTGGCGTCGGTGCTCGGCTGGGCGTTCGCCTGGTGGGGCGTCGCGCTCTACTGGTTCGCCGGGATGCTGTACGTGCGGCAGGCGTGGGTGCTGCTCGCCCGTCAGGGCGACACGGACACCGGGGAGCCCCGCCCGGTGGCGGCCTGAGATGACCCCGCGGACGCGGCGCCCCGACGCGTCCATGTCGCTGCTGACCCAGGTCACCAGCAACCCCCTCGACCCGGGCTACCGGGCCGCCGCGGAGCGCCGGGCGCGCACCGGTGCCCCGCGCCGCCGTGGCGGGGTCGGCGCCGTCGCGACCGCCCTGCTCGCGGTGGCGCTCGGCGCGGGGACGACGTGGGCGGTGCTCGCCCTGCGCACGCCGCAGTCCTCGGAGCTCGCCGCGCGCGAGGTCCTCGCCGAGCAGATCGTGGAGCGCGGTGCGGACGTCGAGCGGCTGCGCGAGGAGAGCGCGGACCTGGCGGACCAGGTGACGGCGCTGCAGGAGCAGGCCCTGTCCGCCGCGGACTCGCCGTTGCTGGACCAGCTGCAGACCGACTCGGTGGCGTCCGGCGCGGTGGCCGTGACCGGCGACGGGCTGCGGATCACCCTGCAGGACGCGCAGGTGGCTCCGGGGGAGGACGACCCGGACGGCCGGGTGCGCGACTCGGACCTGCAGACCGTCGTCAACGGCCTGTGGGCCGCGGGCGCCGAGGCGGTCGCGGTCAACGACCAGCGTCTCGGACCCACGACGGCGATCCGCACGGCCGGTGACGCGATCCTCGTCGACGTCGTGCCGCTCGTCGGCCCGTACACGGTCGAGGCGCTGGGCGACCCGCAGGGCCTGCAGACGGGGCTCGCGCGCACGTCGGGCGGGCAGCTGCTCGCCGTCCTGCAGTCCACGTACGGCATCCGCACGCAGGTGTCCGCGCAGCGGGAGCTCGACCTGCCCGCCTCGGCGGCGATCACCCTGCGGTCGGCGGCTCTCCCGGAGGGGGTGTCCGTGCTGCCGCCCGGCGCGACGGACGGACCCACCGGCAGCGCGTCGGTGTCGGGCACACTGTCCTCCGGGACGTCGGAGGGGGAGCTGTGATCGCGGTCATCGGGCTGCTGGTGGGGGTCGTCGCGGGCCTCGTGCTGGAGCCGACCATCCCGGCGGCGCTGCAGCCGTACCTGCCGATCGCGGTCGTCGCCGCGCTCGACGCGCTGTTCGGCGGCCTGCGGGCGGTGCTGGACGGCATCTTCGACGACCGGGTGTTCCTGGTGTCGTTCCTGTCGAACGTCGTCGTCGCGGCCCTGATCGTCTTCCTGGGCGACCAGCTCGGCGTGGGCTCGCAGCTCTCGACGGGTGTCGTCGTCGTGCTCGGCATCCGGATCTTCTCCAACGTCGCGGCGATCCGCCGGCACCTGTTCAAGGCGTGACGTGAGCACCGACCCGCAGCCTGCCGCCCCGTCGCCCGACGACCCGTCGCCCGCCGGGAGCCCGGCCCCGACGCCGGTCGTGGGCTGGCGTGCGGCGGGACGGGCGCTGCGGCCCCGCGCCACGCGGGCGCAGGCGCTCACCGGCGTGCTGTGCGCGCTGCTCGGCTTCGCGATCGTCGTGCAGGTGCAGCAGACCGACGAGTCCGGACTCACCGTGCTGCGGGAGTCCGAGCTGGTGTCGCTGCTGGACCAGACGACCCGGCAGGCGGACGAGCTGCAGCAGCAGGTCAACGAGCTCGAGCGCACGCACTCCGAGCTGCAGTCCGGCAGCACCAGCCGCGAGGCGGCCCTGGAGGCGGCCACCCGCAGCGCGGCCGCGCAGGGCATCCTGTCGGGCCGGCTGCCTGCCCAGGGTCCCGGGGTCGTGGTGACGGTGTCGGACCCGACGGGCTCGGTGTCCGCGCTGACGCTGCTGAACCTGCTGGAGGAGCTGCGCAACGCCGGCGCCGAGGCGGTGCAGCTGAACGACCTGCGGCTGACCGCGTCGAGCTACGTGGTCGGCGGCGACGACGGCGTGGTGGTCGACGGCTCGGTCGTGGCGCCGCCGTACCGGTGGGTGGCGATCGGCGACCCGTCGACCATCGCCACGGCCCTGGCGATCCCCGGCGGCGCCCTGGCGAAGGTGCAGATCGACGGGGGCACCGCGGACGTGCAGCAGCAGGACCAGGTCGAGGTGACCGCGACGCGCGCGGTCGCGGAGCCCGAGCACGCGACGCCGCGGTCCGCGACCGACGACTGAGGGCGGTCCACCCGCCCGGCGGGGTGTGCGCACGCGGACCGACCGCATAGGCTGTCCGGGACCCCGGTGCAGGTCGGGGCCGGTGCGACACCGCAGGTCTGGGAGGTTCCATGAGCGACGAGCAGCAGGTGCCGGGCGGCAGCACGCCCCCGACGCCGGACGGGGCGGCGTACCCCGCGACCCCGGACACGACCATCAGCTTCGGGTCGCTCGGCTCGCTCGACGCGGAACCGGCCGGGCCGATCGGCCTGACCCCCGAGCAGGCGGCCGCCGTGCAGGCGCTGCCCCGGACGTCGGCGCTGCTCGTCATGCAGCGCGGCCCGAGCTCGGGCGCGCGGTTCCTCCTGGACGCGGACCGCACCGTCGCCGGGCGCAGCCCGAAGGCGGACATCTTCCTGGACGACGTGACGGTGTCCCGCAAGCACGCGGAGTTCGTGCGCGAGCTGGACGACTTCGTGGTCCGCGACGTCGGCTCGCTGAACGGCACGTACGTGAACCGGGAGCGGATCGACTCGGTCGTCCTGCGCCCCGGCGACGAGGTGCAGATCGGCAAGTTCCGCATGACGTTCCACCCGAGCCCCGCGGCGCAACCGGGCGGCCAGGCGGCCGACCCCGCCTCGTGAGCCCGGCGCGTCCCGCGCAGCGCACCGCAGCCGTCCCGGACGACGTCGCGGCGCACGCCGCGCCGGCTCTGCCGGACCACGCCGCCGACGCGGCGCCCGTCGGCGAGCCCGCACCGTGGCCGCGCGGCCTGTCGCGCAGCGCCACCATGCGGATCTCGGACGTGCTGACGGCGCTGCGCCTGGAGTTCCCGGCGGTGACGAACTCCAAGCTGCGGTTCCTCGAGGAGCAGGGCCTGGTCGACCCGGTCCGCACACCCGCGGGGTACCGGCAGTACAGCCCGGCGGACCTGGAGCGGCTGCGGTTCGTGCTGCGCGAGCAGCGCGACCGGTACGTCCCCCTCAAGGTCATCGGCGAGCGGCTCGCGGCGCTGGACGCGGGCGAGGAGCTCGACGGCCCGGGGCCCGCGCTGATCGTCACGGAGGACGGCGTCCCGCGCTCGGGCCCGGTCGACGCGCGCTACACCACGGCGGCCCTCGCCCGGGAGGCGGCGGTGGACGAGCGCGTCGTCCAGGACCTCGTGCAGGCGGGCGTGCTGCGGCCGTCCGCGTCCGGGCACCTGGACGCGTGGGCGAAGGACGTCGTGGTCGTCGCTGCGGCGCTGGCGGAGCACGGGCTGGAGGCCCGGCACCTGCGGGCGCTGCGCAGCGCGGCGGACCGGCAGGTCGACATGGTCGAGGCCGTGGTCGCGCCGTGGCGCGGGCAGTCCTCGCCGTCGGCGCGCGGGCGGGCGAGCACGGTCGCCGCCGAGGTGGGGGAGCTCTGCACGCGCCTGAACACCGCGCTGGTGCGCGCGGGCGTGGCGGACCTCGCCCCCTGATCCTCCGGTGGTCGAGCGCCCGGGACCGCCGGGCGGTGCGCGCCGCGGCGTGCCGTCGTAGCGTGGGCCCCATGCACGAGGACGACCTGGTCGAGCTCGACGTCCTGGGGGTGCGCCGGCACCCCGGGGACGACGAGCTCGTGGTCCTGCTGCTGGAGCCGGTGGGGGAGCTCGTGGTCCCGATCGCGATCGGCGCGACCGAGGCCGGGGCCATCGCCACGGCGCAGGCCGGTGTGGTCCCGCCGCGCCCGATGACGCACGACCTGCTGCGGGACGTGCTCGGCGCCGTCGGCACGACCGTGGAGCGCGTCGAGATCACCGAGCTGGTCGGCGGCGTGTTCCACGCGGCGCTGGTGCTGGGGCACCCGCGGGTGCGCGTGGACGCGCGGGCCTCGGACGCGATCGCGCTCGCCGTGCGCGTGGGGTGCCCGGTGATGTGCGCGACGGAGGTGCTGGCCGAGGCCGGTCTGGAGGCCGCGCCTGTCACCGCCGAGGAGGCCGGGCGGACCAGCCCGGACGAGGAGGTGGCGCAGTTCCGGGAGTTCCTGGACCACGTGTCGCCGGACGACTTCGAGCGCGGGGAGCCCGGCCCGCCACCCCGAGGTTCAACCTCAGGTGGAGGGTAAGACACGCCGAGAGCGACACGCCGAGACTCGTGGGCGCGGCGGTCGTTGACCACCCCCTGCGACGGCCCTAGCGTTGCACCCAGATCAGCACACACCGCGACGCCGCACCGGCGAGGGCGGACGCGACGACTGGAGGACCCCCGTGAGCGGCACCGAGCAGACAGCCGAGGCGGCCGGCAGCGTCCCCCAGCGCGCCCAGGGGCTCCTGTTCGGCGACGACCTCCCGGACCTCGACCAGACCACCGGCTACCGCGGGCCCACCGCCTGCCGTGCGGCCGGCATCACCTACCGCCAGCTCGACTACTGGGCCCGCACCGGGCTCGTCGAGGCGTCCGTCCGCCCGGCCACCGGCTCCGGCACGCAGCGCCTCTACTCGTTCCGCGACATCCTCGTGCTGAAGGTCGTCAAGCGCCTGCTCGACACCGGCGTCTCGCTGCAGCAGATCCGCGCCGCCGTCGGTCACCTGCGCGAGCGCGGCGTGGACGACCTCGCGCAGATCACCCTGATGTCCGACGGCGCCAGCGTCTACGAGTGCACCTCCGCCGACGAGGTCATCGACCTGGTGCAGGGCGGCCAGGGCGTGTTCGGCATCGCCGTCGGCCGGGTCTGGCGCGAGGTCGAGGGCAGCCTCGCCGAGCTGCCGACCGAGCGCGCCGAGGACGACGGCACGGTCGCCCACGGGCACGACGAGCTCGCCGAGCGCCGCCGCGCGCGCAACGCCGGCTGACACTCCGCACGAACGGCCCGGACCCCGTGGGGTCCGGGCCGTTCGGGGTCCCAGGGCCTTCGTGGTCCCCGGCCGCTTCTCGTCGGACGCGGTCGTCGTCAGGGGCGGTCGTCGTCAGCCGGGGAGCGGCAGCCGGAGCGCGGTGACGACCGGGTCGTGGTCCGACGGGTACCGGCCGCCGGGTCGGGCGTCGAGCACCGCGTACCCCTCGACGCCGACGTCCGGGCCCACCAGCACGTGGTCGATGCGGCGCCGTTCACCGGGCCGACCCAGGTCCGACAGGTCCGTGAACGTCGTGACCGGGCCGGTCGGCGGGGTCGCCGTCAGCGCCCGGGCGTCGCGCAGGCCGCCCGCGTGCAGCACGCGCAGCGGCTCGCTGCCGGGTTCCGCGTTGAGGTCGCCCGTGACGACCACCGGGTCGCCGGCCGCGACCGCCGCGGCCCGCGTGAGCAGCAGGTGCGCCGACTCGACACGGGCCCGCGCCCCCTCGTGGTCCAGGTGGGCGTTCAGCACGACCACCCGCGCGCCGTCGGCACGGTCCCGCAAGCGCACCCAGGTGCAGATCCGCCGGTAGGTGGTCGCGTCCCAGCCGGTGCTCGGCACGTCCGGGGTGGGGGAGCACCAGAAGTCGCCGTGCTCCAGCACCTCGACGCGCGCCGTGCGGCACAGCACCGCCGAGTGCTCCCCGGTGCTCCCGCCGTCCCGCGACCGTCCCACGGCCGCGAACCCGGTGCCGTCGGTCAGCGCGTCGAGGTGCGCGCGGGTGCCCTCCTGGGTGCCGAGCACGTCGACGGCGTCCAACGCCGCCCGCACCAGCGGCACCCGGTCGTACGTCGGCGTCGCGGGCCAGTGCGCGACCCACAGGTTGTACGACCCGACGCGGAGCGCCGGGCTCACGCCGCCGTGCCGGGCGGCGTCGTGACCTCCAGGACGGCGACCCCGTCGAGCCCCGCCGGGTCGAGCGCCGCGCTCGCCCACCGGTACGGGTGCGGCACCGGCGTCGTGGCCACGTCGCGCCCGTCGGCCCGCACCGTGACGCCGGTGGCCGCGGGGTCCACGCGGTACCGCACCGTCCGCGTCGCCCCGGCGAGCGTCAGCGCGACCTCCAGCCCGTCGTCGGCCGCGTCCAGCGTCGGTCCGACCACGAGGGCGTCGTGCCGCTCGTCCAGGCCGAGCAGCGCGTGCAGCACCTGGCGCAGGTAGATGCCGGGGCCCGAGGAGTACACCCGCCACCCGTCGGCGGTGGGGACCTCGCCGGTGCGCAGCAGCCCGAAGTCGCGGGCCGCGGTGTAGCGGTCCGGGAAGGTCGCGTCGGACGACGAGGTGTAGCAGGTGCGCTGCCGGCGGGTCGCGCTCGGGACGCGGTCGCCCATGCCGATGGGGGACAGCCGCAGCAGCTCGTCGCCGACGTCGGGGCGTCCCAGCGCGGCGAGGGCCTCGGCCCACCGGATGTGCGCGTGCGCGTACATCAGCCCGACCTCGCGGCCGAAGAACGCGGCCTGCTCGGCGCGCCGGAACGACTCGGTCTCCCCGTCGGCGAACCGGGTGGGCCGGTCGGTGAGCCGCACGCCGTCGGGGAACAGCAGGTGCTCCCGGACGATCGCCTCGTGCCGGTCGGCCTCGGCCTGGTCGAGCACCCCGGCGAGCACGAGCTGCGTCATCGGGATCAGCCGGTAGGTCAGCCCGGTCGCGGTGTCCCGCGGGTGGATCACGGGCGTGGCGACGCCGTCGGCGACCGTGACGAACCCGGCGGCGACGCCGTCGGGGAGCATGTGCCGCCGCAGGTCCGCGGTGATCGCCGACGCCAGCGTCGCCATCCGGTCGGCCAGGGCGGCGTGCTCGAGCTCGCCGCGGCGCAGCTGCGCCGCCGCGAGCTCGAGCGTCTGCACCGCCAGGGCGGTCGTCCAGGTGGACGCCATCGAGGCGCGCATCTCCGAGCGCGCGGGCTGCAACGTGTCGTCCCAGTCGCCGTCCCCGTACGCGGGCAGCGACGTGCCGGGGACGAGGTCGGTCTCCAGGTGCCGGAGCAGGGCGTCGAGGTGGTCGGCCACGGTCGCGGGCTCGCCGGTGCGGAACGGGACCTCGGCGTGCAGCACGTCGAGGTCGCCGGAGGCGCGCAGGTACTGGCCGAGCGCGAACAGCGGCCAGTGCACGACGTCGCCGTGCGCGTGCTCCTGGTAGATCTCGGCGTACGCGTCGAACATGAACCACTGCGGGAAGGTGCCGTCGACGCCCTGGGCGCCGAGCACCCGCAGCACGACGTCCCGGCAGCCGTCGAGCAGCCCGGCGGCGAGCAGCAGCTCGAACGGGCCCTGGCAGACGTCACGGGTGCCCCACGCCGCGCCCTGGTACTGCTCCAGGCCGTGCGGGACGAGGTAGTGCACGCGGGCGTCGTTGGCCCACCAGGGCAGCAGGACGCCGAGCTCGGCGAACCTCGACCCCTCGGCCACGGTGAGCCCGCGGGTCAGCCGGGCGAGGGTCGCGCGGTGCCCGGCGGCCTCGTGCGCGGCGTCCAGCCCGTGCGCGACGAGGTCGCGGGCGACATCGGCGCTGCTCCCGCCCGACCGGTCGGCGGTGGTCGCCACCCGCAGCGTCGTCGCGGCTGTCGCGCGGACGGTCAGCACGGAGGTGGCGTGCGGGGAGCCGAGGAGCGGGGCGTCCCCGGTGACCTCGGCGCCCGGCGTCGCCGCCAGCACGTACGCCAGCCCCGGGTGGTGGGCGCGGGTCGCCGTGCCCTCGTCCGCGGTGACGACCAGCGCGCCGCCGGACTCCCGGGCGGACCAGGCGCCCTCGCCGAGCGCGACATCCGTGGTCACGAGCAGGTCGGCGGGGTGCGAGGTCGTGACCTCCAGCAGCAGCGCGTCCCGGGCGGCGTCGCCGACCGTGCGCACCTCGACCCGGCGGTCGCCGAGCACGTACACCCAGCGGGCCTCGCCGACGTCCAGCACGAACGCGGACGGCGCTCCGAGCAGCCGCCAGCCCCCGGGCCCGTCGTCGGCGCCGCCGCCGTCCGTGCGGACGAGCACCCGGACGCCGTTGGACCGCAGCAGGTTGAGGTGGTTGCGGTGCACGCTGCTGAACGTGTCGAACGACGTGTTGCCGAGCACCGTGTGCGAACCGAACACCCCGTGCGCGAACACCGTCGTGGACAGCACCGGCCGGTCCGGGGACAGGGCGTCGCCCGCGAGGAGCACGTGCCCGTGCGGGCGCAGCAGCGTGCGGTCCTTCTCGCCGCGGACCACGTGCACGCCGCCGTCGGTGAAGTACGACAGCACCTGGCCGTCGTCGTCGTGCTCGACGTGCCGCGCACCGGCGCCGAGGGCGAGCAGGTCGTCGTCGGCGAGCGGGTCGCCGCCGAGCAGGGGTGCCGTCGCGAGCAGTGACGGCGCCTGCGACGGCGCGGGCACGGGTGCGTCGGCGGCCCCTGCGTCCGCCCGGGCGTCCGCCAGCGCGACCAGGTCCGGCACGGTGAGCTCCAGGTCGGGCACCGCGTCCAGCATCGCCCCGCGGCGGTCCGGCCAGTACCGGCCGACCACGTGCACCACGGTCGGCTCGGGCAGCGTCGTCGGCGCGGACAGCAGCCCGGCCATCGCCATCTCGTGCTGCCGCACCCGGTCGGGCCACGGCTCCCCGGTGAGGAACGCGGGCACGGCCCCGGCACGCGCGGCGGTGCCGACCAGGTCGAACCCGTCGGTCCCGGCCCCGGCGGACCCCTCGGCCACGGCGAGCGCGAGCAGCGGCAGCACCGGCGCCGACGCCATCGTCTGCCGGGACAGCACCACGGTGCCCAGCGCCGCCGACGGGGCGAGGCGGTGCGCGACGTACTGCGACACGTACGGCTCCGAGGACTGCGCGGCGGCCACCGGGGCGAGCGCGAGGTCCTGCGTCGTCGCGACGTCCCAGGTGGCGCCGTCGGCCGGTGCCGTCGCGGTCAGCGCCACCCGCCAGACCAGCGCCGGGCGCGCGGGGTCGAGCACCAGGTGCACGGTCCACGCGGTGCCCAGACCGGAGCCGGTCCACCGGACCGCCCCGTCGTGCGCGGACCAGGCGGCGCTGGACCTCGACCCGGTGAGGGCGACGTGATCCATGACGCCGTCGGCCGTCGTCCGGCGCAGGTACGGCCCGGCGATGGCGGCGTCGTGCTCACCGACCCGGTACAGGTTCAGGCGGTGGCCGTCGGGGGCGCCGATCTCGGCGACGTCGCCGGCGGGGGTGAGGCGGACGGTGAGGCCACCGCCCGCGTCGACGAGGGTCGTCCGGTCGGTGGTGCGCGCGAGCATCGGTGCGTCGGTCATCTCAGGTCCCGGGGGTGGTGGCGGTCGGGCGGTCGGTGCCGGGCGTCCCGGCGAGGAAGCGGGCGCCCGCGTCGCGCAGCGTGGCGGCGGAGGCGCGGTACCAGGCCCACACCCACGCGCCGCCGAGCAGCACGAGCAGCGCGTCGGAGGCGGCCGCGGCGACCACGACCGCGCCGACGACGAGCAGCAGCACGCCGAGCGAGGCGAGCCGGCGGGTGCCGAGGTAGTAGACGGCGGCCTGGACGGCGTCCAGGGACCGCAGCCGGTAGAAGGTGCGCAGGGCGAGCGCGTGCAGCGTGACGACGGCGAGCAGCACCGCGGTGCCGAGCGCGAGCCCGGTCACGAGGGGCGGCACGCCCGCGGCGCGGCCGCCGACGCCGACGGTCGTGACGACGACCCCGACCAGGCACGCCGGCACCCAGAGCACCGCGGCGTCCCGCCAGTTGCGGAGGTAGCCGCGGCCGAACGCCCGCAGCACGGGGACTCCGGGGGCGACGTAGTGCTCCCGGACGGCGTAGAGCGCGGCGGCCAGCGCCGGGCCGAGCGGCACGGCGGCGAGGGCCACGAGCCACGCGAGCGAGGGCTCGGGCCGCAGCAGCAGCGCGGCGGCCACCAGCGGGAGGTTCGCCGCGGTGAGCAGGGCGGTCAGCGCGGCGCCCCACGCGAACGCGGTCACGGCCCGGCCGAACGGCCCGTCGCCGACCTCGTCGCCGACCTCGTCGCCGCGCCCGGCGGCTCCGGTGCCGTACCCGCTGTGCCCACCCCGGGGCGTGACGGGGAACGAGAGCGGGTCGACGACCTCCGTGCCGTCGACCGCGTCGGCCTCGCCCACCTCGGGGACGACGACCGCGACCCGCGCGGCGGTCACGACGCCGCCCCGTCCGTGATCCGGAACCCCGCCACCAGCAGGTCGCGCGGCCGGCTGCTCGGTCCGACCAGCAGCTCGAACCCGCCCGGCTCGACCACCCGCCGTCCGGCGGCGTCCACGAGGGTGCACGCCCCGGCCGGCACGGCCAGGTCGACCCGGACCGACCTCCCCGGCAGCACCTCGACCTGCGTGAAGGTCTTCAGCTCCCGGTCGGCCCAGGACGCCGACGTGACCAGGTCGCGCACGTAGACCTGGACGGTCTCGAGCGCGGGGCGGTCCCCGGTGTTGATCAGCGTCACGTGCGCCCGGACGGTGCCGTCGACGGTGACGTCGGGGTCCTCGATGACGAGGTCCTCGTACCCGATGGTCGTGTACGACAGGCCCTCGCCGAACGCGAACGCCGGGTCCTGCGTGAGGTCGGCGTACCGGGTGCCGTGCTGCCCCCGGACCTGGTTGTAGTAGGTCGGCTGCTGGCCGACGTGCCGGGCGAACGAGATCGGCAGCCGGCCGCTGGGCTCGATCTGCCCGAGCAGCAGCTCGGCGAGCGCACGGCCGCCGGTCATGCCGGGGTTGGCGGCCCAGACGATCGCGTCGGCGCTCATCGCCGACGGCGGGAGCATCTGCGGCTTGGACGCCTGCAGCACGACGACGACCGGCGTGCCGGTCGCGGCGAGCGCGTCCAGCAGGGCGACCTGCCCGCCGAGCAGGTCCAGGGTCGCGGTGGACCGGCCCTCGCCGACGAGCTCGATGCGGTCGCCGACCACGGCCACGACGACGTCCGCGGCACGCGCCGCCGCCACGGCCTCGGCGAGCTCCGCCTCGTCCACCGGCGCGGGGGCCGCGATCGGGGGCCGCGGCTGGCCGTCGGGGAAGAACGGGCCCTCGGGGTCCTCGACGTGGGTGAGGATCGACGCGCCCGGGGCGTAGGTCACCGTCCAGCCCTCGGGGACCGCCGCGCGCAGGCCGTCCAGGACCGTCGTGATCATCGCGCGCGGCTGGCCGTGCGCCATCGCGCCGACCTGCCCGGACGACCCGGCCCAGTCGCCGAGCTGCGTCTGCGGGTCGTCGGCCAGCGGGCCCACCACGGCGACGCGGCGCGGCCGGTCGGCGGGCAGCGGCAGGACGCCCTCGTTGCGCAGCAGCACCAGCGACCGCCGGGCGATCTCCAGGTTGAGGTCCTGGTGCGAGCCCACCACCGCGCCCATCGTGGCGAGGTCCGGGCGGCGGGGGTCCTCGAACAGCCCGAGCTCGAACTTCAGCGCGAGGATCCGGGAGACCGCGACGTCGAGGTCGGCCTCGGCGACCATCCCGCGGGCGACCGCCTCCTGCGCCCCCTCGAAGAACCCGGCGGTGGTCATGATCATGTCGTTGCCGGCCCGCACCGCCGCGGCGGACGCGTGCACGTGGTCGGGCTGCACGCGCTGCTCCCAGACCATCCGGCCGACGTTGTCCCAGTCGGTGACGAGCATCCCGGTGTAGCCCCACTCGCCGCGCAGCACGTCGGTGAGGATCCAGTCGTCCACCGTGATGGGGACGCCGTCGATGGTCTGGTAGCCGAGCATGAAGGTCGCGCAGCCCTCGCGGGCCACCCGCTCGAACGGCGGCAGGAACCAGGACCGCAGCTTGCGGCGGGAGATGTCCGCCTCGGAGGCGTCCCGCCCGCCCTGGGTCTCGGAGTACCCCGCGAAGTGCTTCGCGGTCGCCAGCACGGCGGTGGGGTCCGCGAGCCCGGTGCCCTGGTAGCCCCGCACGGCCGCGCTCGCGAGCTCGCCGATCAGGTGCGGGTCCTCGCCGAACGTCTCGCCGACGCGGCCCCAGCGCAGGTCCCGGGCGATGCAGAGCACGGGGGAGAAGGTCCAGTGCAGGCCCGTCGCGGCGGCCTCGACGGCGGTGGCGCGGGCCATCCGCTCGACGAGGTCCGCCGACCAGGACGCCGCCATCCCGAGCTGGGTCGGGAAGATCGTCGCGCCGTCGCAGAACGAGTGCCCGTGGATCGCGTCCTCCCCGACGAGCAGCGGGATCCGCAACCGGGTCCGGTCGGTGAGGTCGTGGGCCTGGAGGATCAGCTCGGGCGAGGCGTGCAGGATCGAGCCGACGTGCTTCTCGAGCACCTGCTCCTCGATGCCGTCCGGCGCGGACAGCTGCATCATCTGGCCGACCTTCTCCTCGAGCGTCATGCGGGCGAGGAGGTCGGCGACCCGGTCGGGGACCGGCAGCGTCGGGTCGGTGTAGTGCGTCATGGTGCGTCCTTCCGGGGCGGGGCCCGCGGCCGCGCGGGCCCCGCCGGGGGTGGTGGGTGCTACTTGATCCCGGTCATCGCGATGCCCTGCACGAAGTGCTTCTGCATGGCGACGAACACGATCAGCACGGGCACGATGATCAGGACGGAGCCGGCCATCTGCAGGCCGAACTCGGCGCCCTTGTCGCCGGTGGGGCTGGTGTAGAGCGCCAGCGCCACGGGCAGCGTGTAGAGCGAGTCGCGCTGCGAGACGATCAGCGGCCACAGGAACCCGTTCCACGAGCCCATGAACGTGAAGATCGCGAGCGTCGCCAGCGGCGCCCGGCAGAGCGGCATGACGATCCGGGCGAAGATCCGGAACTCGCCGGCGCCGTCGATGCGCGCCGCGTCCAGCAGCGAGTCCGGGATCTCGAGCATGAACTGCCGCATGAGGAAGACGCCGAACGCGCCGACCATGCCCGGGAGGATCAGGCCCCAGTAGGTGCCGACCATGTTCAGGTTCGCGATGAGCACGAACTGCGGGATCAGGGTGACGATGCCGGGCACGAACATCGTGGACAGCACGACGGTGATGAGCACCTTCTTGCCGGGGAACTCCAGCTTGGCCAGCGCCCAGCCGACCATCGAGCAGAACAGCAGCGTGGTGGCGACCGAGACGACGGCCAGGAACACGGAGTTCACGAAGTACCGCGTCATGTCGAACTCGAAGAACCACGCGCGGAAGTTGTCCAGCGTGGGTGCCTCCGGCCACCAGGTGATCGGCCGGCGCATGATCTCGGCCTTCGTCTTGAACGCCCCGAGGAGCATCCAGGCGAACGGCAGCAGCGTGCCGGCGAGGCCGACCGACAGGACGACGAGCAGGGCGATCCGGCCGGGGGTGGGGCGCCGGCGGCGCCGGTGCACGACGGGTGCCAGCGGCACGGCGGTCGTGGGCGGGGCGAGCGGGGTCGAGGTCGTCATGGTCATGTCCTCTGCCGGAAGAACCGGAACTGGATGATGGCGAAGATGCTGATGAGCACGAAGAGCACGTACGCGCCCGCGGCACCCACCGAGTAGTTCCCCCACTGGAACTGGTTGAACACGTACAGCGCGATGGACGTCGTCGACTGCAGCGGACCGCCGTTGGTCATGACGAACGGCTCGTCGAAGAACTGCATGAAGCCGGTCGTCGTGAGGATCGCGTTCAGCAGGATCGTCGGCATCATCATCGGGATCGTGATGCGGAAGAACCGCTGCACCGTCGAGGCGCCGTCGACCATCGCGGCCTCCTTGACCTCGGTCGGGATGGCCTGCAACCCGGCGAGGAAGATGACCATGCTCGAGCCGATGCTGCGCCACACGGCCATCAGCGTCAGGGCGGGCAGCGCGGTGCGGGTGTCCCCGAGCCAGTTCGGCCCGTCGACGCCGATGCTCGCGAGCAGCGAGTTGATGAGCCCGTCGGGCTGGTACATGATCCGCCACACCACGGCGACGGCGACGATCGTCGTGACGACCGGCATGTAGTAGCCGACGCGGAAGAAGGTCGCCGCCCGGCGGCCCAGCGAGTTGAGCATCACCGCGAGCACGAGCGCCGAGAACAGCGACAGCGGGACGCCGACCACCACGAAGCCGAGCGTGTTGCTCAGCGCGCGCAGGAACGTCGAGTCGCCCAGCACCGTCGCGAAGTTCTCGAGGCCGATGAAGTCCACGGCGAACGGGTTGCGGATGTCGTTCACGCGCAGGTCGGTGAACGACATGCCGAACGAGCTCACCAGGGGGACGAGTCCGAAGACGCCGAACGAGAGCACGAACGGCGCGGCGAACAGCCACGCGACGACGGCGGTCCGGCGCCGCCGGGCGGCCAGGGAGACGGTCTTCCCCGGCCGCCGCGACGTCGCGGGCGGTGTGCGCCGTTCTGTCGTGGTGCTGCTCACCAGCCGAACCCGATCTGGTCGGCCTCCGCCTGGATCGCGGTGGCGGCCTCCTGGGACGTCATCTGGCCGTTCGCGACGCGCTCGGCGTAGATGCCGATCTGCTCGCCGATCTGCGACCAGGACGGGTAGCTCGGCGTCTCGACGGTGTTCGGCATCTGCTCCTTGAGCACCGACATCACCGGGCTGTCCACGATCGGCTCGTACTCCGCCGACTCCAGGCGGGACGGGAACGAGCCGGCCTCGTCGAACAGCGTCTTCTGCTGCTCGTCCTCGAGCAGCCACTGCAGGAACAGCCAGGACGACTCCTGGTTGTCCGAGGAGGCGAACACGCCGAGGTTGCCGCCGCCGATGTACGAGTCGTTGTTCGCCGCGCCGGAGGGCAGCGGCACGATGCCGACCGAGTCCTCCGTGAAGCCCTCGGGGGCCGCGCCGGTGTCGACGAGCTCCTGGTAGGTGTCGACCATCCAGGGCCCGGTGATCAGCAGCGGCTGGCGGCCGTTCTCGAACGTCGCCTCCGACTCGGACAGCGGGGCCTCGCCGCGCTCGAAGAAGCCCTGGTAGAAGTCCAGCGCCTCGACGAACTCCGGGGTGTCGAACGTCCACGCGTCGCCGTCGGTGACCTCGCCACCGGCCTGCGACAGGAACGGGATGATGATCTGCGCGGGGTTCTCGATCGGGCGGGGGAGGCCGAGGCCGTACTCGCCGCCCTCGCGCGCGGCGAGCGCACCGCTGAGCTCCTCGAGCTCCTCCCACGTCGTCGGGGCCTCCATGCCGAGCTCGGCCACGAGGTCCGCGCGGTAGAACAGGAACCGCGTCTCGACGTACCACGGCACCGCGTAGCGGGCGTCCTCGCCGGTCACCGAGGCGACGGCGGCGGGGTAGAAGTCGTCGGGGTCGAAGACGTCGTCCGGGACGGGCGCGAGGCCGCCCATGGCGATGACGGACGCCGTCTGGTCGGCGCCGGTCATCACGATGTCCGGGCCGGTGCCGGAGGCGACCGCCGTCTGGTTCATCGTGATGATCTCGCCCCAGGGGATCTCGGTCACCGTGATCGACGCCTCGGGGTGGTCGGCGGTGAACTGCTCGCCGAGGGTCTTCAGCACGTCGCCGTTGCCGGCGGCGGCCCAGATCTCGATCTCGCCGGTGGCCTCGTCGGCGACCGTCCCGGCCTCCGCGGAGCCGGAGCCCGGCGCGTCGTCGGAGCGGCCGCAGGCCGCGACGGGGACCAGGACGAGGGTCGTCACTGCGGCGGCGCCGAGCGCGCGCCGGACGGTACGACGAAACATGCGTTCCTCCTTGAACGATGGGGTGGGCATGCGCCGCGCCACCACGCTGACCTGCACAAACAGTCCGGTCAATGCATGTTATGCGCATTACATGTGGCCGAATCTAAGCGTGTAGACTGCGGCTGTCAACCCACCCCGGGGTCGCGGTCCGCGCCTCGCGCCACTCGTCGTCGAGGAGCTCCGTGGCACGCCGACCCACCGTCTACGACGTCGCCGAGCGCGCCGGGGTGTCCATCACCACGGTCTCGTTCGCGTTCCGCCAGCCCGGCCGCGTGAAGGACGCCACCCGGCAGGCCGTGCTCGACGCGGCCCGGGAGCTCGGGTACGCGCCGTCGGCCAGCGCGCGCGGCCTCGCCCGGGGGAGCACGGGCGCGTTCGGGCTGTACGCGTTCGACATGATGCTCGCCGACGGGGAGGCGGGTGCCGGGGTCCCGGCGGCACCGGCCCCGCACGCCGCGCCGGTCGCGGCGACGGGCCCGGTGGGGGAGCCCGACCCCCGGGTGTTCCCGCTCTACGTCGACGAGGTCGAGCGCGGGTTCGCCCTCGGCTGCCGGGCCGCCGGGCGGCCGCTGCTGCTCGCCTCCGGCGCGCCCAGCGGCACCGCCGTCGCCGACGTCGCCGGCAGCGTCGACGGGCTGGCGATCTTCCCGGGCACGCACAGCCTCGACGCCGTGCGCGGCATCGCCCAGTCGATCCCGCTGGTCGCGTTCAGTACGCCCGGCGCCGACCCGTCGTTCAGCCACGTCTCGGTCGACAACCGCGGGGCGATGGCTGGCGTGGTCGAGCACCTGGTCGGCGTGCACGGCGTCACCGACCTGGCGTTCGTCGGCGAGGGGTCGATGTACGACTTCGCCGACCGGCTCACCGGGTTCCGCGACGCTGTCGCCCGGCTGCTCCCCGAGCGCACCGCCGTCCGGCCGGAGCACGAGGTGCTGGCCACCACGGCGTGGGTCACCGCGCTCGACGAGGCGGTCGCCGCCGACCGGCTGCCGCGGGCGCTGGTCTGCCAGAGCGACCAGACGGCCCTGCACGTGCTCGACCTGCTGGCGGCGCACGGCGTGGACGTCCCGGGGCGGGTGCTCGTCACGGGGTTCGACGGCATCCTCGCCGGGCGGATGTCCACCCCGACGCTCACCACCGTGCGGCAGCCGTTCGAGGACATGGGCCGCACCGCGGTCCGGCTGCTCGCCGACCGGCTGGCCGACCCCACGTCGGCGGCGGAGTCCCGGACGCTGCCCACGAGGCTGGTCCCGCGCGGCAGCTGTGGCTGCGCCGAGGGGACGCCGGCCACGCGCTGAGGCGCGTGGGCGGCGCGCCGAGCCCGCTCAGGTGCGCGGGCTCAGGTGCGCGGTGCGCGCAGCGCGCGGTCCAGCAGCTCGTCGAACGTCCCGGCGACCTCCTTGGCCCCCGCACCGGGCCACGCGTGCACCGGCTGCGCGGCGCCCTGCGCCTGCTGCAGCGCGGCGCGCTCGGGCACGAACGGCTGCAGGACCAGCGGCCCATACAGGCCGCGGAGCTCCTCCAGGCGGAACGCCTGCTCCACCGACCGGGCCTTGACCCGGTTGACGACGACGCCGAGCGGCTGCAGCTGCCCGGCGGGCCCGCGGCGCAGGTCGTCGATCGTCCGCATCGCGCGGCCGACGGCGGTGACCGAGAACAGGCCGGGCTCCGTGACGACCACCGCGCGGTCGCACGCCGTCAGCCCGGTGCGGGTGAGGCCGCCGAGGGATGGCGGGCAGTCGACGAGCACCAGGTCGTAGTCGTGCGCCCAGGCCAGCGCGAACCGCAGCCGGTCCAGGTCCATGACCGCGCCGTCGTAGGCGTCGTGCCGGGAGGACGCCGCGGACCCGACGAGCACGTCGAGCCCGGCGTCGGCCCACGCGCTGGACCCGGTCGCCGCGGCGAGGGTCTCGGCGGACGGGGAGTCGAGCAGCCCGGCGACGTCGCCCTGCGCGCCGGACACGGCCAGCGCGAGCGTGGAGTCGCCCTGCGGGTCGAGGTCCACCACCAGGGTGCGCAGCCCGCGCTCCAGCGCGGCCGAGGCGAGCCCGAGGGTCACCGAAGTCTTCCCCACGCCGCCCTTGAGCGAGCACACTCCCAGCACCAGCACGGGCACACGCTATCGGGCGCGGGCGGGTTCGCGCGATCCTGACCTGCGGGCCCGGTCCGCTCGGTCCTCGACCTGCCCCTCGCGCGACCCCGGGCGCACGACCCCGGGCGCCCGGCTCGACGGGGTCGGCGCCGGGGGTGATGCTGGCCCCATGGCTGACATCACGGTGACCCACTGGGGCCACGCCTGCGTCCGGTTCGAGCGGGACGGGCGGCGCCTCGTCGTCGACCCCGGGGCGTTCGGGGACGCGGCCGTCCTGGACGACGCCGACGCGGTGCTGCTCACCCACGAGCACCCGGACCACGTCGACGCCCCCGCCCTCGTCGCCGCCCTGGACCGGAACCCCGACCTGCGGGTCCGGGGACCGCAGGGCGCCCTCGACGTGCTCACCGCCGCCGGGGCGCCCGCCGACCGGCTGCACGCGGTCGTCGCCGGCGACGAGGTCGAGGCGGCGGGGTTCGCCGTCGTCGTGACGGGCGAACGGCACGCGCTCATCCACCCGGACGTCCCGGTCCCGCACAACGTGGGGTACCTGGTCGACGGCGGGGCGCTGCACCCCGGCGACGCGTTCACCGAGCCACCCGCGGGCGCGACGGTCGACCTGCTGCTCGTGCCCGTCGCCGGGCCGTGGATGAAGCTCGCGGAGGCCGTCGACTACGTGCGCGCCGTGCGTCCGCGGGTCGCCGCGCCGATCCACGACGCCATCCTCAGCGACCCCGGGCGCGCCCTCGCGGACCGGCTGGTCGGCGGCCTCGGCGGGGCGGAGTACACCCGGGTCGACCGGGACCACCCGTACACCTGGGCCCGCCCGGCCTGAGCGGTGCGGCCGAGGCGACCGGCCTGGACCGCGCGCTCAGCGGGCGGCGGCGGGCTCCCCGCGGCGCGGGGCCGGGTCCATCGTCAGGCGCAGCGCCACGTCCAGGGGCAGCCGCGTCCGGGCCCGGCGCCGCCGCGCGATCAGCGTCTGGCGGTCCCGGGCGCGGGCGTCGTCGAGTCGGTGCGGTCGGTCCTGCGGCATGTCCCCAGCCTGCCGCGCGGGGGTGCGGGTGTCGTCGGCCTCACGGCTGATCCCCGGGTACGCCGTGAGGTGGAGGCGGGTGGAGACGGCACGTCGCTCGCGCCCCGGCCCGCGGACCCGTAACGTCCGAGGTCACACAGGCGGACGAGAGGGACTGGCACATGTGGTTCGGGCGACGTAGGTCGACGTCGGAGGCGCCGGTCGTCGCCCCGCAGGGCACACCGCCGGAGCGCGGGGCCGGGGCGCTGTGGGCGGACGGGTTCGGCCGGATCGGGACCCGGTCCGTGCAGGTGCTCGCGCTGCTCGCCGTCGTCGCCGTGGCGGTGCTGGCGATCACCCGGCTCACGCTGGTGGTGGTGCCGGTGCTCATCGCGCTGGTGCTGGCCAGCGCCATGTACCCGCTGGTCGCGTGGCTGCGTCGGCGCATGCCGTCCATCGCCGCGACCTGGATCGCGCTGGTGCTGGTCGTCGGTGTGCTCGGCGGGATCCTCACGGCCGTCGTGTACTCGGTGATCCACCAGTGGGACACGCTCGCGGACCAGGCCGTCGCCGGGTTCGGGGAGCTGCAGGACTCGCTGTCCGGCCTGCCGATCGAGATCACCGACCAGCAGATCGCCGACTTCCGGGAGACCGTGACCGGGTTCCTCACCTCGTCGACCTTCGGGTCGGGCGCGGTGGCCGGGCTGTCCGCGGGGGCGAACTTCCTCACCGGGTTCGCCGTCATGGTCGTGGTGCTGTTCTTCTTCCTCAAGGACGGCCCCGCGATCTGGGAGTTCCTCCTCCGCCCGTTCGAGGGCGCGCACTACGCGCGCGGCAAGCGGATCGGCAGCCGCACCGTCGGGACGATGGGCGGCTACGTCCGGGGCACCGCGATCGTCGCGGCCGTGGACGCGATCGGCATCGGGCTCGGGCTGGTGATCATGGGCGTGCCGCTCGCGATCCCGCTGTCGGTGCTCGTGTTCCTGCTGGCCTTCATCCCGCTCGTCGGCGCCACGCTGGCCGGCGTGCTGGCCGCGCTCGTCACGCTCGTCGCCAACGGGTTCACCGAGGCGCTGATCGTCGTCGCCATCGTCGTCGTGGTGAACCAGCTCGAGGGCAACCTGCTGCAGCCCGTCGTGATGGCGCGCTCGCTCGCCCTGCACCCGCTGGTCATCCTCGTCGCCCTGACCGTCGGCACCGTGCTCGCGGGCATCACCGGCGCGGTCCTGGCCGTCCCGATCGCGGCGTCGATCTGGGGCGCGATCCAGGTGTGGAACGGCGAGCACGAGCCCGCGCGACCCGCGCAGCAGAAACGACGGGAGACGGTCGCCGGACGCTGAGCGCCCCGGTCACCCCGGCGTCCGCCACACCGAGACGTGCGACGGGCTCTCCGCCTCGAACGGCGCCTCGGTGAAGTCCGCCCACCGCTCGGTCGGCGCCATCCCGGCGATCCGGGCCATGAGGTCCAGCTCGGCCGGCCACACGTACCGGTGCGGCGACCGGCCCGTGCTGGTGCTGCCGTCCGTCTCGCGCGTGTAGTGGTGCGACACCAGCGTCTGGTGCACCACGTCGTACCGGTCGAAGCCCAGGTGCGCGTCGCTGACGTCGAACGGCAGCGCCACCTCGCCCGGCGGCAGGCGGCGCAGCTGCGGGACGAACACCTCGCAGACGAACGCCCCGCCCGGCTCCAGGTGCCGCGCTGCGTTCTGGAAGCACGCGACCTGCGCGTCCTGCGTCATCAGGTTCGTGATCCCGTTGTAGACGAGGTAGACCAGCCGGAACCGGCCCGGGGCGGTCGCCGTGCTCATGTCGCCCATCGTCACCGGGACCCGCTCGGCACCGGGTTTCGCCGCCAGACGGGCCGCCATCGGCGCGGACAGCTCGATCCCGGCGACCGGGACCCCGCGCGCCGACAGCGGCAGCGCCACCCGGCCCGTCCCGACCGCGAGCTCCAGCGCCGCACCGCCCGCCGCCCGCGCCGCGAGGAAGTCGATCGTCGGACCCAGCACCTCCGGCGTGGCCATCGCGGCGCTCGACTCGTCGTACCGCGCTGCGGTCGCCTCGGTCCAGATGTCCTCGTGCGTCATGGTCCTGACGCTCGCACCCGCGGCGTCCCGACCGCCAGTCGATAGGCGCGCGCGGGTCGGGATGGCCCCGGACGCCCCGGGCGTGTTGAGTGGGGGAGTACCGCCGACGACGCCGGGAGGCCCCGCATGGACACCCACCAGCTCGCGCAGGACCGCATCGACCTCGCCCACGCCGACCCGCACGGCCGCAGCGCGCACCTCGTCGTGCACGACGGCCCGCTGCGGCAGACCGTCATCGCCCTGACCAAGGGCACCCGGCTCGCCGAGCACTCCTCGCCGCCCGCCGGGAGCATCCTCGTGCTGCGGGGGACGGTCGCCGTCACCACCGCCGACGACGTCGAGACGCTGCCCGCCGGGTTCCTCACGACGCTCACCCACGACCGGCACGGCGTCGAGGCGCTGAGCGACGCGGCGATCCTGCTCACCACCGTCACCGGCACCGAGCCGGCCCCGCCCGCCTGATCCGGCCGGTCTGAACCGGCCGTGGTCTGATCCGGCCTCGGTCTGATCCGGCCCGGTGTCGATCCGCGGGGTCCCCGTTCGACCAGGGGGTGCGGGGGTCCGCCCCGGACCCCCCACCCACCCGGAGGTGCACCGTGAAGTACATGCTGATCCTGCGCTCGACCGAGCAGGCCGCGCCGCCGGCCACCCCGCCGTCGGCGGAGGAGTACGAGCGGTCCATCGAGACGATGAGCCGGTTCAACGAGGAGCTCGTCGCCGCGGGCGTGCTGCTCGCGATGGACGGGCTCGACGACGACCCCGCCGAGAGCGTCGTGGTCGACCACTCGGCGACCCCGCCGCTGGTCACTGACGGCCCGTACGGCGAGGTCAAGGAGCTGTTCGCCGGGTTCTGGATCCTCGACGTCGCGTCCCGGGCGGAGGCCGTCGAGTGGGCGCGCCGGGCGCCCGTGGCCGGGATCGGCTCCCGGATCGAGGTCCGCCGGATCGCGAGCATCGACGAGTTCCCGCAGGACAACCCGTGGATCCAGCGGGAGCGCGCGTGGCGCGAGCGCACCGGGCAGCTCTGACCGACGGTGCCGCTCCCGACCCCGACGCCGTCCCCGCTCCCGCCACCAGCACGGCGGGAGCGGGGCGAGCCGCCGTCGAGGCGGTGTGGCGGACCGACGCCGCCCGGATCGTCGCCACGCTCGCCCGGTCCACCGGCGACCTGGCGCTCGCCGAGGACGTCGCCCAGGAGGCGCTGGCCGAGGCGCTGGTCGCCTGGCCGCGGGACGGCGTGCCCGCCCGACCCGCGGGGTGGTTGATCACCGCGGGTCGGCGCCGCGCCGTGGACGCCTACCGGCGGCGCGCGGCGCTGGACGAGCGGTACGCCGCGATCGGTCGCGCCCTCGACGCGAGCGGCGGGCTCGACGGGACCGCGGCGGGCGCCGACGGGCTCGCCGACCCCGACCGGGTGGACGACGACGTCCTCGCGCTGATCTTCGTGGCGTGCCACCCCGTGCTGTCCCGCGAGGCGCAGGTGGCGCTGACCCTGCGCGTCGTCGGCGGGCTGACCAGCGACGAGATCGCCCGGGCGCTGCTGGTGCCGACGGCGACCGTCCAGGCCCGGATCACCCGGGCCAAGCGGACGCTCGGGGCGGCGCGCGTGCCGTTCGCCGTCCCCAACGGCCCCGAGCGGCGCGAGCGGCTGGGCAGCGTCCTCGCGGTGCTGTACCTGGTCTTCACCGAGGGCTCGTCGGCGACGTCGGGGGACGACCTCATCCGGCACGACCTCGCCCGCGAGGCGGTGCGCCTGGCGCGGGTGCTCGCCCGGCTGCAGCCCGACGAGCCCGAAGTCCTGGGGCTGCTCGCCCTGCTGGAGCTCACGGCCGCGCGGTTCCCCGCCCGCACGGCGCCCGACGGGTCGGCCGTCCTGCTGGAGGACCAGGACCGGCGCCGCTGGGACCGCGCCGCGATCCGGCGGGGGCGCGCCGCCCTCGCCGCCGCCGGGCGCGTCGGCCGGGGGCTCGGCCCGTACGGGTTGCAGGCCGCGGTGGCCGAGCAGCACGCGCTCGCGAAGTCGGTCGCCGCGACCGACTGGGACCGCGTCGTGCTGCTCTACGAGGCCCTGGCGCGGATCGCCCCGTCACCGGTCGTGGACCTCAACCACGCGGTCGCCGTCGCGCACACCCGCGGCCCCGGCACGGCGCTGGCGCTGGTCGACGCGCTCGCCACCGACAAGGCGCTCGCCGGGACGCACCTGCTCCCGGCCGTGCGGGGCGAGCTGCTGACCCGCCTGGGACGCGCGGACGAGGCCCGGGACGCGCTGGCGACGGCCGTCGCGCGCTGCCCCGGCGCGCGCGACCGCGAGACGCTGGCCCGCAAGCTCGCCGCGCTCGGCAAGTCCGGCAAGCCCGGCAAGCCCGACGAACCCAGCAGGCCCAGCAAGCCCAGCGGCTGACCTGCGGATCCGGGTCGCCGGAACCTCCCACCCGCGGCGCGTCGCCCCGCTAGCGTGGACGGCGATGTCCTCCGCCACCACCACCGACGTCATCGACCCGCCGCTCGACGGCGCCGTCGACCTCCCGCGCGAGGTCCTGCCCTCGGGCCGGTGGCACCTCCTCGTGCGGCTCGCCCTGCTCGTGCCGCTGCTGGTCGCCGTCGTGGGCGCCGCGCTCCAGCCCGTGCAGCGCAGCGTCGACGACCTGCTGAGCGCCCTGGCGGCGGTCGAGGTCGCCGCCGTGACCCTGGAGCGGCCGACGGCACCGGGGGAGGCCGGTACCTACGCCGTGCGGTGGTCCGGCGACGGCCGGCCCGCGACGGGGACCTACACCGTCCGGTTCGCCGGTGACCAGGGCACGGACGACCCCGGCGAGGACGAGGGCCGGGACGTGCTCGCGGCCGCCGCGGCGTCGCCCCGGGACGTCGAGGTCGTCACGGTGGACCGGATGCCGCCCACCGGGCTGATGCTGCCGGGCTCGGTGACCGTCGCCGCGCTGCCGGTCGCCGCGTGGGCGGTCGGGTTCGTGGTGGCGCTGGCCGCCGGGCCCGAGCCGCGGCTCGCGACGCGGTGGGCGTGGTTCTGGCTGTGGGGCGCCGCCTGGCCGGTCGCGCTGGCGTACCTGGTGCTGGAGCCGACGCCGCTGTGGTCGCGCCGGACCCTCGTCGCGCCCCGCAGCCGCCTCACCGGTGGGTGGGCGTTCCTGCTCGGCCTGCTGCTCGGCCCGTTCGTGCTCGGACTGGTCACCGGCGCCTGAGCCGGCTCACGCCCGTCCGGCCGCGATCGTGTCGAGGTCCCGCACGGCGTACCGGTGGTGCTCCCACTCCTCCTCCAGCACGGTGTGCAGGCAGGACAGCACCGTCTCCGGGTGCTCCGGCCCCCACGGGTTGCGGCGCACGCCGACCAGGTCGGCGTCGGTGAGCGACGCCAGATGCTCGTGCACCATCGCGACCCGCTCCGCGCGGACCGCCAGCACCTCCGCGTACGTCGGCACGGATGCGCTGAACACCGCGAGGTCGTAGCCGTCGGTCGCGTACTCGGTGTTCGGCTGGCCGATGGGGTGGTACGGCTCGGGCACCTCCTGGACCGCGCGGCGCAGCCAGGTGTCGGTCGCCATGACCAGGTGCCGCAGGGTCTGCGCGAACGTCCACTCGCCGGCCACCGACACGTCGACCGTCCCCGCGGGCATCGCGGCGACCCGCTCCAGCGTCGCCGCCCAGGTGGCTTCCACCGCCGCCCACGCCGCCCGCAGCCCGTCGGCGTCAGTCGCGCGTCGCAGCGCCCGGCCCGGGAACCGCCGGTCGAGCTCCGCCTCGACGTACGGGACGACGTCCACCCCGTTCACCAGGAACCGCCCCTCCGGCAGCCAGGGCGCGTCCAGGTCCGCGCCGTCCACGTCGACGCCGCGCAGCACCGCCCCGGCGAGGCTGCTCCGCACGAACCGCGCCCCCGACAGGTCCGCGTCCACGAACTCCCGTCGTCCTGCCTCGCCCGCCCCGTCCGTCCCGTCCATCCCGTCCGCCCCGCCCGTCCCGGTCACGTGCCCCCACCCCGTCCCGTCTCGCGCCATCGCGTGCCGCCTCGTCGTCGTGGACCCAGTCTCCACCCGGCCTCCTCCGGGCCCGCCCGGCGCGTCGCGAACCCGGGCGTCGCTCCGTCGGCGACCATGACGACCTGCCCGGCGCGCCCGACGCCGGCACGACCCGAGGGGGAGCCGGTGACGGACGAGCACCCGGACCCGCCGCCGACCGACGACCCGCGGTGGCGCGACGCGCTGCGGGCGGTCCTCGACGACCCGGCCCTGCACGCCCTGCACGCGCAGCCGGTGGTCGACCTCGCGGCCGGGACGGTCGCGGGCTACGAGCTGCTGTCGCGGTTCACCGGACCGTGGCAGGCGTCGCCCGACCGGTGGTTCGCGGCGGCGGACCGGTGGGGCGCGAACGCCGCGCTCCAGGCGCGCGTGCTCGAGCGGGCCGTGGCCCGCCGCGCGGACCTGCCGCCGCACACGTTCCTCACCGTCAACGTCGACCCGCACCTGCTCGCGGACGACCGCGTCGCCGACGTCCTCGGGCAGCACGCGGACCTCTCCCGCCTGGTGCTGGAGCTCACCGAGCACAGCCGGGCCGACGACGACGGCCGTACCGTGCTCGACCGCGCCCGGGCGGCGGGCGCCCTCGTCGCCATGGACGACGCGGGCACCGGCTACGCGGGACTCGAGCTGCTGCTCGCCCTGCGGCCCGACGTCGTCAAGCTCGACCGCGCGCTGATCAGCGGCCTCGACGCCGACCCGGTGAAGCGCGCGCTGGTGCAGGTGCTCGGCGACCTCGTCGGGCGCATGGACGGCTGGATCCTCGCCGAGGGCATCGAGACCGCCGCCGAGCTCGACGCGGTCGTCGCCCTCGGCGTGCCGCTCGGGCAGGGCTGGGCCCTCGGGCGGCCCGGGCCCGACCTGGTGACCGACCTCGTGCCCGGGCAGGCGGCGCACCTGCGGGCCACCGCCGCGCGGGTCTCGCTCACCGGAGCGGTCGCCAGCGTGGTGCGACCCGTGGCGGCGGGGGAGGACGGCGGGGTGCGCCTGGCGGCCAACGGGCTGGTGCAGCAGGTCCGCACGCGCGCGGGCGACTGGGTCCCGGCGATGACCGTCGCGCCGAGCGCGTCCGTGGTCGAGGTCGCGCGACGGGCCATGCTGCGCCCCGATCAGCAGCGCTGGGACCCGCTGGTGTGCACCGACGCGAACGGTGCCGTGGTCGGCGTGGTGGACCTGGACCGGGTGATGCTGGCGCTCAGCGATGAAGGACCGGACGCGATCGTCCGATAGAGGACACAGGTCGCCCTACCGGGCCGACCACCGACGAGGAGACGACACCCCATGAAGGCATTCCGCTGCGGCGACGTGGTCCCGGGCTGCGCCCGTGCGTTCACCGGCACCGAGGACGACATCCTGGCGCAGGTCGCCGCGCACGCCACGCAGGACCACGGCCTCACCGAGGTGCCCGACGCGCTGGTCGCGCAGGTCCGCGCCGCGATGGTCCCCGCCTGACGCCCCGACGCCCCTGACCCGCTGACGGCCTGGCGTCAGCGGCGCGCTGCCGCCAGCCGCTGCCGACGCGCCTCGTAGAGCACGACGCTCGCCGCGTTCGCGGCGTTCAGCGAGCTCGCCGACCCCGTCATGGGGATCCGCACCATCACGTCCGCCGCCTCGCGCCACGCCGCGCTGAGCCCGCTCGTCTCGTTGCCGACCAGCAGCAGCGTCGGCGCGGTGAGGTCGGCGTCGAACACCTCCGCGTCGCCGTGCTCGTCGGTGCCGACGAGCTGCACCGGCACGCCGGCGGCACGGCGCGCCGCGATCCGGTCGAGGACCTCCGCGGGCGACGGGACCCGCACCGTCGGCACCGCGAACAGCGAACCCGTGCTCGCGCGCACGGCCGCGCTGTCGTACGGGTCGGCGGCGTGCCCCGAGACGACGACCCCGGACGCGCCGAACGCGTCCGCGGACCGGATGACCGACCCGAGATTGCCCGGGCTGGTCGGCCGGTCGAACAGCACCCCGAGGAAGTCCGCACCCACCTCGACCCGCGCGAGGTCGTCCTCCGGCATCCGCAGCACGGCCACCAGCTCCGGGGCGTCGTCGCCCTTCTCGCCGAGCTCGGCGATGAGGTCGCGCGACAGCGCGTAGCGCACGGTGTCCGTGGCACCGAGCACGTCCCGCGCCCAGGGCGAGAGGGTCCGGTCGCGGTCGAGCAGCAGCGCCTCGACCGTCCAGCCCTGCTCCAGCGCGACCGTGATGGGCCGCACGCCCTGCACGACGAACTGCCGCAGCCGCTGCCGCTTGTTCCGGTTGGTCAGCAGCGCCTGCCACTGCTGGAAGCGCGCGTTGCGCGTCGTGACCTGCTGCGCTGCCGTCGACATGCGGTCACCCTATGGCCACCGGCGCACCGGCTAGGCTCGCGCCGTGGACGCCACCACCGGGCTCGACCTCGAAGCGCTGCTCGCCGCGGCCACCGCCCAGGTGGTGACCGCCGTCCGTGCCGTGCGCACCGCGCACCCCGACGAGCACGTGTACGGCGCCGTCCCGCACGAGTTCTACGGCGACGGCACCGCCATGGCCTGGCCGTGCGTGTCCGTCGGCACCGACGAGTCGCTGGCCGCGGTCGTGGCGCGCTACGCCGACGAGCTCGGCATGCCGGACCGCGAGGACGCGCTGCGCTGGTCGGGCGCGGACCTGCCGTACTTCACGGAGCCCGACGCCGCGCAGGACGCGCTCGCCGCGCGCTGCCAGGACGTCGCCGCGGCGGCGCAGGCGGTCGCCACGGAGGACTTCGTCGAGTGGGACCGGGTGTACGAGACGTACCTGCGGGTGTTCCCGCGCGCGGCCGCCGCGGCGCGGGAGGTGCTGGTCGCCGACGAGACCGTCGACGCCGACTTCGTGGCCGTCGCGTTCGACGAGGCCGCCGACCTGGTCCCGCTCAGCGTGACGCCCGAGCAGCTGCGGCAGCACTTCCCGGAGCTGGCCGCGGACACCTGACGACCCCGGCGGCGGCCACTCCGATCGCCCCGGACCGCGCGCACCGGATCACCGTCACCCCCGAGGAGGACCGATGACCGTCCCGCCCGACGCACCTGTGCCCGACCCGCCCGTGCCCGATCCGCCCGTGCCCGACCGGCCCGCGCTCGTCGAGGACCTGCTGCTCCTGCTGCTCGACCCCCGCTCCGGCACGTTCGCGGGGGAGGGCATGCCGCTGTTCCACGTCCTCGCCGGCGGGGTCCTGGTCGACCTCGCCGTCCAGGAGCGCCTGGTCATCGCCGACCGCAGCACCTGGCGCGGCCGCCTCGTCGAGGCCACCGGCGACGCCCCCGGCGACCCGCTGCTGCGTCCCGCCTGGGACCGCGCCGCCCGCAGCCCCGTCGACGTGCAGGTCCTCATCGCCGAGATCGGCCCCGTCCTGCGCGCGCCCACCGTGGACCGGCTCGTGGTCCGCGGCGACCTGCGCACCGAACGTCGCCGGTTCCTCGGGCTGTTCCCCACCCAGGCCCTCGTGGACGGCGGCACCGGCCGCCGCGACACGCTCCTCGCCCCGGTCCGCGCCGCCCTCGTGGACGGCGCCGAGCCGGACGACCGCACCGCGGCGCTCGCCGCCCTGCTGTCCGCGAGCGGCAGCCTGCCCGCGCTGCACCGCGACATCCCGTGGTCCGGTGCCGTGCACGACCGGGGCAAGGCCCTGGAGGCCGCCGACTGGGGCGCCGCCGAGGCGGCCGAGGCGGTCCGCCGGACCATCGCGACGATCACGGCGGCGAGCGTCGCGGTCGCCGCGAGCGCGACCACCGGGCGGTGACGCGGCCGGTCGCCAGGTCGCGGCGAGGTCGGGCGGCTCCCGTACGCTCGGCGCAACGCCCGCCGCACACTCCTCGAGGAACCCCGATGTCCACCCCCTCCGCCCTGTTCGTCTGCGTGCAGAACGCCGGGCGCTCCCAGATGGCCGCGGGCTTCCTGCGGGCCCTGTCCGGCGGCGCCGTCGAGGTCCGGTCCGCCGGTTCGCTCCCTGCGGACCAGATCAACCCGGTCGCCGTCGACGCGATGCTGGAGGTCGGCATCGACATCCGCGCGGAGCGCCCGAAGGTCCTCACCACCGACGCCGTCCAGGCGTCCGACGTCGTCATCACGATGGGCTGCGGTGACGTCTGCCCGGTGTTCCCCGGCAAGCGGTACGAGGACTGGGCGCTGGCCGACCCCGCCGGGCAGGGGATCGAGGCGGTCCGGCCGATCCGCGACGAGATCCGCGGGCGGGTCGTGGCCCTGCTCGCCGACCTCGGGGTCGAGCCGGTCGGTCGCTGACCCGTTCCCACCGCGCGCCCGACCCGCCCCTGGCAGACTCGCGTGATGGCTGAGGAGCAGACGTCCAGGCGGCCCGGCAGCACCACGCAGATCGTCGCGGGGGCGGTCGTCGCCCTGTGCGGCCTCTACCTGTGCGTGTCGGCGGCGCTCGACGAGCGCGTGTTCAGCGCGGTGGTCGCGGCGGCGCAGTTCGCCGTGGGCGCGTACCTCGCGTCGTGGAACCTGCGCGAGCGCCGTCGTCGGGGTCCGGCGAGGTAGCGTGCCCGGCGTGGACGACCGGCTCGCGCTGCACAAGGCCCTCATGCTGGCGGACCGCGGGGACCCCGCCGGCGCGGAGCGGACCCTGCGGGCGCTGCTCGACGGTGCGCCCGCGGGCACGGTGCGGGTGCAGGCGCTGGTGGTGCTCGGCGACCTGCTCGCCGAGCACGACGCGGCCGCGGCGCGGGAGGTGCTGACCGAGGCCCTCGCCGCGGACCTCCCCGACGCGGACGACGTGCTCGACGACGAGCGGGCCCGCGCCCGGGAGCTGCTCGACCTGCTCGGTTAGCGCGCGTCGGGCGGCAGCAACGCCGCCAGGGGGTGGTCCAGCGCGACCGCCGCCCCCTCCTGGTGCAGCCACAGCACCGGCCGGTCGTCCGCCCCGGCCCCCGGCGCGAGGAACGTGTTGCCGCCCGCGTCGTAGGCGAACGGGATCAGCCCCGCGAGGTCGGGATCGGCGTCAACCAGATCAGCGTGCAGCGCAACCACGCAGGTAGGGCCCTCGCCGAGCGGGACGTAGCCGTGCACCCCGAGCGGATGCGGCTCGTCATCCTCGGGCCACCCGCCGTTGTGCCGGGCCCAGAACTCGCGCAGCGGTGCGGGCAGCACGGTGCCGATCGCGCGCTCCGTCGCGGCCAGCAGCGCCGCGTCGACCGGGGCGCCCTCCTCGTGCCAGTCGTCCACGGCGTCATGGTGCCACGGAGCCCCGCCGCCTACCCTGAGGGACGTGAACCAGGTGCGCGACACGGGCCCGTTCTTCCACGGCACGAAGGCCGATCTGGGGGAGGGCGACCTCCTCACCGCGGGCTTCCGGTCGAACTACCGGCCCGAGGTCGTCATGAACCACGTCTACTTCACGGCCGTGGTCGACGGCGCCGGCCTGGCAGCCGAGCTGGCGCCCGGCGACGCCGCGCCCCGGGTCTACGAGGTCGAGCCCACCGGCTCCTACGAGGACGACCCGAACGTCACCGACAAGAAGTTCCCCGGCAACCCCACGCGGTCCTACCGCAGCACCGCACCGCTGCGCGTCGTCCGGGAGGTCGACGGCTGGCCCCGGCTCAGCCCCGAGGCCCTGGCCACCTGGCGCGCGCGCCTCGCCGTCCTCGCCGCCGACGCGCGCGGCGAGATCATCAACTGACACCGCACCGTAGCCTGGGCTCATGACCAGCCTGGCCGCACGCGTGGACGGACTCGACGGCGTGCACGAGACGCTCGTGGCCGACCGGATCGGGGAGTGGGAGGTCATGGTCGGCGGCGGGCCCGAGCGCTTCGTGCTCACCGCCACCGCGGGGGACTCCGTCGCCAACGCCGTCACCGCGGACCAGCCCGACGGTGACGAGGACGACGACACGATCGACCTCACCGTCGGCGGGCAGGGCGTCGACTACCCGGTCCAGTACGCGCTGCACCGGCACGAGGTCGACGCGGCGCTCGCCGACCTCGCGGCCGTCGGGCCGGGGGAGGACCTGCCGGCCGACCGGTGGGAGCGGTGACCGCACCGTGGACGTGACGCTCGGCGGCCGCATGGGCGGCCCGGAGGTCGGCGCGACCTTCCTGCCCGGGGTCGTCGCGGTCCGGCACCGCCTCAAGGCGGCGCTCGCCCCGGTGGCCGTCGACGGCGTCGGCCTCCTCGACCTCGAGGTGTGGATCGGCGGGAGCACGACCGACCACGGAGCCGGCGGGTTCGCGGCGACCATGCGGTACTCCGCGGCACGGTCCCGGCTGCTGCTGACCGTGGCCGTCCCGCACGAGCACGCCTCGCACACCCTGCCGGCGGACGCCGCCCAGGAGGTCGCGGGGTGGCTGGTCCGCGGCTTCGCGGCCGCGCGCGTGCCCCGCAGCGCCCAGGGGCTGCGGCTCGACCCGGTCCTAGCCGCGCTCGCAGCCGTGCGGACGGCCGCGGCAGGCACCGGGGCGTGAGGAGCCCCCGGCCTACCGCCTGTGCTTCTCGGGGGCGGCGAGGCTCGCCCCCGACGCGCACCACGACAGCACCGACCTGACCGAGACCGCGGACAGCACCGACCCCACGGCCAGCCAGCACCCGATCGAGGCGACCGCCGCGATCGAGCCGACGGACGCGATCGAGCTGATGCCCCCCACCGACGCGACGGACCCGATGCTGCCGATGGAGAGCACCGAGTCCGTGGACCCGACGGAGAGCACCGACCCGCTCGACCGGAAGGACAGGAACGAGCGGCGCGGGTGGGATCCCGGGTGGGTGCGGCTGCTGGTCATGGTGACCTCCGGACGGGGGTGCGGCGCCTCGACGATCGTCCCACCGCGCACCCACCGCCGTCACGCCCCGCCGAGTACGGTTCCCGCATGCTGCTGCGCGACCTCCCCGAGGGCGCCGTCGTGCTGGACGACGGCCTGACCGGCTCGCCCGTGGACCGGGTCGAGTGGCTCGACCCCGACGGCACGACGGTCACCGTGCACCTCGTGGACGGCACGGTGCGGTCCGCGCCCGGCGACGCGGCGCTGCGCCCGGCCGACGGGGACCGGCTCACCCCGGTCGACGGACCGGTGCCGTGGCTGCCCGCGACGTGGGACGCCCGCGCGGCGGACGCCTGGGCCGCCTACGTCGCCGGGGACCTCGACGCCGCCCGGACGGCCGTCACGGGTGCCGAGCAGGTCGAGTTCACGGGCGACTACGACGCGTGGACCCCCGTCGAGTCCGCCGGCGGGGGGGGCGCCCGGGGCGCGCACCCCCGCCGCGCCCCCCCCCGCGGGCGGGCCCCCCGGGCGACTCCGACGGTGGGACCCCGTCCGAGTCCGCCGTCGTGAGGCGCGCCCGGCTCGCGCAGCACGACGGCGACCCCGACCTCGTCCGGCACCTCGGTGCCCGTCTCGACGTCGAGGCCCGCTCCGCGCACCCGAAGGTCGCGCAGCGGGTCCTGCTGCGCCGGTTCGACGAGGACCTGCCCGACGACCCCGCGGACCGGGTGCGGGAGTCCGCCCGGCGATGGGCCCGCGCGGAGGCCGGGGGGATCGACGCCGACGCGATGCTCGCGGAGCACCACGCGGCGCTCGTCGCCCTGCGCGGCGCGGAGCGCTGACCAGGCGAGCCACGAGGCGGACCCGCGGGTCAGTCCGCGAGGAAGAGCCACGCCGCGGCGAACCACCACGCGACGAGCAGCACGGGCACCGCCACCAGCACCCAGGCGGGCGCAGTCCGTCGCGGTTCGGTCGCCTCGCGACGGTGCCGCAGGACCACCGGAGCCACGAGCATCACGGCGTAGGGCACACCACCGGTGACGGCGATGATGAGCGTGAGCAGCAGGTAGTCGCTCGACGGGGCCTCCGGCAGCATGTCGCCGAAGGTAACGGGACGGGAACCGCACGACCACCACGAGGAGCGATCCATAGGTCGGAAGGCCTCGCCCGGCGAGGCCTTCCGTGTCACAGTTCCCTCACAGGTCGAGTCGAGCGCCGGGGGGCCGCTGTGTTGACAGCGCGTGTGGACGAGGTCCGGGTGCCGGTGGAGCACCGCTGGCTGGGGATGGACCGCAGGTCCATCCCGTACGCGCTGGTGGCCCTGGGAGTGATCGCGCTCTGGGCGTGGGTCGCGCCGTGGGTCGCGGCCCAGGTCGCCTGGGACGACCCGATCCGGGCGGGTGAGGCCATCCAGGTCACCGACGGCACGACGCTGACGGCGGCGCCCGGGTGGGGCGTGGTGAGCGGGTTGCGGACCACCGACGACACCCGCAGCGGGCAGGAGTCCGCCCAGCAGACGGTGCTGGTCAAGGACGGCGTGGTGTTCTCGATCCTGCAGGGGCCGTTCACCGAGGAGCCCGATCGGCTGCTCGCCCAGGCTGAGCGGATCACCGGCGCGGGAAGCAGCGGCTTCCACGTCTCCGGCGACGAGCGTGCGGTCACGACCGCCTCGGGTCTGCGTGGGGTCGAGCAGGACTTCACCTCCGCCTCCAGCACCGGGACGGTGACGGCGTTCGTCGTCGACGGCACCGGCATCGAGATCCAGGTCGTCGGCGCCCCGGCGCAGGTCACGGCCCTGACCGGGGAGGTCGACGCGATGATCGCCTCGCTCACCGCCGAGGAGGCCACGCGATGACCACGACCACCGTCCCCGCACCGGGCCTGGAGCAGCGGCGCGCCGCCGCGATCGAGGAGTCCGGGTGGGGCGCCCGGTTCCGCCTCCTGCAGCCGCGCAACCTGTGCTTCTGGGTGTACCTGCTCGCCGTCGCGCTCGGCGCGCGGCAGCTGTACGAGCTCGCTGCCCCGACGGCCGAGGTGTTCGCGGAGGCCAACCTCGCCGCCGTCGGGTCGGCCGGGGTGTTCGGCCTGCTGTTCGTGCTGTTCCTGCGCCACGTCGACCGCTACGAGCGCACCCCCGCCTCGCTCGCCGTGGCGGCGTTCGTCGGCGGCGGGATCGCCGCGCCGTGGGCGATGGCGCTGCCCGGCAACGCCGCCCTGATGGACCTGTACGGCAAGCTGTTCGGCCAGGCGTGGGCCACCGACTGGAAGGCCGGCTTGACCGCGCCGTTCGTCGAGGAGACCGCCAAGGCCGCCGTCTTCGTCCTGCTGCTCGGCCTCGCGCCGCGCGTCATCCGCACCGTGTACGACGGGCTGATCGTCGGCGCGTTCGTCGGGCTGGGTTTCCAGGTGCTCGAGGACATGCTCTACGGCCAGAACAGCGCCTACGAGAACTTCGGCGTCGACCAGGTCGGCTCGGTGCTGCACACCTTCGTGCTGCGGTCCGCCACCGGCGTGGCCTCGCACGCCATGTACACCGCCATCTTCGCCGCCGGCATCATCTACCTGGTCGGCACCCGCGCGCAGCCCCGGAGGGTCGGACGCGGGGTGCTGCTGGTGCTCGGGGCGATGCTCGTCCACGGGACCTGGGACTCGGCGGCCGCCCTCGCCGATGGCAACGGCTTCGCGGTGTCCGGCCTGATGCTCGCGATCACCCTGGCCAGCGTCGCGATCCTGCTCCTGGCCCTGCGCTGGGGCGCGCACCGCGAGCGCGGCTACCTGCACGACGTCCTCGCCCCCGAGGTCGAGGCCGGCGTGCTGACCGACGTCGAGCTCCAGGCGCTGGTGGGGGAGCGCAGCCACCGTCGGCGCGACCGACGAGCCGCCGTGCGGGCTCGGGCCGAGGGTGTCAGCCGCCGGCGGGAGAAGCACGTGCTCGCCGCCGCGCTGGACCTGGCGCACGACCTGTCCGACAGCGACGGCCAGGTCAGCCCGGCTGTCAAGCACTCCCGCGCCGAGATCGACCGGCTGCGCCACCGCTGACATCCCCTTCCGAAGGAGTGCTCGTGCGCGTGCAACCCCCAGCCTGGATCGGCCTGGCCATCTAGGCGCTCTACCTCGTCGTCGCCGCCGTCCAGGCGGTCAGCGGTGTTCCGTCCACCCAGTTCGGCGACTCCGCGAGCAACGTCTGGCGCCGCGGCGCCGTCGTCTCGCTCGCCGTCGGCGCCGTCGTCGTAGCCGCGATCACGACGTGGCTCGGCTGGTGGCGGCCCGCGCTGCGCGAGCGGCGCACGACGCGGGCGAGGTGGGCGTGGACTTCGTCGTCGCCGGTCTGACCCTCGGCGTGCTCGTCGGCTTCGACGAGGAGCTGACCAGCCGCGGTCCGCTGCTCACCGCACTGCGGGGCCGCACCCGCAAGGTCGCGGTCGCGCTGATCTCCAGCGCCCTGTTCGGACTGATGCACGGGATCGACGTCGTGCTGGGGCAGTCCGTCACCGACACCCTGCCGACAAGGCCTCACGTGAGGCCGACGACGCCGCGGATGACACGGTCGGGTCGCAGCCGTCCCGTACCCATCATCACCGCAGACGCGAGATCAGATCGATGCGCAGATGTCTCCTGGCACCTCTGCGGATCGTGTCGGTCGTACTCCCGCTGCGCCGTCTCGTGGGCGACGTGCAGATCAGGGCACCGGCCGACTGCCGGGGAGAACTGCTCCGGTCCACCCGCGGCGCCTGCTGGAGCACGGTGGGCGGCCGAGTTTCCCGAGGTCGTCCGCCCACCGTGCTGACATCGACGATCTCCGCGGACGAGCGCCGACGCCGACCCTCAGGACGGCTTGTCGGTCGTCAGCGCGAGGTCACGGGCTGCGGCGACGTCGGACGCCAGGGCCGTCGCCCGCTCCGCCGCCATTCCTGAGGAGTCCGAGCCGAGCTGCTGGCGAAGCGGCCCGTCCGCACGCGCCGCGATCGACGCGATTGCACGAGCTGCCCTGACGGGGTCGCCGGGCTGGGTGCCCGGCATCGCGCGGTGCTGCTCGATCATCGAAGCGATGGCCGGGTACGCGTCTCCCGTGTCCGTGGCGACCTCTAGCGAGCTCGGCCGGAGGAAGTCCGTGTCGAAGTACCCGGGCTCGACGATGGTGACATCGATGCCGTGGTCGGCGACCTCGCCGGCCAGTGACTCCGTGAGCCCCTCGACGGCGAACTTCGCGGCGCAGTAGAGACCCCAGCCCGGGAAGGCCAGGAGCCCCAGGATCGAGGACACCGTGATCACGTGCCCGGACCCGGCCGCGCGCATGCCCGGCAGCACCTCGCGCAGGACGTTCCAGGTGCCTGCGACCTGGACGTCGAGCATGCGGCGCACGTCGGCGTGGCTCGTGTCTTCGACCGCGCCCAGGTAGCCGTAGCCCGCGTTGTTCACCACGACGTCGACGCCGCCGAACCGCGTGGTCGCCTCCGTGACGGCGACGTGCACGGAGTGCGGGTCGGTGAGGTCGACCTCGAGCGCCAGGAGGCTCCCACTCGGGGCGCCGTCGAGTGCGGCGAGCAGTCGCTCGGTCGAGCGGGTCGTGGCTACCACGCGGTCGCCGCGCTCGAGCAGATGGCGGACCAGGGCGAGGCCGAGCCCGCGGGAGGTCCCGGTGATGAACCAGGTGGCGGGGCGGTCGGTGGGGTAGGTCATGGGAGTTCCTCTCTCGTCGGTCCTTTCAGCCTCCGGTGGGCGGCGGGGTCGTGGGGCCGCACAACCGGCTCTGCGGAGCCCAGGAGGCTCGCGCCTAGGACGCGCAGGGCCAGGCGCGGCGACGACGTGGTGCGCGAAGATCGAGTGGTGGCCGACGTCAACCGCGAACTCGCCGACTTCCTGCGCCGTGCCCGCGGCCAGGCCGACCGCGCCCGGGCGGGCCTCCCTCCGGACGACCGGGTGCGGCGCGTGCCGGGTCTTCGCCGGGAGGAGGTCGCTGCGCTCGCCCGCGTTTCGACGGACTACTACACCAGGCTCGAGCAGGGCCGACGGATCGTCCCGTCGGCAGGCGTCGTGGCGGCGATCGCGACCGCCCTGGACCTGGACGACGCTGGACGCGCGCACCTGACCCACCTCATCGGCGCGACCCCGCGCCCGTCCCGACGGCCCGTCCGCGCCCAGAGCGCCCGCCAGGGACTGCATCAGCTCCTCGACGCTCTGGACGGCGTCCCGGCGCTGCTGCTGGGACGGCGTACGGACGTGCTCGCCGCGAACAGGCTCGCCCGCGCCCTGCTCGCCGACTTCGATGCGATGCCCGCTCGTGACCGGAACTACGCGCGGTGGATGTTCCTCGATGCCGGTGCGCGCGAGCGTCTCGTCGACTGGGACGCGCAGGCACGGACCGTCGTGGAGAACCTCCGTCTCGAAGCCGGCCGCGACCCCGACGACCCGGCGACGCAGGCGCTCGTCGGCGCCCTGACCATCGCCAGCACCGATTTCGCCCGATGGTGGGAGGAGCACCGGGTCCACCAGCGCACATTCGGCGACAAGCGGTTCCGCCATCCCGTGGTCGGCGACCTCACCCTCCAGTACGAGACACTGACCAACCCGGGCGACCCGGAGCAGGTGCTGTTCCTGTTCACAGCCGAACCCGGGTCACCGTCGCGGCAGGCGCTCGACCTTCTGACGAGCTGGACACTGGAAGGAGCCGGGCACCCGTCTGTCTGACACCGCCGATTCCGGAACGGGGCAGGGCGCCCCACACACCGGACGGAGACCCGCAGGCCATGCCGTCGGCACCGTCGCACCGCTGATGGCCCACCGCGGCCGCGCATCTCAGGATCATGGCCGACTCACGGCGTTGACCCTGGTCAGAGGTTCGAAGGCTCTGCGCGGAGCGAGGGGTAGCGCCCTTAGACGTGCTCCATCAGACGCAAGACGCAGACCAGTACCGGCACCGCTGCGTATCAGGATTGGTCGTCCTACCCCACCGATCCCGACGCGTCACGGATCAGCCCGATGATCCGCTCGGCAGCGCGCAGGCGCTCTTCTGGCGACATGCGGTTGCTGCCGATGGCATCGTTCACCCACAGGCCGTCGGCCGCCAGGAGCGCGATCGTGCGCGAGCTGGACGCCCCCGTCGCCCCGGCGACGGGCGACGGGATCCACCGCTCGATGACGTCGGTCCACGCCTGCTGGTGCTCGCTGTTCGGGCTCTCGAGCATCATCAGGAGCTCGGCTCGGGTGGCCGACGTGGTGGCCACCCGGACGTAGGCGATGAGCCGTTCGAGCTCGGTCGCATCACCGGCGCGCATACCGCAAGCAGCCTCGAGTTGCCGCTCCCAGCGCTGCGCGAGGTGCAGGTGGATCGCTGCGATCAGCTCGTCCCGGGAACGGAAGTGGTAGATGATCCCGCCGCGCGTCACTCCTGACGCGGCGGCGACGGAGTCGAACGTGACCGCGGTGATGCCTTCGGCCTCGATCACGCTGACAGCCGCGTCGAGGATCGCGGTCTTGTTGCTCTGTCGCACTGGTGACATCTCCCTTGCCCGACCGTCGACGGACGTCGTGATCAGTGGTTCTCGGCATGTTCCATCGCCTCGGTCCCACGCCCGTAGGCGCGTAGCAGCCGGTTCGTGACCAGGGCGCCGAGCACCAGCATGACGCCGAGCACGACCATCGTGACGAGGTAGGACGTGTCGAAGGCGGCGTTGGCGGCCGCGATCAGCTCCTTGTCCCCACCTGCGTGAGCAAGCGCGTCCGACAGGCTCTCACGGGCGGCGTCGGGGGAGCCAGGAGGCAGCTTCACGGTGGCCGAGTAGACGAAGGTGAGCAGGCTGCCGAGCAGGGCGACGGCAGACAGGGACCCGAACTCGTAGGAGACCTCCTCGACGGAGGCGGCCATCCCCGCCTTGCGGGGGTGCGCGTTGCCCATGATCGCCGCCGACGCGACCGAGAACGCCCCACCCAGACCGAGACCGGTCACCACGAACCCGATCACCAGCAGAGGGAAGGCGCCGGTCGCCACCGCGGCCACCGTGGTCGCGACTCCGAGCGCGCCGACACCAAGGCCCCCCGAGATCAGCAAGCGCAGACCCAGGAGGTGCAGGAACGCACCGCCGATGAGCGCCGAGGGCAGCGAGCCGAGCGCGATCGTCGCGACGAGCAGGCCTGCCTCCAGCGGGCTGAACCCCTCGACGAGCTGGAACCGCTGGGTGGTGACTAGCTGGGCGCCGGCGATGGTGAACATCGCGAAGGCCGCGGCGATCACCCCGCCACTGAACGCCTTGTTCCGGAAGATCGAGAACTCCAGCATCGGCTCGTCGAGCTTGCGCTGCCGGCGCACGAACAGGGAGAACCCGACCGCGGCGGCGACCGCCGCGACGGCGATCGTGACCCAGTTCTGGGGGACGTGCGCCAGCTCCTTGATGAACAGCACCGCTCCGACCAGGCCGACCATGGCCTGCAGCGAGGAGACGAGGTCCCACCGCTTGGAGGGGTCGGCGTCGTCGTGCGGGGCGACGATCGCCGTGGCGATGAGCGCGGCGATCACCACGGGGACGTTGATCAGGAAGACCGAGCCCCACCAGAAGTGCTGGAGGAGCGTGCCGCCGAGGATCGGGCCCAAGGCGGCGCCCACGACCGACAGGCTTCCCCAGATCGCGATGGCCAGGTTGCGTTCACGCTCATCGTCGAACGACAGGCGGATCAGCGCGAGCGTCGCCGGCATCATCGAGGCCGCGCCCACCGCCAGCAGCGCGCGGGCCGCGATCAACAGCTCCGGGCTCGGCGCGAAGGCAGCCGCGAGCGAGGCGATGCCGAAGACCGACAGGCCGACCACGAACATCCGGCGGTGGCCGACCCGGTCACCCAGCGTGCCGGCGCCCAGCAGCAGGCCGGCCATCATCACGGGGTAGGCGTTGATGATCCACAGCGCCGTCGACCCCGACGCGCCGAGCTCCGCGGTCAGCGTCGGCAGCGCGGTGTAGAGGATCGAGTTGTCCAAGGTGATCAGCAGCAGGCCAGCGCCCACCGTGGCGAGCAGCGCCCAGCGCCGCTTCGACGTCCCGTTCTCCATCAACCGTGCTTCCTGTGCGAGTTCAGTCGTCAAACTATACTAACGTGTTTGTACAGTTGGACGACCGCGGGCGGCACCGGAGCGGCGCATGCCGCTGACTTCGACCGCGTGAGTCGGCGTCGAGGTGGGGGAGCGGCCGCGGCGCTCCGGCCTCGGGCCTTCGGCGACGCAGGACGACGGTGACGTGGACGCGGGCGGGCCTGAAGCGAAGCCGTCCTTGCTTGTGCTAGGTACCGGGCTCCAGTACGGTACCGACATGGAAGCAAAGCTGGCCGCCCTCCGCCGGGGGATGCTCGAGCCAGCCGTCCTCGCTGTCGTCGAGCACGAGCAGCGATACGCGGCGGAGATCGCGGAAACCCTTCGCGCCTCAGGGTTCCCGGTCCAGGACGGGACGCTTCACCCCCTGATCAGCCGGCTGCGCCGGGAGGGGCTCGTCACGCACGAGTGGCGCGAGTCACCCACGGGTCCGCCCAGGAAGTATCTGGCGATCTCCGACCTCGGCAGGCGAGAACTCGAGGCGTTCCGCACGTACATCCACACCCTCGCGACGACGCTCGACTCGATAGGACGACGACCATGACTGATCTCGCTCTCGCCGGACACGGCGGTGCGTTCCCGATGAGTGCGGAAGCACGGGCGCTGATCCTCGAGTACCTCGAGCGGGCGCGCACGGCGATGGGAGCCAGTCCTGCCGGCGACGAGACCGTCCGCGACGTCGAGGCGGCGATCGGCGATCAGCTCCGGCGCATTCTCGACGACGGAGGCCAGATCGACCGCGACGTGACGACGCGCGTCCTGGAGCAGTTCGGTCCCGTCTCCTCGGACGAGGAGGCCGCACCCGCAGCACGCGCTCCGTTCCTGTGCCGGATCGTCGAAGGCAAGCAGATCAGCGGCCTCTGCCTCGGGCTCGCGACCCGTGCCGACGTCCGCGTCGACTGGCTGCGCAGCATCGCGGTCATCCTGGGCCTGTTCAGCGGCGGGCTGCTCGTCGTCGCGTACCTCGTCGCCCTTCTGTTCGCACCGCGCATGCGCACCACCGGCGAGTACCGACGGGCGATCGAGGCCGACCGGCGACGCGAGCAGCGCTGACGAGCACCACGTGGTGCGAGCAGGACACCGGGACGTTCGTGCTGCTCGGGGAGAGGGCCGGCTCGTGCGTCAAGGAGAGGCGGTCCTGGCGGTCTGTGGCATCGAGAAGCACGACGCCGACGACTGCTGGCGCCCCTGCGTATCAGGATCGGTCGTACTCGCGTCGTCTACGCGGCGTCCACGGCTTCGGTGAGAACGTCAGCGGCGCCCGCACGAGATCGAAGCTGACGTCGGGACGTTGCAGCGCGGGTTCCAGTCAGCCTCGGACGGGGCATGTCCGCGCTCGGGTCATGTGTGCGGTCAGGACGCATGCGACCCCAGACGCCAGCAGCATCAGCGCCGTCCGTAGCCCGGGGACGGGATCCGCGCCGCTCGCCGCGAGCACGTCGCTCGCGAAGCGCACGGTGCCCGATCCGGCTCGATCAGCGGGGCCGTTCGGCACGGTGGGGTCGTCCGGGACGCGCGGGTCGACGACGGAGTACGTGTTCGTCACCGCGACCGCGCTGGCCAGGCCCTCGACGAGGGTGACGGTGTCAGCGCTGACCTGCGTCTCTGCGACGACCGCACCGTTGCCGCCCGCATCGGTCTCGCTGATCTCGCAGACGGTGCCGGCGGGGATGCCCGCGACGACGGCCTGGGCGTAGGCGCCGGCCGGTGACGCCCGGTCGATCGTGTAGGTGCGGTCGTAGCCACCGGTGCCTTCGGCGCAGTCGACGTCGATGACGATGATGCCCTGCAGGCCGGCCCCGGCGCCGGCGATGGTCTTCGTGACCTGCAGCGACCCGACGGCACGGTCGTAGGTGTTGGTGACCGCGACGCTGGCAGTGGCGCCCTGCGCGATGGTGACGGTCGACGGGACGACGACGGGTGGGCTCGATGGCGTGACCAGTCCGTTGTCGCCGTCGGTGGTCTCCTCGACGGCGCACGACGCTCCGGCGGGGATCCCGCCGATGGTCCGGGAGTTCGTTCCCGCCGCTGCGCCCGCCTCGATCGTCGCCTGGTACGTCGAGATCGGTCCGCCACCGGCGGGAGTGCACGACAGGGTCAGGACGACCTCGCCCTGCAGTCCGGCGCCCGTACCGGCCACGGTCTTGTCGATGGTGACCGACCCGGCGGGGTAGGGCTCCAGCAGCGCACCCGCGCGCCGGACGAGGTCGGAGGTCTGGGCGAGCACGAGCTTCTGCGCGGCGGTCCGCCCGGGGTTGGACCCGTCATACAGGTACACGGACGACTGGACGACCGTGACGGCGCGCTCCAGCACGAACCCCTGCGGCGTCGTCGCGGACACGCTGCGGGACCAGAGCGAGGTCCCCGGGGCGACGGTCGCGCCGTCGGGGAGCACGGTGGTGCCGTCCGGGTCGCTGTAGACCTCCACCCCGACGCTGCGCAGCGTGGCCGGCCCGTCGCCCGTGACCTGGAAGGGTCCGACGAGCTCACCGGTCGAGGGCGCGGGAAGCACGTCGGGGGAGACGTCGAGCTGTGGAGCCGCCGGCTCGACGGCAGGCCCGTTCGCGAGCGCGTCGGCGACGATCGCCTCGGTGAGCGGACGCACGGGGCTCGCGGGGTCCAGGACGTAGCGGTCGCTGAAGAACCAGATCGCCGCCTGGACCGCGGCGGCGCGCACGTCGTCGCTCGCTGCGGCGGGCGCTGTCGGGACGGTCGGGAAGTAGTTCTCCAGGACGTACCCGACGTAGCCCAGGTTGGCCACGTTGCTGGCGTCCCACGAGCCCAGCGCGTAGTGCACGCCGACCTGGGTGTCGGTGAACAGGTCGATGCAGTACGCCAGGGCGCTCTGCCCGCTCACGGGGTCGGTGATGCCGATGGTCCCGGCGAACGACGCGGGCTCCGGGGTCGACTCCGCGGGGACGGTCGCCGGGTACCCGGTGAGCGGGTCGAACGTGTCGGGCGCGGCGAACCCGTCGACGGCGGTCCCGTTCGCGAGGCTTGTCACACGGACCTCGGTGAACAACCCGGCAGGGTCACCGAGGCCGCCCCCGGGCTCCGGCTTGGCCGACGAGACTGCTGCGGAGCCGACGACGAGAACGAGAAGCGTCGCGCACGACGCCGCAGCTCGGATCTGTCCTCGCATCGGTCTGCCCCTGACGTCGCCGTGAACGAAGGTTCCTGCGACACTCCCGCGAGGGAAGAGCCCAGTCATCGCCCTTCGCGGGTGATACGCGGCAGCGCGACCAGAGCGGGGGAACGACGACCGCCTCGGCGTCGTCAGCCGGACGTGTGCGTGATCCCGTGCTGCGGATCGGGCGGCGCGTCGGGTGTGCGGCTCAGCGAGCTGACGTACTGGATGACCGCACCGAGCTGCAGGTGCTCCTCGGCACGGAGCTCGCCGGAGGCGGGTGGCGTGTAGGGGTCAGCGGTCCCAGGCTTGATGGGAGGCTCGGCAGCCAGCGTCCTGAGGAACGCCGAAACGGCCGTCGCCATCGGATGGATCACCCAGCCGTGCGGGAAATCGACCTCGTGCTCCTCGCGCGGGTCCCACTCAAGGTTGTGGATGCGGGGCCCGTTGTACGGCACGTAGGTGTCAAGGCTGTCGTCCTGCCGGAAGAAGTGCGCCTTCCACTGGCGCCACTTGACCGCCTGCAGGCGGTTGCCCTGGAAGCACAGGACCGTGTCGCGACCTGACGCGTCGTCGCCGCCGAGCAGGAAGGGACGCATGTCCATCCCGTCGATCCGCCGGTCCGCAGGGACGCCCCCACCGCCGGCCAGCACGAGCGTGGTGAACAGGTCCACGGCGTGCACGAGCTCGTTGCTGACCCGGCCCGCCGGGACGACCCCTGGCCAGCGAATGAGACACGGGCTGCGCATCGAGCCCTCCAGCGAGGTGAAGTACGCGCCGCGCCACGGCCCGGACACGCCGCTCCAGAGGCCGCCGAGCGGATCGGGGTCCATGCCGGGCTCGCGCCAGGTCGGCTCGGCCCCGTTGTCGGACGCCCACACGACGATCGTCTCGTCCGCGATGCCCAGAGCATCGAGCTCGTCGAGGATCCGGCCGGTGAACGCGTCCATCTGGGCGAGAAGATCGGCCATGTTGCCTCGCCTCGTACGACCGGCGAACTCCGGGTCGGGGATGGGAGGGATGTGCACCTGGGTGTACGGCAGGTACGCGTAGAACGGCTGGCTCGACTCGGTCGAGCGGCGCATGAAGTCGACCGCCCAGTCAGTGATCTTGCGGTCGAACCCTGCGCGCCACGCGGCGTCATAGGTGGCGACGACGTTGGAGGGTTCACCCTTGCGCCGAGAGTGGACCAGCTGGTGCTCGAGGGAGATCTCCTCAGTACCCGCGTACGGCGTGGCGGTCACCGGCCCGTCGGGGAAGTACGACTGCATCGTCCAGAGCACCTCGTCGGCGGTGCGCGGGCTCCACACCGCCTCGTCGAACCCGAAGTCCACCGGACCGCGCTCATCCGGGTCGCTGCCCAGGTGCCACTTCCCCCACATCCCCGTGGCGTAACCGGCATCCGCCAGCGCCTGCGCGATGGTCACCTCCCAGCGGGTCAGCCCGTCCGCGCCGCCTCCGAGTGGGACCGAGTGGGTGCCTGAACGGATCGGGTGGCGTCCGGTCAGGAGCGCCGACCGGCTCGGGGTGCACTGCGCCTCGACGTTGAAGTTCAGCAACCGCAGCCCTTCGGCAGCGAGGCCGTCGATCCTGGGCGTCGGCGCGCCGCGCAGCAGGCCGCCGCCGTAGCAGCCGACCTCGCCCCACCCGAGGTTGTCCCAGAAGAAGACGACGATGTTGGGCTGCTCGCGCATGGCTGCTCTTCTCCTAGCCCGGGGTCCGGCTCAGTAGCGCATCGGGTCGAACGAGCTCGTCCGGCTTCCGGCAGAACCGTGGAAGTCCGGAACCGAGGGGCGCCGGGGGAGCGGGCCGGGGGGCCGGTCCGCCACCGTGCGTCCCGTCGACCCGTGGACGGCGTGGCCGGTCCGGAGCAGCGCACCCTCGAGGCGGACGTGAGACGTGCTCGGCATCCTGACCTCCGTCGCTCGTGGTCGCGATCACTCTAGGGAACCAGGGCCGCAAGGTGAAGGCCCGGGGCGGGCGGACGGACGATCGGGGTGCGTACCGTGGCGGGGTGACGACCATCGGGACGCACGACATGGTGCCCGTCGAGGGCGGTTCGTTCTCCATGGGGTCGAGGGGTTCTACCCCGACGAGCGTCCCGTCCACGTGCGGGACGTCCGGCCGTTCCTGATGGACCGGCACCCGGTCACCAACGCGATGCTCGCCGATCTCGTCAGCGCCACCTCGTACGTGACCGTCGCAGAGCGGGACCTCGACCCCGCGGCGTTCCCCGCTGCGGACCCTGCCGAGCTCGCGCACCTCGACATCATCGTGTAGCCGCCGAGTCGAGGGGTTCAGGGTCGCCCGGCACCCAGCACCCGTCGAACGCTGCCGCGGTGGGCCCGTACACACGCAGGTACGTGAACCATCCGCGACCGGGCACGGTCCGTACCCACGGTGCCGTGGGGTCGGTCGGCGCGTCGGGCCCGAACCACGGGTCGATCGCGTCGCCGTCGAGGTGGTCCCGGAGCTCGAACAGCGACCGCAGAGCAGGGGTGCCCTGCTCCGTGCTGATCTGGCTGCGCGTCTGCGCGTCGTAGACCGTGACGGACCAGAGCAGCCCCGCCGGCACAGGTAGGGGGAGACGCAGCCGGTAGCGGCGACCGCCGTCGAGGTAGTCGCCGTCCGCGTCGTTCAGACCCAGCCAGTACACCGACCCCTGACCCGGCTGCCGGCGGAACATCACGGGCGAGGTCGCGATCGCCTGGTAGAACCACTTGTCGCGCGCTTCGACGTCGGTCCGGCCGTCGACCTGCCAGGCCGCGTTCTCGGGGCATCCGATGCAACACCAGGGCAAGGCCTGCAGGTCAGCGCAACGGCACAGGAGCGCTCATCGCGAGCCCGTGGTGCCGTGCACTGCGGTCCCGTATGAGATTCGGAGCGTTTGCACTGGTCAGAGGCCGAATCGAGCTGCGCGCCGGGAGTGGTGGCGCTGGCCGCGCGTTACATCAGATGCAATACGCAGGCTACTACTGGCACCTCTGCGTATCAGGATCGGTCGTACTCCGACCGGCCTCGGGCGACGTGCGGCATGCTGCTGATGTGAATCCAGACGTTGTGCTCGCCGACCTGCGTGCGGTCGTCTTCGACGTGGGGGAGACGCTCGTTGATGAGTCACGAGCATGGAGCGAGCAAGCAAGGGCTGCTGGTGTCACGCCGTTCAGCCTCATGGCCGCGATCGGATCGGTGATCGCCCAGGGGCGCGACCACCGAGATGCATGGGCGCTTCTCGGGATCGCGCCGCCGGATGTCGCGCCTGACATCGGCCCGGGTGATCTCTATCCGGATGCGCTCGAATGCCTCCGCGGGGTCCGCGCGGCCGGGCTCGTGGTGGGGGTTGCGGGAAACCAGCCCAGGGGAGCTGAAGCCGCTCTGAGAGCAGCTGGCGTCGACGTCGACTTCGTGGTCGCCTCGGCGACATGGGGCGTCGCGAAGCCGTCGCTCGAGTTCTTCCGACACGTGGTCACCGAGACGCAGACCGACCCGAGCCGCGTGTTGTACGTCGGCGACCGCCTCGACAACGACATCCGTCCAGCAAGTGCCGCAGGCCTACGGACGGCGTGGCTGCGACGCGGACCATGGGCGTACCTGCAGCAGCCTCACACTGACGAAACACGGCCAGACCTCGAACTCGGCAACCTGATGCAGCTCACCGACGTGCTGCCGCGCAGCACCTAGAGCAGCTGGTGCCGTGCGAGCCGCTGTGTGCGCTCAGACGCCGGTTCAGATCTGCCTATCAGACAAACTCGCTGGTCAGAACGATGCGCAAACTAGTACTGGCAACCCTGCGTATCACGATCGGTCGTACTCGCCTCGGTCGAGCGGTCGGGTGGGGTGGGCCGGGGCGAAGAACGAGGATCCGCCCGACGGGCGTGCAGCGGGGCGTCGGGAGCGTTGTGGCCGGGTCTCGATCCACGGTGTGAGGGTGCTCATCGTTTGGTGGGCGGTGGCCATCCACGGCCCGAGCTCCCAACCGAAGTGCTGCCCGCACCGGGCCATCGTCGAGACCGCGCCGACGAGGACGGCGCCGTAGAGCTGGGCGAAGCGGGAGGCGTCGAGCCCGATGCCGGCTGTGGCGACCTCGGCGATCGAGGACGGTTCGGTGTCGAGGATGAACGCCGCAGTGCCGTGGAGGTGCCCGTGCAGGACTGAGCTGGTGAGGTGCTGCAGGAGCTTGCCCAGGCCCTGATCGGTGCCGTCGGAGTCGGCGAACAGCTCGGAGAGCAGGCGGCGCTGGGTGGGCATCTGCTCGTCGAGGAAGCGATCGTGCAGCATGGCGTTGGGCAGCGGGCGTCCTCTTCGGACCTTCCAGGTGTAGCCGTGCTGTTGGGCTGAGGACCTGATGGCGAGCAGGCTGCGTGCGACGCCGGCGTCCTTGCCGTTGCCGGTCGCCGCGGAGATGTTCTGCTGCTCGACGAGCGCGGACAGTCGCAGGTTCATCCGGCGTCGGACGCGCTCTCGGGTATCGATGCCGGGTTCGTAGAGCCAGAACACGATGGCGAGGTTCTCCAGGCAGGGACGCACGACCGAGGCCATGGCGAGGATGACTCGTGGTTCGAGGGTGAGCGCGGCCAGGGCCGTCATGTGGTCTGCAGTGGCCATGAGCCGTGGCGGCACCTCGTGCTCGAGCTGGAAGGTGGCTCGGCCCCAGGCTCCGTCGAACGACTCGTCAGCGGTCTCGTGCTCGGCGACGCTCCCCGGGCGGGCAGGACGGGCGGCGTCGGTGAGGTCGAGCGTCGCGAGGGCGACCTTGCGTAGGAGCTTGGCCGCGCGGCGGAACTCGGGTGGGACGTCCTGGCCGTGCGGATCCACCGGCGGCACCCCTCTCGTGCTGGTCGAGACGAGGCCGAGCCTGCCACGCCACCCCGACACCGCGAGGGCCGCATCAGGTGCGGGCGGGCTGGTGCTACAGGCGCTTCTCCAGCAGCACGACGTCGAGCCAGGTGTCGGCGTCGGGTCCGTCTCAGTCCTACCCCCGGGTGTTCGGGCTCCTGGAGCCTCGTTTGCACGGTCCACCGGACTTGTAGGGCTCAGGGGCACGGAGCGGTCACGTCCTCGATCGACACCGGCGAGCCTTGTCGACCAACGCCGTATCGTTCGCTCGACAACGCTGATCTTCCAGCCGACGTGTGGAGAGCATGCCCGTGCCGCCCCATGAGAGCCCTCCCGTGATCGCCTCTGGTCGCCTCGGCCGCCGGGTCCGCATCGTCCATCTGACAGGCGCGGTGTTCGACGCACTGGCCTCCGGTGCCCTTGCTCGTGCCGAGTCGTGCAGCCCGGTACCGCTGACCGCGTACTTCGCCGGTCCCGACTGGCGCAGTACGTGGGCGAGGCGGAGCGAGCAGGCTCGCCGGGACCCCGCCAGCGCGGCCTGGGTCACGGGCGTCATCTGGGACGAGGACCAGTGCCTGCCCGCCGGTCGCGCCGGCTTCCACGGACCGCCGGATGCCGACGGCATGGTGGAGGTCGGGTACGCGGTCGATCCTGCGCTTCGTCGCCGTGGCTACGCCCGTGCGGCACTCGAGGCGCTGCTCCAGCGAGCTCGGGACGAGCCGACGGTGCGCAGGGTGCGGGTCACCATCGCTCCGGGGAACACCGCTTCCCTCGCGCTAGCCATGCAGTACGGCTTCTCCGCCGTGGGGGAGCAGTGGGACGACGAGGACGGCCTGGAGATCATCTATGAGGTCGCTGCCGACACCAGGACCTCGTAGCCGGTCACCTCGGCCGAGCTCGCGCGACGTCCCGACGCTGGGGGTGCAGCTCGCGGTGTAGAGCGCGGGTTCGCCGGGATCTCTAGTCATCCAGGGCCTAAGAAGGTCCCGCTGCGCGGATGAACCGCTAGTCCGTCGGCAACCGTGGCGCCGCATGAGCGCGCCACAGTTAGCGCGCCCGCTAGGGGCATTTACGCAGGTCACGGCCATACGCAGTGGTCGAACTGACATAACGTCCATTATCGGCGTTCGCTCGACCGGTTCGCGGACAGCGCTCCAGGCGCCAGGCTGACCTCACGCGATCCGCTTGAACCCCACGTGCGACGCCGTGAACCCCAGCGCCTCGTAGAACCGGTGCGCATCGCCGCGGGCCGAGTCGGACGTCAGCTGGACCAGGCCCGCGCCGACGGCGGGCGCCGCGACGTCGAGCACCCACCGCAGGAACGCCGTCCCGATGCCTGCCGACCGGCGGTCGCTCGCGACCCGAACGGCCTCGACCTGGAGCCGCGTCGTGCCACGCCGCGACAGTCCCGGGATGCGGGTGAGCTGCAGCACGGCGACGACCTGGTCGCCGTCGGAGCCGACGACGAGGTCGTTGGAGCCGTCCGCGACGATCCCACCGAGCGCGTCCCGGTACGCGTCGAGGTCGTCGTCAGCCGCCCGGTCGCCGCGGGTCGCGCTGATCTCGTCGTCGGCGAGCAGGCGCGCCAGCGGCGCGATGTCGTCCAGGACGGCACGACGGAGCGCGAGGGTGCCGCGCGGGAGCGGGACGGTCGTCGGCAGTGTGAGGGCGGCGATCACGGCACACACCCTGCCATCCCCGACCACGACCGGCACCGAACGGTCGAATTGTCATAACCTGTAGCGCGGGTCGCCGCCGAGCGGCGGCCAGCCGGTGCGCCGTCGTCCCGGCGCCCACCGCGACAGTCCCACGCCGACCGGCGTCGGCGGTAGACGCACCCGGACGCACCCGGACGGACTCGGACCCCGCGGCGACGCGGGCCCGGGCGGCGACGCGCGGACACGCGCGGACCGGCCGTCGCCCGCTCCTCTCCCCCGCACTCACGCCCGGTCGTGGATCGTGACCGCGTACCCGTCCGGGTCGGCGAACGTGAACGTCCGCCCGAACGGCGTGTCGGTCGGTGCCGCGAGGATCTCCACGCCCGCCGCGGCGAGCGCGTCGTGCAGCCCCTGGGCGTCGTCGGCGTGCAGCCACAGCGCGATCCCCGCGCCGGGACGGGGTGTGATCGCGTCGAGGTCGACCCCCGGCAGCGGCGTGCGGACGGCGAACGCGGGCGTCGTCGCGAACACCACGGCGCCGGGCGGGCTCGCGGCCGCGCGCCGCAGTCCGAGGTGCGTCTCGTAGAACGTCGCGGCGACGTCGAGGTCGCGCACCTGGAGGGCGAGGAAGTCGGGTCCGGTCACGGTAGGCACAGCAGGCTCCTTCGATGTCAGGAAGTTGACAACACCCACTGTATGTCAGACTTCTGACATGGATGCACGCGTGGAGCTCGACACGTCGGTCGGCTACCTGCTCAAGCAGGCCGCGACGGCGCTCCGGACCGCGATGGAGGCGGCCCTGCGCCCGCTGTCGCTCACGGTGTCGCAGTACGCGTGCCTGGAGCAGCTCGGCGCCCGACCCGGCATGTCCGGGTCGGAGCTCGCCCGGGCGGTCTTCGTCACCCGGCAGTCGATGCACGCGCTGCTGCGCGGCCTCGAGGAGCGCGGGCTGCTGACCCGCCCGGCGAGCGCCCCGCACGGCCGGGCGCTGCCCACCGACCTCACCGGCGAGGGCCGGGCCGCGCTGGCGGCCGCGAGCACCGCGGTCGCGGCGGTGGAGCAGCGGATGGTGGCGGCCCTCTCCCCCGCCGCGCTCGCCCGGGTGCGCACCGACCTGAGCGCGTTCGTCGCGGCGCTCGACGCACCGGACGCACCCACCGAGCCGTAGCCCGCACGCAATCCGCGTGACAGGACAGGGTCCCGAGGTGCAGGGTGGACGTCGGGTGCCGCGCGAACCGCTGCGGCACGGACCAGCACGAGGAGATCGCGGATGTCCGCAGGGAACGAGGTCGGCCGCACAGGCCACCTTGTGTGACGGGGCCCCGCCCGTCGCGCCGGACCGCACCACCCGAGGGTGAGCAGCCAGGTCCCCCGCGACGGCCGCCTCGTCATGCCCGCGCGGCGTCGACCGCCCGGGCGCCCCCACCTCCCGTGAGAGCGAGTCCCCCATGCGTGCCCTGACCGCACCCGAGATCCACGCGTCCTTCGTCAACTCCACCCGCCGCGAGGCCGCCCAGGCCGTCCTGCCCGACCTGTCCGCCCTCGACTGGGACCGGCTGGACTACCTCGGCTGGACCGACCCGAAGAACCCACGCCGCGCCTACGTCGTGACATGGGTCGACGACCGGCCGACCGGGATCGTGCTGCGCACGGCCGACGGCGCGACCCGCCGCAGCGCGGTGTGCTCGTGGTGCGAGGACGTCATCGCCACCAACGAGGTGTCGCTGCTCGTCGCCAAGCGCGCCGGTACCGCCGGACGCAACGGCGACACCGTGGGCACCTTGATCTGCGCGGACTTCGCGTGCTCGAAGAACGTCCGGCGCCGCCCGACCATCGTCGAGGCGGGAGACGACGCCGAGGCCGTCGTGCAGCGCCGGGTCGCCGGGCTGAAGGAGCGCAGCGAGCGGTTCGTCGCCGCCGTCGCGCGCGGCTGACCGGACGGCGTACCGTCGCACGGTGGACCGGCGCCCTGCCCCGCGCCAGCGGCGGCTGGCTGCGGCGATCGAGCGCGACGGCGCCCGGTGCGTGTGGTGCGGGCGGGCGTTCTCGCGCCTCGTCCCGCCGACGCGGGACCACCTGGTCCCTCGGGCACGTGGTGGCCCGTCGTGGGTCGAGAACGAGGTCCCGTCATGCCGCCGGTGCAACGCCGAGCGCGGACATCGCGGCGCTGCGGAGTGGGTCGAGGAGTGCCTGCGGCGGGGGTGGGTGCCGGACGTGACGGCCGTGCGGCGGGCGATGGCCGCGCTGGAGGTGGCCATCGCCGAGCGCGGCGGCCAGCGCCGCGCCCGCGCGGCCCTCGCCGCCCAGC
>NZ_RFFI01000090.1 GCF_003696205.1 Cellulomonas triticagri
GGCGCGGCCGCGGTCGCCGGGCAGCAGCGCGCGGGGCACGCCGCCGAGCAGCACGGCGGCCCGGACGGCGGTCCAGCCCGCGGCGCCGTGGTGGGTGCGGAAGTACCGCTCCTGCCCGGCGTGGAAGTGGGTCTCCCGCCGGGTGGGGTCGCTGCTGGTGCCGCCGCCGACGTGCCGGGCGAGGACGTCGGTGGCGACGGCGGTGCGCCAGCCCCGGTCGAGGGCACGCCGCTGCCAGTCGGTCTCCTCGGAGTACAGGAAGTACCGCTCGTCGAACCCGCCGACGTCGGCGAGCGCGGCGGCGCGCAGCAGCAGCACGGAGCCGATGACGAAGCCGTCCGCGGGCTCCTCGGCGACGCCGAGCCCGACGGCCTGGCGCCACGCGGCACCGGGGGTGGGGAACGGCCAGCGCACGCGCGCGAGCTCGCCCTCGTCGTCGGCCTGCTCGGGTCCGACGGCGCCGAGGTCGTCGCGGGCGTGCAGCCGGGCGACGAGCGCCCGGATCGCGGCGACGTCCACGCGCGCGTCGGGGTTGAGCAGCAGCACGTCGGCGTCGGGGCGCTGCCGGTCGCGCAGCGCGACGTTCACGGCGGAGCCGAAGCCGAGGTTGGCGCCGGGGTCGAGGTACCGGGCCCCGGCGTCGAGGGCCACGCGGCGGACCTCGGGGTCGCCGGAGTTGTCGACGACGGTGACGGCCAGGTCGGCGGCGACGGGCGCGAGCGCCCGGGCGAGCAGGTCGGGCGCGCCGTAGGCGACGACGACCACCTCGGGGTCGGCGACGCCGGGGGCGTCGCAGGTGCCGGGGCCCGCGGGCATTGCGCCGCGGACGGGACCGGCGAGGTCGCGGTACATCGCCTCGTAGCGCGCGGCGACGGCGTCCCACGTGTACTCGGCGGCGCGGGCGTGCCCCTGCTCGCGCAGGGTGTCCGCGAGGCCGGGGGTGTCGCGGACCTCGCCGAGCGCGCGGGCGAGGGCGGCGGCGTCGCCGGGCGGGACGAGCAGCCCGGCGCCGCCGACGACGTCGCGCAGGGCGCCGCTGTCGGAGGCGACGACGGGCACGCCCGCGGCCATGGCCTCGACGGCGACGCGGCCGAACTGCTCCAGCCAGCCGGGGGCGGCGACGGACGGCACGGCGAGCACGTCGAGGGACCGGTAGAACGCGGCGAGGTCGTCCCCGGCGAGGTGCCCGTGGAAGGTCACGCGCCCGGCGAGCGCGGGGGTGGCGGCGCGGCGGCGCAGCTCGGCCTCGTGCGGTCCGGCGCCCGCGAGGGCGACGTGCAGGCGCGGGTCGGCCTCGGCGGCGTCGAGCAGCACGTCGAGGCCCTTGTGGGGGTGCAGGAAGCGGCCGACGTAGCCGGTGCGTGCGGGGGCGGCCGCACCGACTACGCCGGCGTCCGTGGGGGCGGCCGCGCCGGGGCCGCCCGCGGGCTCGACGCCGAGCCCGATCACGTGCGCGGGGGCGGTGAGCCCCTTGGCACGCAGGATCTCGCCGGCCTCGCTGTTGCAGACGCTGACGGCGCCCGCGCGGCGCAGCGCCCAGCGCTCCCACCACCGGAACGGCGGCGGGTAGCGCTTGGCGAGGTTCTGCGCGGAGTAGAGCACGTAGGGCGTGCGCACCCGGCGCAGCGCCCGCAGCAGCAGGATCTCGGCGGTGGCGAGCGCGGCGGGCTCCTCGTGCAGGTCGAGGACGTCCCACTGCTCGCCGAGCGCGCGCCAGATCGGGCGCGGGTCGTAGAGGAACACGTTCGGGTGGCGGCCGAGGGTGCGCACGCCGACGACGTCCTCGCCCGGCCGGGGCTCGAGGGCGACCGGGCGGCCGCCCTCCTCCCAGGTGCGGGCGGACAGGGTGCGCACGGTCATCCCGCGGGCGCGCAGGGCGTCCTCCCGGCCGCGCCACGCGGTGACGACGGCGCTGTGGGAGAACCGGAGCACGCGCATGGGGACCATCGTGCCGGTTACCGTCACAATTCGGACATCTGGTGCAAAAGGTTCACCCGACCGGCCTGGGTGAAAGTCCGGCGACCTCCGCCAGCACGGCGTCCAGGCGACCCCGGGCCCACGCCCAGTCGCGCGCCTCGGCGTGCAGGCGGCAGCCCCGCCCGACGGTCCGGCGCAGCATCTCGTCGTCCGCCAGCGCGGTCAGCGCCGCGGCCAGGTCGGCCGGGTCGTCGGGCCGCACGCGCACCCCGGCGTCGCCCATCACCTCGGGGATGCCGCCGATGGCGGACGCCACCACGGGGACCCCGCTGGCCATGCCCTCCATGACGGTGAGCGCGAACGGCTCCGCCCACCGCGACGGCACGACGACGACGTCGGCCTCGCGGTACAGGTCCGCGACCTCGGCGCGCGGCCGGAACGGCACGAGCCGCACCCGGTCGCCGAGCGCGGCGGCCTTCTGCGCGACCTCGCGCTCGAACGGGGACAGCGACGCCGCGGCGTCGAAGTTCTGCGAGCCGACCAGGGTGACCTCGACGTCGTCCCGGTCCAGCAGCGCGAGGGCGTCGAGCAGCACGTCGGCGCCCTTGTCCCGGATCATCCGGCCGACGAACACCACGCGCAGCCGCTCGCCGCGCGCGGGGTCGGCGCGCGGCGTGAACCGGGTGGTGTCCACGCCGTTCGGGACGACGCGCAGGCGCGAGCGCAGCGCGGCGGGCAGGTGGACGGCGGTCTGCTCGGCGAGGTCGCCGCTGACGCACACGATCGCGGCGGCCCGGCCGAGCACCCGGTCGGCCTCGCGCGGGGTGTAGGTGCGTAGCAGCAGGTTGTGCGCGTAGAGCACGGCGGCGTGCCGCTCGTGCACCAGCGGGACGAGCTGCGGGGCGTTGTGGGCGAGCACCGCGCCCGCGGGCCAGGCGTCCTGCTCGGCGACGGTGGGCGCGAGCGTGCGGCGCACGCCCGGGCGGGGCAGCCCGAGGCGCCCGGCGAGGGCGTCCACGTACCGGTCGGCCGGGCGCGCGACGGCGAGCGGGTAGCCGATCACGTCGGCCGAGGCGTACCGGTCGGGGTACGTCCCGTCCGCGACGGCGACCCGGGGCCGCGGCGTCGTGCCGGCGGGCAGCGCCGCGCACAGCCCGTCGACCACCGTGGGGATGGCGGAGCCGGTGCGGGGCGAGAAGTGGTCGCCCGGCGTCAGGACGTGCACCTCGGGCACCCGGCCCCCGTCGCCGCTCATCCGCGCTGGCTCCGCGGCTGGCGCCCGAGGGCGGCCCAGACGTCGGCGGCGGGGCCGCGCCAGCGCGGCAGCGTCCAGGCCACGGGGATGGTCGCGAGGGCGCGGGCCGTCTCGGCGGCGCCGATGCGGGACGCCAGGACGCCGCGGGCCATCTCGACGCTGACCATGGTGTGCGGGAACGCGAACCGCACGGACGCCTTCGGCGCGTGCCACTGCACCTGCGCTTGGCCCTGCTGGGAGAACTGCTCGGCGTGCCGGCGCTGCAGGAACAGCTGCTCGGGCACCAGCGCGAACGGTCCCTGGCAGGCGAGCTCGGCGAGCAGCACCAGGTCGTTGCCGACGGTCGGCCGGATGCCCCGGGTGCGGCGCAGGGCGTCGGTGCGGTGCAGACCGTAGAACAGGTGCGCCGCCTGGGCGTTCAGGAAGTGCGCCATCCGCTGGTGCGGGGTGGGCTCGTCGCAGGCGAGGTCGGCGTCGTTCAGGTCCTCGGTGATGACCCCGCCGGCGTCGATGATCTGGGTGCGCGGGGACACCAGCACGGTCGCGGGGTCGGCGTCCGCGAAGGTCTCCAGGCACCGGCGCACGAACGCGGGCCGCCGGATGTCGTCCGCCGCCGCCCAGGTGAAGTAGGGCGCGGTGGCGAGGTCCAGCACGTGGTTGAAGTTGTACCGACCACCCCAGTTCTCGGGCAGCCGGACGTATCGGATGCGGGGGTCCTCGGCGGCCGCGGCCCGGCAGATCTCCTCCGTGGCGTCGGTGGACGCGTTGTCGGAGATGACGATCTCGAGGTCGGCCTCGTCCTGCTCGCGCACGGAGTCGAGGGCGGCGGGCAGGTACTTCTCCCCGTTGTAGACGGGCATGCCCACGGTGGCCCGGGCTGGCATGGTGCCTCCTTCGCGGAGTCGGGACGGACGAGGGGATCAGGCGGGGCCGTGCGCGGCGAGGCTCACCAGGCCGAGCGGCCAGGAGGGCTCGACCTGCACCGGCTCCCACGCGGGGAGCAGGCCGCCGGTCTGGCCGCCGTAGTTGGCGCTGGGGATGGTGACGTCCCGCTGCGTGGTGCTCGGGATGACGACCCGCACGGCGGTGACGTCGGCGACGGCGTCGAACCGCACGACGTGGGTCCGGGCGAGGAACGCGTCGGTGACCTCGCCGACGTCGGTCCAGGTGCCGTCGACCTCGACCTGCACGGTGGCGTCGCGCAGGCCCGCGGTGCAGCACCGGATCCCGGCGGAGCCGATGACGACCCGGTCGACGGTGGCGGGGGAGTCGAGGTCGACCTGCACCCACGGGCTGACGTCGGGCTCGCCGCCCGCGGTGGGTCCGGCGCGCCACGGGTCGGCGAGGGCGCCGTCCGCGGTGAGCAGCGTCGCGAGGTCGCCCGCCGAGGTGGAGGACGCCGTGGCGGTGCCGCCGGCGAGCAGGTTCGTGCTGCTGCCGGCACCGTCGACCGCCTCGACGGCCAGCCCGCTGCCGTCCGGCGCGGACAGGAACTGCGGGGAGCCGGTGACGGTCAGCGTGGTGGGCGTGCCCGCGGCGACGTCCACGGTGCGGGTGCCGCCGTAGACGTCGGTGACGGTGACCTGCGCGTCGGCGGTCGCGGTGAGCGCGACGTCGGTGACGGCGTCCAGCGTCCAGACCGCGAGCAGCGGGTCGCCGCCCGACGGGTCCGGGGCGTCCCCGGCCTCACCGGTGCGGGCGCCCACGGACATCGCCCGGACGACCGGGTCCGCGACCTCGACGGGCTGCGCGGCGGGCCGCCCGTCCAGCAGGCCGGACACGGTGGCCATGGCGAGCGCGCCGGGCTTCACGAACGAGCCGACCTGGACCAGGGACCAGCTGTTGCCGCCCTCGCCCCAGCCGCCCTCGCTGAAGAAGTACATCCACGCCGAGACGTCCAGGGCGCTCTGCCACAGGGACGTGCGGGCGACGTCGTACGCCTGGCCCCAGGTGTTCGCGGGGCCGTCCGACCACCAGCCGGACTCGGTGTTCCACACCTCGACGTCGCCGCCGCAGGCGGCCAGCACCTCGCGCAGCGCCGTGATCTGCCCGATCGGGCCCTGCGCGCCCTCCTCGTCCCAGGACCGGTTGTAGCCGGTGTAGGGGTGGATGCCGACGACGTCCCACGCCGCGCAGGCGCCCGCGTCCACGGCCTGCTGGTACCAGGGCACGACGACGTTGAGGGCGTTGCCGCCGATGATCCGGGCGCGGGGGTCGACCGCGCGCACGGCGCGGGAGAACGGCTGCAGCACCTGGGTGACGTACTGGGCGCCGTCGCCGAAGCCGGTGTTGTTCGGCTCGTTCCACGGGGCCCACAGCGTGACGTCGGGGGCGCCGGCGTGCACGGCGGTGACGATGGCGGAGACCCACGCCTCCCACGTGCCGTCGGCGACGGCCTGCTGCGCGCGCTCGTCGGCCTCGCCGACCTGCACGTAGAGGTGCACCCCGCGCTGGACGGCCTCGGTCGCGGCGGCGGCGAGCCCGGCGAACGGGTCGCCCTCCTCGGCCCCCGGCAGCGCGCCGAGGTCGAGGGCGGCGACGGAGGGGGTGGCGTCGTCGGGGACCATGCCCGCGAAGTCGATCTGCACGCGGTGCGTGCCGAGGCCGAGCTCGTCGGCGATCTGGACGCCGCGCAGCGGGCCCGCCCCGCCCCAGTCGGCGCCGTCGGCCAGCGCGCCGGGGTCGAACGTCGCGCCCGGCGCGCCCACGGCGTACCGCAGGCAGGTCGCGGCGCGCTCCTCGCCGGTGGCCGTCTCGACCAGGGTCGCGTGCACCTCGTACGGGCCCGGCCGCGCGGCCGGGAGGTCGAGCGCGACCTCGCCGCCGTCGGCGGGGATCGCGGCGGTGCCGGTCACGGGCTCGACCGCGGGCTGCGCCCACGGGTCGCCGGTGACGGTGTACCGCAGCTCGTAGTCGTCGGAGACGGCGCCCCACCACGGGTCGAAGGTCGCGTGCACGGCCGGGGTCTCGCCGTCGGCGAAGTAGTCGTCCACCGCGTCGGTCTCCAGGCCCGCGCCGTAGCCGAGCCGGTCGGTGGTCGCGGAGACGCCGAGGTTCCAGGTGATCGGCGCGGACATCAGGGTGTCCAGCTCGGCGGCGGTCACCTGGACCAGGCCGAGCGTGCCGTCCTCGGCCGGGCCGAGGTAGGAGTACGTGTCGCCGGTGCGCTGCACGGGCGTGTGGTCCGCGAGCCGGAACGTGGAGCCCTGTCCCTCGCCGGACAGGGCGATCCGCCGCCACACGCCGTCCTCGCCGAGCTCGACGACGCGCCAGGTCGGGCCGATGACGAGGAACCCGTCGCCCTCCGGCGCGGGCACCACGGCGGTCGGGTGGTCGAGGGTGAGGCCGCGCCCGTTGGTGGAGTCGCCGGGCTGCCCGCTGCCGATCTGCACGAGCGTGTCGCCGTCGGCGTCGTACCGGGTCAGCGTCGTGTAGGACGCGTCCCCGTCGACGTCGCTGGACACGAACACGGTCCCGTCGGGCTGCGGGAAGAACCGCGGGTACCAGTCCCACGCGAGCGTCGGGCCGTCGGACACGGTGCCGTCGGCGTGCAGCAGCGCGAGCGTCCGCGACCGCTCCAGCGCGGCGGCCGCCACGACGCCGTCGTCCGCGCCCGCGGGCCACGCCATGACGTCGATGACCCGGCCGCCGTCCTCGGCCGCGAGGTCCCACGTGGTGCCGGGGTCGGCGGACCCCGCGTCGGGGGTCCACGAGCCGACCTCGGCGCCGGAGCGCGCGCCGGTCGTGGTGACCACGGCGCCGTCGGGCGCGAGGGCGAACGCCTCCGGGGCGCTGCCGCCCGCGCCGGGCGCGACCGTGACGGACCCGGTCGCGTCGCCGCCCGTGCCCCACGAGGTGATCGTGGCCGAGGCGTCCGTGCGGGCGAGCGTGGCGACGTGCTCGCCGGTCGCCTCCAGGCCGGAGACGTCCCCGCCGCCGAGCCGGTCCACGGCCGCCTGCAGGTCCGCCACGAGCGGGCTCGGCTCGACCGTCGGCGCGTCGGCCGCCAGGGCCGCGAACCGGCCCGGGTCGACCACGCCGCACATCGCCGCGGCGGGGGCGCCTGCGGCGGGCAGGTCGCCGGTGGCGGACACCGCGGCGCCCTCGTCCCGGGTGAGGACCGCGGCGGTGCCCGCGCCCAGGACGGCGAGCGCGGTCACCCCCGCGGTCACGGCCCAGCCGCGGCGGCGGCGCGGTGCCGTCCCCGGGGCGGTGGCTGCGCCGGGGGCGCCGGTGGCGTCGTGCGGTGCGGTCATGGCCGTCCCCGTCCGTGCTGCGTCACCGGCGGTCCGGTGGCGTCGTGGCGTGCGTCTCGTCGTCGTGCGGCCGGCGGACCGGTCGCGGGCGGGCGCTAGATCACGTCCGCGAAGCCGCGTTCCATCTTCGAGAAGATCAGCATCCCGCCGACGAAGACCACGACGCTGACGCCCGCGGCACCCGCGAGCTGCCACAGCGGCGGCTGCGCGAGGTCGAGCAGCGCCCAGCGGAAGCCCTCGAGGATCCAGGTCAGCGGGTTGATGTCGAACAGCCAGCGGATGCTGCCGCTGACCTCGGACAGCGAGTAGGCCAGCGGGCTGGCGTACAGCAGCGACTGCATCGCGAACGGCACGATGTAGTTGATGTCGCGGAACTTCACCATGAGCGCCGAGCAGGCCATGCCGATGCCGGAGCCGAGCAGCACGGTCGCGAGGATCCACAGCGGCAGCGTCGCCAGGCCCCAGCCCGGGGTGATGCCGTAGATCACCAGCAGGGCGACCATCAGCACGGACGCGACCAGGAAGTCGACCAGCACCGACAGCACGGTGCTCAGCGGCACCAGCAGGCGCGGGAAGAACACCTTGGAGATCAGCGCCTGGTTGTTCACCAGGGACGGCGCCGCGCGGGTGACGATGCCGTTGAACACCGTCCACGCGAGCATGCCGGTGAACGAGAACACGAAGTAGGGCACCCCGTCGCTGGACAGGTTGGCGATCTGCCCGAAGACGATGGAGAAGATGCCCGCGCTCAGCAGCGGCTGCAGCACCACCCAGATCACGCCGAGCGCGGTCTGCCGGTAGCGGAGCTTGAGGTCGCGGATGCCGAACCGGGTGAAGACCTCGCGGGCCTCCCACATCTCGCGCCACGAGGGCAGCGGGAGGCGTCCGGGCGGGGTGATGACGGTCGTGCGCGTGGTGGTCACGGCGGTCACCGCCTCTCGTAGTCGAAGTCGGCGAGCACGAGGCCGGCGTCCAGGCCCTCGTCGGACACGGCCTGCGGGTAGGGCAGCACCGGGTGGATCTCGAAGCGGCCGGCGCCCTCGAACGAGTCGAGCACCCCCGACGAGCACACGAACAGGTCGACGGTGTACTCGCCGGGCTTCAGCCACGGGTTCTTGATGGTGAGCGCGATCTTCTGCTCGACGGACGGGTCCAGCCACAGGCCGGTGACCCGGGAGTCGCACTGCAGGATCGTGGTGCCGTGCCGGTCGTTGATGTGGCACGAGACGAAGTACTTGCCGATGTAGTCCTGGTTGGCGCTCACCAGGAACTCGATCGTCTTGTCCTCGGTGGTCTTGTACAGCGGGCTCGTGACGGTCGCTGAGGTGATCCGGACCTCGCCCGTGCCGGGGCGGCGCTCGATGTCGGTGGCGCTCATCGACACCCGGTCGCGGCTGGTCTGGTAGAGCTCGATCGCCTCGTCCACCTCGCCGTGCATGACGAGCTTGCCGTGCTCCAGGAAGATCGCCGAGGTGCACAGCGACTTCACGGTCTGGATCTGGTGCGAGACGTACAGCACCGTGCGGCCCTGGGCGGCGACCTGGCGCATCCGCTCGATGCACTTGGCCTGGAACTCGGCGTCGCCGACGGCCAGGACCTCGTCGATCGCGAGGATCTCGGTGTCCAGGTGCGCGGCGACGGCGAACGCGAGCCGCACGTACATGCCGGAGGAGTAGCGCTTCACGGGGGTGTCGAGGAACTTCTCGACGCCGGAGAACGCCACGATCTCGTCGAAGCGCGCCTTGATCTCGCTCTTGCGCATCCCGAGCAGGGTGCCGTTGAGGAAGACGTTCTCGCGGCCGGTGAGCTCGGGGTGGAACCCGGTGCCGACCTCGAGCAGGGAGCCGACGCGGCCCGTCAGCTCGATCTGGCCGCGGGTGGGCGCGGCGACGCGGGTGAGCAGCTTCAGCAGCGTGGACTTCCCGGCGCCGTTGCGGCCCAGGATGCCGATGGCCTCGCCGCGCGGGATCTCGAAGCTGATGTCGTCGAGCGCGCGGAACTCCTCGAACTGCTGGCGCTCGAGGGGGTGGCGCAGGCGGCGCATCACCGCCTCGGCGGCGGTCGAGGGGGCGTCGTCCGAGGCGGCGATCTTGTAGCTCTTGCCGACCCCGGCGGCGCGGATGGCGACGTCGGTCATGTGCGGTCTCCGGTGTGGACGGTGCGAGCGGGCTCGCGGTACAGGCGCTCGTAGGCGTCGGCGACGGCGGTGAGCGAGAAGGAGCGGGACCGCTCCAGGCCGGCGGCGGACAGGGCCGCGCGCCGGGGGGCGTCCTCGAGCAGGTCGGCCAGGGCGGTGCCGAGGCCGTCGAGGTCGGCGAGCACCGCGGCGCGGCCCTCGTCGCTGACGTAGCGGGCGCCGACGTTGGGGGTGGCGACGACCGGCAGGCCGCTCGCCATCGCCTCGGCGTAGGGGATGCCGAAGCCCTCGTAGGACGACGGCAGGCAGAACACCCACGCGCGCCGGTAGGCGTCCGCGAGGTCCTCGTCGGACAGCCGGCCGAGGACCCTGATGCCCTCGCCCGGGTCCGCCGGGGCGTCCCGGGTCACCATCCACAGCTCGGCGCCGGGGACGCGGGGGCGGACGTCGCGCTGGAACGCCGCGGCGAGGTCCTTGCCCCGCTTGCGGCCGTGCCAGGTGCCGACGAACAGGATCACCGGGTGGTCGGCGCGCGCGGCGTCGCCCTCGGGGGCCGGGGTGAACCGGGTGGTGTCGACGCCGTTCGGGATGACGTCGTGCGAGCGCGGCACCCAGCGGCGGGTCTGCGGGGACACCACGACGACGCGGTCCGCGACCACGGACGCCAGCACCTCGGTCAGGCCGAGCATCAGCATCCGCAGCTTCTCCTTGGCGCCGCGGATGTGCCGCGCCTCCTCGAAGCAGGAGCCGTGCACGGTGCGCACGTGCAGGCCGGCACGGCGGCGCCACATCCAGTAGTCGTCGCCGTGCGCGTGCACGACGTCGTAGCCGGTGTAGTCCTGGCGGCGCAGCGCGCTGGCGAACCGGAAGGTGCGCAGCGAGCCGGACATCGCGACGTGCCGGTGGCCGTAGGCGGCGCCGGGCACGGGCGGGCAGTCGGAGAACACGTCGACCTGGTGGCCGCGTGACGCGAGCTCGGTGGCGAGCTCGTGCGCCTGGAAGCCCACGCCGATCTTGCTGCCGGACGGCAGGTAGTACGACAGCATCGCGATGCGCAGCGGCTCCTGCACCGCCGGTGCCTCACCCATGCGTGACCCCGAGGTCCTGGGCGGGGGTCAGCACCGGCGCGGCCTGGGTCGCGATGGTGCTGGTGCTGCGCAGCCCGTCGTGCAGCGCCTCCAGCCACGCGTGGCCGTGCTCCAGGTCGGGCTCCAGGTAGTTCCCCTCGGCCCACTCGTTCCACGACTTGACCCACAGCAGCCGCTCCTGCGCGGGGCGGTCCTGCAGGGTGTCGACAGCCTGGCGGACGTGCCGGCCGAAGAGCTCCGGGGTGGACCCGGTCAGCACCACGGCGCGGGAGCCGGAGCGCGGCGAGTTGTCCCAGTTGGGGTACACGCACGGCTGCAGGCGGTCGGAGATCCCGGCGGGGGCGGGCTGGAAGTCGGGGGCGTGCGGGAACACCTCGGGACGGCCGAGCTTGCGGCCGATCCGCATCCGCAGCACGTCGGCGCGCGTCTGCCGGGCGGGGATCCGCATGTACACGCCCGCGTCGAAGCCGGCGGCGTCGACGTCGGTGTACTTCGGGCCGCGGCTCAGCAGGTCGGACACCTCGGCGACCAGGTACAGCCCCGGCAGCCCGGCCGCGCGGGCCATGGCCTGCCAGCGGTCCACGAACGCGGCGGCGTCCGGCAGGTCCTCCGGGCGGAAGACGTAGAAGACCGGGCGGTCGTCCACGCGCAGGTAGCGCTCGTCCCGGAACGCGGGCAGCAGGGAGTCGAAGTGCGCCTGCTCGTCCTCGGGGCCGGGGTAGGTCTGCTCCATGAGGATGCGGTCCTTGGCGCCGTGCCAGATGCCGCTCCAGGTCTGGTTGGCCCAGGCGAGGCAGAACTTCACCGACGGGGCGCCGGACGCCAGCACCTCGGCGAACGGGCGCTCGAGGATGCGGCGCCCGCCGCCGAACCAGTAGTGCCAGTACACGAACGCCTCGACGCCGTACCGCTCGGCCAGGTCGCTCTGCGCCTCGCGGGCCTCGGGCATCCGCAGGTCGTAGAAGCCGAGGTCGGCGGGGATGTGCGGCTGCACGTGGCCCCGGAACAGCGGCCGGGCCTTGGCGGTGTTGGTCCACTCGGTGAAGCCGGGGCCCCACCACGCGTCGTTCTCCGGCACCGGGTGGAACTGGGGCAGGTAGAACGACACCGCGCGGGCGCGCAGGTCGGCGGAGGCGGTCATCGGTGGCTGGCCCTTCGTGCGGCTCCGGCGGCGAGGCCGGCGCGGTGGGGGGAGGTGGCTGCGGTGCGCGGGGGCACGGTCCCTCCTCCGTTGTCGTGACGGCCGGGGGACGACGGGTCGGTCCCCCCAGGCCCGTTCCTGTTCGTGAGTCTATGAGGCGGTATGTCCGGTTTGTCCGTCGACCCCGGGTGAAAGCCCTGGCATCCGGGTGATGGTGCGGGGCCCGCCCCGCCGGCCGCGCCCGCCACGGCGGTGCGCGCCGAACGTGCACGAGACACGCCCGCGGTGCCCTCAGTGAGGGCCCTGGCGACGTGTCTCGTGCACGCTCGCGTCAGACCAGGGCGGCCTGGGCCTCGCGGAGTGCGTCGACCAGGCGGCCCTCGGGGAGCGCGACGTCGTCGTACGTGAGGGTGGCGTCCTTCGGGACGTCGCGGACCAGGGTGCAGCCCTCGGCGACGCCGACGGGCAGCAGCCGCTCGGTGCGGGTGACGGCCGCCTTCTCCGCCTGCCCGTAGTAGTGGTACCCGCCGAGCGCGTCGAGGACGGTGCCCGCCGCCAGGTCGGTCTTGGCCGTCGTGACCACCTCGACCGTCGGGGCGCCGAGCGGCCGGATCGTCGCGTCGCCGAGCAGCGCGGCCCGGGCGATCGTCGTCGGCACCTCGAAGTGGCACAGGTGGTACGGCTGGTAGAACGAGTAGAGCGGCCCGGTGCCGAGCTTGTAGAGCTCGAGGTAGTGCCGCTGCTTCGGGTCGTCGTGCGTCGCCAGGACGTACACGCCCGGACCGGGCTTCGACCCGACGACGTAGTCCACGGCGCCACCGAGCGCCTTCAGCTCGTCCACGTCGTACTTCGCGGTGAGCTCGTCGACGTGGCCGTCGTGGTCCATGCCGAGCATGCCCCGGCGGTGCACGGACATGCCCGTGGCGTTGGCGACCAGCGCCTGCTCCACGGACACCTTGGTGCCGTCGGCGAACGAGGTGACCATGTGCGGGTCCTGGCCCCAGCGCTCGGCGAACGCCTTCTGCGTCGTGGGGGTGCGGTACTCGTCCTGCAGGCCCTTGATGTTGCCCGCGACCAGCGGGGTCAGGCCCAGGCCGCTGACGAACCGGAACAGGTTCATCTGCACGCCGGGCTGGTCCCCGTCGCAGCCGGTGTAGACGACGCCGGCCTTGTCGGCCAGGCGCGCGAGCTCGGGGCCGACGGTGGCGTCGACCTCGGCGTTCATCAGCACGAGGTGCTTGCCGTGCTCGAAGCAGGCGAGCGCGACGTGCGCGCCGAACTCGACGGCGCCGGTCACGTCGACCACCACGTCCACGCCGTCGGAGGCGACGGCGACGCGGTAGTCCTGCGTGATCGCGGGGGTCCCGGCGGCGGCCGCGCGGGCCAGGGCGGCGGGGGAGTCGACCTCCACCACGCCCGACAGGCCCGCCTCGGTGTACGCGCGGACGGCCTGCTCGGGGCGGCGGGCCACGATCGCGACGACGTCCATGCCCGGCACGGAGTTGACGATCTGGTTCACCAGGCCGCGGCCCATGAACCCGGCGCCGACCAGGGCGACCCGGATCGGCTTGCCGTCGGCCTGGCGGGCCTTGAGCAGCGAGTCGACGACGATCACGGCGCGACCTCCGCCGTCGGGGTGGCGGGGGCCTCGACGAGCGGCCAGGCCGCGTCCTTGTCCGAGATCACGGTGACCGGCACGGGCCACTCGATGCCGAACGCGGCGTCGTCGTACCGGAAGCCCTGCTCGCCCTCGGGGGCGTACGGGCCGCTGACCTGGTAGGTCACCTCGGCGCCGTCGGTGAGCGTCTGGTAGCCGTGCGCCACGTACGGCGGGATGAACAGCGCCCGCCGGTTGGCGGCCGTGAGCTCGACCATCACGTGCTTGCCGTACGTCGGGGAGTCCGGGCGGACGTCCACGGCCACGTCCACGATGGCGCCCGCGGTGCAGCGCACGAGCTTGCCCTCGGCGTACGGCGGCACCTGGCGGTGCAGGCCGCGCAGCGTGCCCGCGACGTGGTTGAACGACAGGTTGCACTGGACGACGGTGGTGTCCAGGCCGTGGGCCTCGAACTCCGTGACGTCGAAGGTGCGGGCGAAGAAGCCGCGGTCGTCGCCGCGCTCCTCCAGGTCGACGATCATCACGCCGTCGACGGCGGTGGGGGTGTACTTCACGGGTTCACCGTCCAGAACAGCTGCGGGTCGACCTGACCGGTCTTGAGCAGGTGCTCGATCTGCGCCAGGCGGGTGTGGCCGCGCCCGGTGAACGTCTCGGTGTCGAGCTGGATCTGCTCGAACACGCGGTGCAGCTGCGCGGCGCCGGCGGCGGCGTCCCAGTCGGTCTCGAAGCCGGGGAGCACCTGGCGGATCTTCGCGAACGACACCTTGTACGACCGGTTGTCCGCGCTCGGCTCGCCGAACGACACCTCGCAGCCGGGGAACTCCGCCCCGACCGTCTCGGCGATCTCGCGGACCGTGTAGTTGTTCGCGTCGGCGCCCACGTTCAGCACCTGGTTGTGCACGGCCTCGCGGTCGGCGTCCAGCACGGCGCGGATCGCCTTGGCGATGTCCAGGCCGTGCACCAGCGGGCGCCACGGGGTGCCGTCCGACGTCATCGCGATGCGGTGCGTCGTCCAGGCCAGGCCAGCGAGGTTGTTCAGCACGATGTCGAACCGCTGGCGCGGGGACGCGCCGAACGCGGTGGCGTTGCGCAGGAACGTGGGGGAGAACTCGTCGTCCGCCAGGGCGGTGACGTCGCGCTCGACCAGGGCCTTGCAGCGGGCGTAGGCCGTCTGCGGGTCGGTCGGGCTGGTCTCGTCCACGGTGCCGTCCGCGACGCCGTAGACCGAGCAGGACGACATGTAGACGAACCGGCTCACGCCCGCGCGCTTGGCCGCGGAGGCCAGGGCGACGGAGCCGTGGTGGTTGATGTCGTAGGTGACGTCGCCGATCCGGTCCCCGATGGGGTCGTTCGACAGCTCCGCCATGTGCACGACGGCGTCGTACCCGACGAGGTCGTCCGGGGTGACGTTCCGGATGTCCTTGACCAGGGTGTGCGGCGCCTCGGCGACGCCGTTGTAGAGCCAGCCGTTCTTGTAGTAGCCGGTGTCGAGGCCGGTGACCTCGTCGCCGCGGCTCAGGAGCGTCGGTGCCAGCAGGCTCCCGAGGTAGCCCTCGGTGCCGGTGACCAGGATGCGCACGTGCTCAGTCCTCCCAGATCTTCCACGGGGCGCGCCCTGCGTCCCACAGTCCGTTCAGCTCCGTCCAGTCACGGAACGTGTCCATGCCCATCCAGAAGCCCTCGTGCTCGAAGACCGACAGCTGCCGGTCGCGGGCGAGCTGCTGCAGCGGTGCGCTCTCAAGCATCACCGTCGGGTCGTCGTCGAGGTACTTGTCGACGAACGCGCGCTCGAACAGGAAGAAGCCGCCGTTGACCCAGCCGTCGGCCAGGGTGGGCTTCTCGTTGAACTCCACGACCGTGTCGCCCTCGACCCGCATCTCGCCGTAGCGGCTGGACGGGTGCACGCCGGTGAGCGTGCCCATGAGGCCCTGCTCGACGTGGTGGCGCAGGGCGCCGGTGATGTCGACGTCGCCGATGCCGTCGCCGTAGGTCAGCGCGAAGCGGTCGGCGTCCAGGTGGTCGGCGACCCGGCGGATGCGCGCGGCGGTCGCCGTGGTCAGCCCGGTCTCGACGAAGGTGATCTCCCAGTCCTCGCCGCCCGCGGCGTTGTGGAACACCGGCTCCCCCTCGGGACCCTCCGCGCCGAGGCGCAGCGTGAAGTCCGAGGTGAGGTGGCGGTAGTCGAGGAAGTACTGCTTGATCAGGTCGCTCTTGTACCCGAGGGCCAGCACGAACTTGCGGAAGCCGTGCTCGCTGTAGGTCTTCATGATGTGCCAGAGGATGGGGCGTCCGCCGATGTCGACCAGCGGCTTCGGCAGCTTCTCGCTGGCCTCCCGCAGGCGCGTGCCCATGCCACCGCACAGGATCACCACCGGGATGTCGGCGGGCGACAGCTCGCTCGCGGTCATGGCTCCTCCTCGGGAGGGGGTTCGGGGGTGGGTGGTCGTCTCGCGACCTGGCCCGAGGCTAGCCGGGGCAAAACACCCTAGACAGGTACAGACGGGTGAAAATCGGACATATCACCCCAAGGGGATGGCGGCCTGACCCGTCCGCGCGGCCGCGTTCCCCCGATGGGACGCAGGGGGGCGTCGTCGGCTCCAGATGGAGAGCGGATTCCCGGGCGGCGCGCGTCCGGTGCGCCGTCGGTGGCACGGGGTCGGGGGCGCTCGGGTGCGTCCGGGGTCGCCGTCGCCGCGCGTCCGTGCGGAGGTGGGTGCGGTGGTCAGCAGGAGCGGCGGTCGCCGCCCCCGGGGCAGTGCGTGACGCCGGTGGGCGAAACGACTGAGTCAATCGGGTGAAAAACGACAAAACGGACATCCGGCTGCGCGGCGGAGGGGCAGACTCCTGGGCGGCGGACGGCGTCGCCGGACCCGCCACCGACCACGAGGGGAAGCGGATGCCCGCCCAGCAGGACCCGGCCCGCACGGCCCCCGCCCGGGGCGCCGCGTCGACCCGCGCCGGCGAGGTGCACGTGTTCCGGCGCGACCTCGGCGACTTCGGGTCGCCCGCCGACCGGCCGCTGCGCCGCCGGGCCGCGCTGCGCCTCGCCGGACCGCTGCTCCGCAGCCTCAGCGTCACCATGTGCGTCGACACCGCCGAGCCCGTCGCCGCCCTCACCTACGACGACGGACCCGACCCCGCGCACACCCCGGGCCTCCTCGACGTGCTCGCCGCCCGGGGGCTGCGTGCCACGTTCTTCGTGCTCGCCGACCACGCCGTCGCCCACCCCGACCTCGTGCGCCGCACCGTCGCCGAGGGGCACGAGATCGCCCTGCACGGCGCCGACCACACCCGGCTGACCACGCTCCCGGACGCCGAGTCCGTCGCCGTCGTCGCCGACGCCCGCGCCCGCGTCGAGGACGTCGCCGGCGTGCCCGTCCGGCTGTTCCGCCCGCCCTACGGCGCGCACAGCGCGGGCGCCCTGCGCGGCTGGACCGCCCTCGGCCTCGAGACCGTCATCTGGTCCGGGTGGGCCGAGGACTGGTACGACGACGACCCCGCGCACGTCACCGCCCGCGCCCGCCGGTCGCTGCACCCCGGCGGGATCCTGCTGCTGCACGACACCCGCGCCGACCCCGAGACCCTCGGACCCACCGAGACGCTCCCGCGCTACGACCGCGCGGCCGTCTCCGCCGCCCTCGTCGACCCGCTGCTCGCCGAGGGTTGGTCGTTCGACACCGTCGGCGGGCTGCTGGCCCGCTACCCGCGCGTGCGCACCGTCGCCCGCGACCTCATGTCCTGACCACCGCAGGGGGACTGCTGTGAGCGCACTCAAGGACGGCCCCGGTGCTGGGGCCCCCGCCCCTACCCGGACGACCGCTGCCCGGACCGCCGCGTCGCCCGTCGCGGGCACGGACGGGCGCGACGACGTCGAGCTGACCGTCGTCGTCGCCGCCTGGAACGCCGAGGACACCCTCGCCGCCCAGCTGGACGCCCTCGCGCGGCAGTGCGCGACGTTCCCGTGGGAGGTCGTGCTCGCCGACAACGGCTCCACCGACGGCACCGTCGCCCTCGCCCGCACCTACGCCGACCGGCTGCGGCTCCGGGTGGTCGACGCCTCCGGGGTCCGCGGGGCCGGGGCCGCCCGCAACGTCGGCGTCGCCGCCGCGCACGCCCCGCTCGTCGCGTTCTGCGACGCGGACGACGTCGTCGCGGACTCCTGGGTCGCGACCGTCCGCACCGCCCTGCGCGACCGCGCGTTCGTCGCCGGGCGGTTCGAGGGCGCCCTGCTCAACGCCCCGCGCGTCCTGCGCTCCCGCACCCTGCCCCAGCAGGACGGGCTCCAGGAGTCCGAGAACCTCCCCGGGCTGCACGCCGCCGGCGCCGGGAACATGGGCCTGCACGTCGACGTCTTCCGGGCCGTCGGCGGCTTCGACCCGCACTGCCGGTTCCTCGAGGACACCGACCTGTGCTGGCGCATCCAGCTCTCCGGGGTGCCGCTCACCTGGCTGCCCGAGGCCGAGGTGCACGTCCGGCTGCGCGGCAGCCTGCGCTCCGCCGCCCGCCAGGGCTACGACTACGGCACCGGCGAGCGCTGGCTCGCGCAGCGGTACCGCGAGCAGGAGGCCCGGCTGCAGGCGCTCGCCGCCGAGCGCGCGGCCGGTGCGGCCGGTGCGGCCGGCGCGGTGCCGGAGGCGCCGGAAGCGGAGGCGGTGGAGGACCGCGTCCGCGCGACCCGGAACGGGGTGACCCTCACCGGCGCCGCCGTGAC
>NZ_RFFI01000091.1 GCF_003696205.1 Cellulomonas triticagri
CGCCGTCGACCGCTCCGCCCGCCGCGCGAGGCCGCACGCCCGCGCCCGGGGAGCCCGGTCGCACGTCCGCGTGCCCGACCACCGGGCCGCCGCCAGGGTGCGCCCGTCAGCAGGGGGACCGTCTCATGCCCGGCACGACCCGCACCACGCCCACCCGCAGCACCCGCAGCGCGCGCACCGTCCGGCGCACGACAGCCGTCGCCCTCGCCGCCGTGCTGGCGACCGGGGCCCCGACCGCCTCGGCCCTCGCGCCCCCCGCCACCGCACTCCCGGCCACCGCGACCCCGCCGACCGCGACCCCGACGACCCCGACGGCCCCGCCCACCGAGGCCCCCGGGTTCCGGCTCGGTGCGCACGTGGACCGGGGTGACGCGCCCGACGCCGCGGCGGCGGTGGGTCGGTTCGAGGACGCCCTGGGTCGCCGCCTGGACGTGCACCGCTGGTACTCCCGCTGGGACGACGTCCAGCCCGTCGCGCCCGTGGTGGCGTCGGTGGAGCGCGGCCGGACCCCGATGCTGTCCATCTGGCCCCGGCGCCTGGACGGCTCGGTGGTGCCCTGGTCCACCATCGCGTCGGGTGCCCTCGACGCGGAGATCCGGGCGCAGGCCGCCGGCGTCGCCGCGCTGGGCGTGCCGCTGTACCTCACGCTGCACCACGAGGCGGACATCGCGGAGGGCTGGGGGACCCCGGCGGAGTTCCGGGCCGCCTGGCGCCGGTACGTGCAGGTGTTCCGGGACGCGGGGGTCACGGACGTCCGGTGGACGTGGATCGTCACGCCGGGCAGCTTCGGCTCCGCGCCGTCGACGCCCGGCGCGGACGCGTTCTACCCCGGGGACGACGTCGTCGACCGGGTGGGGCTGGACGCGTACAACTGGTACGGCTGCGCGCCGGGCAAGCCCGCGGCGTGGCGGTCGCTGGCGGAGGTGGTCGGGCCGTTCCGGACGTGGGCGGCGGCGCGCGGGAAGGTGCCGGTGCTCGCGGAGTTCGGCACGGCCGTGGATCCCGCCGACCCGGGGCGGCGCGCGGCCTGGCTGGCGGACGCGGTGGCGTACCTCGGTGCGTGGCCCGCGCTGGACGTCGCGTCGTCGTTCGAGGGCACGGGGACGTGCCCGTGGGCGGTCGCGGGGTCCCCGGCGGCGCTCGGCGCGTACGCGGGCGCCGTCGCGGCGCCGGTGGCGAACGCGCGCCCGACGGCCTCGCTGCTGCCCTCGGCGACGCTGGGGGCGGCGCCCCTGACGGTGTCGTTCGACCTGTCCCGCAGCGCGGGCGGTGGCGCCGCGACCGGGTCGGGCGTCGTCCGGTGGTCCCTCGACCTGGGCGACGGCACCGTGCGCGGCGGCACCGGGCAGCCGGGGACCGTGGCGCACACCTACGCCGGCGGTGCGGCGACGGCGCGGCTGACGGTGGTGGACGCGGCGGGACGCACGGCGGTGGATCGGCGGACCGTGTCCGCGGCCGCGCCGCCGGTGGTGACGGCCGCCGAGCGGGACGTCACCGGGACCACCGCGGGGCTGCGCGCCTGGGTGGACCCGCGCGGGCTCGCGGCGACGGTGCGGCTGGCGTGGTCGGTCGACGGCGGCCCAGAGGTCGGGCGCGTCGAGCGCGCGGTCCCGGCGGCGACGTCGGCGCAGCCGGTGGCGCACGACCTCACCGGGCTGCGACCCGCGACGCGGTACCGGTGGACGGCGACCGCGACGACGGCGGCGGGCAGCACGTCCGTGACCCGGTCGTTCGACACCCCGGGCCCGCCGACGGTGCGGGCGCTCGCGGCCACGGGGGTGGGCCGGACCGACGCGACGGCGCAGCTGCGGGTGCACCCGCAGGGCCTGGACACCCGGGTGCGGGTGGAGTGGACGGCACCGTGGGGCGCGACCGGCCGGACGGCCGAGCAGGTGTTCGCTGCGGCCTCGTGGGAGCGCGCGGGCACGGCGGTGCTGACCGGGCTGGTGCCGGGGACGACGTACCGGTACCGCGTGGTGGCGGTCAACGCGGCGGGGACGGTGGCGGGTCCGGAGCAGGTGCTCACCACGGCACCGTGAGCCCGCGGCTGATTCGTCCAGCCGCGCCCAGCCGCGCCCGGCCTCGTCCGGCCTCGTCCGGCCTCGTCCGGCGCCGCCCAGCCTCGTCCGGCCCCGTCCGGACCCCGGTCTCGCGTTGCGGGGGTGTTGCGTGGTCCCCCGTTCGGAGCAATCCCCGGACGGTTCACTCGCTCATCGTGACCAACCTGTGACCCGATGCACCCGGATAACCGATGACCTGCGCAGTCGTGGGTGGAGGCGGAGCGCGCTTTCCCGAGGGATCCGTCCGGAGATGTCCGATTTCCGTCCTTATGCGCATCCGGGTGAACGCCGCCCTGAGTGGCCTGTGCTGCCAGCGTCCGGTGTGATGCGGCCCACAGGCATTCGTAGCGGCGCTGGCCGCATCGCACGGGGGTACGGATGATGACTGGTGCATGGGCGCGCGCCCGCAGGACGATCGCTGCCGCGGTGGCGGCCGTGCTGGCGTTCGGGGTGATTCTCTTCGCTCCGACGGCAGCGCAGGCCGCGCCGGGTGACGCGAGCGCGACGAGCGTCGCGATCAACCTCAACGCCGGGGTGAGCATCCCGCCGTTGGTGAACATCCCTCTGGTGAGCCTCACCGGCACGGTGGGCACCGCGGTGGCGCCCGCCGCGGGCGGGACGAGCCAGAGCGGGCTGCTGGGGGTGAACCTCTCCAACGTCCTCGGCGCCGCGTCCGCGACCGGCCAGGTCACCAACACCACGGCGACGCGCTCGGCGGCCGGGTCCTCGGCCACGTCCGAGGTCGCGGGCGTCAACGTCGGGCTGCTCGGCATCAACGCCGTCAGCACCGGCGTGGTGAGCGCCCAGGCCACCTGCACCACCGGCGCGCAGCCCACGGCGACCGCGAACGTCGCGGGCCTGCAGGTCCTCGGCCAGGCGGTGACGCTCAACGCCAACGCGGTGAACGTCCCCGCGATCAACGTCGACGTCGCGGGTCTGGTCGGCGCCCAGGTGGGCGCGGTCGTCCGCCAGGTCATCACCACCACCAGCACCACGGCGGCCTCCGCGGCGGTCGTGGTCGACCTGAACCTCTCCGCCAGCGCCCTCGGTATCCCGGTCAACGTGAACCTCGGCAGCATCCAGCTCGCCCAGGCCAGCTGCACCACCCCGAACGCCACCGTCACCGCGACCACCCCGACGTCGGGCCCGACGTCCGGCGGCACGTCCGTGACCATCACCGGCAACGGCCTGCAGAACGCCACCGGCGTCACCTTCGGCGGCACGGCGGCCACCATCACCGCCCAGCCCGCCGACGGCACCTCGCTGACCGTGACCGCCCCGCCGAGCGAGACCGCGGGCGCCGCCGCGATCACCGTCGCCCGGCCGACCGGCAACGTCTCCGCCGGCACCTTCACGTACGTCGCCCCGACGATCACCTCCGTGGCGCCACCGCAGGGCACGACGGCGGGCGGCACCTCGGTGACGATCACCGGGACGGGGCTGTCCGCGGCCACCGGCGTGACGTTCGGCGGCACGGCGGGCACCATCACGGGCCGCACCGCGACGACGCTCACCGTCACCACCCCGGCGCACGCCGCGGGCCCGGTCGCCGTCGCCGTGGTCCTGCCCGGCCTCGACGTCACGGCCGCCAACGCGTACACCTACGTCGTCCCGACGAACCCGACCGTCGCCACGATGACCCCGACCAGCGGTCCGGCCGCGGGCGGCACCTCGGTGACGATCACCGGCACCAACCTCGGCAACGTCTCGTCGGTGACCTTCGGCGGCACCGCCGGCACGATCACCGCGCAGTCGGCCACGTCGCTCACGGTGACCACCCCGCCGCACGCACCCGGGCCGTTCCCCGTCGTGCTGACCAACCCCGGCGGCTCCACCACCGCGGCCTCGCCGTTCACGTTCACCGACGACGGGTCGACCGCGACGCTCGGCACGCCCACCCCGGCGACCGTCCCGACCTCGGGCGGCACCACCGTGACCGTGTCCGGCACGGGTCTCGCGAACGTCACCGGCGTCACCGTCCGCGGCGTCCCCGCGACCAACGTGGTCGCGACCGGCACCTCGGTGACGTTCACGGTCCCCGCCACGGAGACCGCAGGCGCGGCGCCCGTCGTCCTGCAGTTCCCCGCGGGAAGGCGGACCACGACCACGGGCGTGACCTACGTCGCCCCGACCCTCACCGCGGTGACGCCGGCGTCCGGACCGGCGGCGGGCGGGCAGACCGTGACCCTCACCGGCACCGGCCTGTTCCCGCGGACCGCCGTCACCTTCGGCGGCGTCCCCGCGACGGTGACGGGCGCCGCGGCGGACGGCACCAGCCTCACCGTGACCACCCCGGCGCACGCGCCGGGTCCGGTCGGCGTCGTCGTGACGCTGCCCGGCGCGGACGCGAGCCTCGCCGCCGCGTACACCTACCAGGCGGACGGCACGGGCGTCACCGTCACCGGCATCGCCCCGGCGACCAGCCCGACCCGCGGCGCCGGCACGCTGACCGTCTCCGGGTCCGGGTTCACCGGGGCGACGTCGCTGCGGATCGGCACCCAGACGGTCCCCGCGACCGTCGGGGCGGGCGGCACCACGGTGTCCGCGACGATCCCGGCCTCCGAGACCGCGGGCTCCGTGCCCGTGACGATCGTGTTCCCGGCGGGCGAGACCACGGCGGGTGCCCTGGTCTACGTCGCGCCGACGCTGACCCTCGACCCGACGCAGGGCCCGACGACCGGCGGCACGCCGGTGACGATCACCGGCACCGGCCTCACCGGCGCGACCGGCGTGAGCTTCGGCGGCACCGCCGGGACCGGCCTGGTCGTCGACTCCGACACGCAGATCCGCGTCACCGCCCCGGCGCACGCCGCCGGTCCGGTGGACGTCGTGGTGACGTTGCCGGGTCTCGACGCGACCGCGACCGCGGGCTACGCGTACGTCACCCCGGGCACCGCCACGGTCTCGGCCGTGACCCCCGACTCCGGCCCGGTCGCGGGCGGCACCTCGGTGACGCTGACCGGCACGGGGCTGGGGACCGTCACCGCCGTGACCTTCGACGGCGTCCCGGCGACGATCCAGCCGGGCGGCACCGCGACGTCGCTGACCGTGACCACCCCGCCGCACGCGGCCGGGCCGGTCCCGATCACGATCACGAACGCGGGCGGCACGAGCACGCTGCCCGCCGGGTTCACCTACCTCGGCGACGGCACCGGCGTCACGGTCGCCACGCTCACCCCCGGCACCGTGCCCACCGCGGGCGGCACCACCGTCACGGTCACCGGCACCGGGTTCACCGGCGCGACGGGCGTGACCGTGCGGGGCGCGGCGGCGAGCGACGTGGTCGTCGGTGCGGGCGGGACGTCGCTGACGTTCACCGTCCCGCCGAGCGAGACCGCGGGCGCGGCCCCGGTCGTCCTGCAGTTCCCGCTCGGCACCGCCGCGGCCGGGAACCTCACCTACCAGGCCCCCTCGCTGACGTCGGTCGCGCCCCCGCAGGGCCCGACCTCCGGGGGGACCACCGTCACGCTGACCGGTACCGGCATCGAGGCCGCCACCGGCGTGACGTTCGGCGGGATCCCCGCCACCGCCCTGACCGTCGTCGGTCCGGGCCAGATCACGGTGACGGCGCCCGCGCAGGGGGCGGGCGCCGTCCCGGTCCAGGTCACGCTCCCGGGGCTCGACCCCGCGGCGGGGACCTACACGTACCTCGCCGACGGAGCGAACGCGACGGTCACCTCGGTGACCCCCGCGCAGCTGCCGACCTCCGGCGGCACGATCACGATCTCGGGCACCAACCTCGGTGCGGCGACCGGCGTCACCGTCGGTGGCGTCCCGCTGACCGGGGTCACCGTCGCCGCCGGCACGATCACCGGCACCGTCCCGCCGAGCGAGACCGGCGGTCCGCGCCCCGTGGTGGTCCAGTTCCCGGCGGGCACCGTCCCGGCGGGCACGGTCACCCTGCTCGCGCCGACGATCACGGCCCTGACGCCGAACTGGGGCGTGAGCTCCGGCGGCAACTCGGTCACGATCACCGGCACCAACCTCGGCGCGGCCACCGCCGTGACGTTCGACGGGGTCGCCGCGCCCATCACGGCGTCGTCCCCGACGTCCCTGACGGTCACGGTCCCCGCCGGGACGCACGGCCCGGCCGACGTGCTGGTCACGCTGCCCGGCGCCGACGCGGCGCTCGCGGCCGGCTACACCTACCTGGACGACGGCTCGGAGGCCGAGGTCACGGGCCTGACTCCGACCGAGGTCCCGACCACCGGCGGCACCACCGTCACGATCACCGGCACCGGCCTCGACGCCGTCACGGGCGTCACCATCGGCGGCATCCCGGCCGCGAACGTGGTGGTCGGCCCCGGCGGCACCACGGTCACCGCGACCACCCCGCCGTCCGACGTCCCGGGTGCCGCCACCGTGACCCTGACCTTCGAGGCGGGCACCGTCGTCGCCGGGACGCTGATCTACGTGCCGCCGACCATCACCGGGGTCACGCCCGACGACGGACCCGCGGCGGGCGGGACGTCCGTGACGCTGACCGGCACCGGGTTCACCGGCGCCAGCCAGGTCCTGTTCGACGGCGTCCCCGGCACCATCACGGCGGTCGCCCCGGGCGGCACCGGCATCACGGTGACCACCCCGGCGCACGCGCCCGGCCCGGTCCCCGTCACGGTCGTCCTCACGGGCACCGACGCGACGCTGGCCGACGGGTTCACGTACCTGGCGGACGGCACCGGCGCGACCGTCACCGGCATCGCCCCGACCACCGTCCCGACCGGCGGCGGCACCGTGACGGTGTCCGGCACCGGCCTGGGCCCGGTCACGGGCGTCACCGTCGGCGGCGAGCCCGCGACCGTGGTCGACGTCGCCCCCGACGGCACCAGCGTGACCGTCGCGGTCCCCGCGACCGAGACCGCCGGTCCCGCCGACGTCGTGCTGCAGTTCCCCGGCGGCGAGCTGCCCGCCGGTGCGATCACCTACGCCGCGCCGACCGTCGCGACGCTCGACCCTGCCAGCGGCGTCGCCGCGGGCGGCGAGACCGTCACCCTGACCGGCACGGGTCTGGCGGGTGCCACCGAGGTCACCTTCGGCGGCGTCCCCGCGACCATCGTCGAGGTCGACCCCGACGGGCTGTTCATCACGGTGACCACCCCGGCCGGTGCCCCCGGCCCCGTGGACGTCGCGGTGACCCTGCCCGGTCTGGACGCCGCGCTCGCCGACGGCTTCACCTACCTGGACGACGGCTCCGGGGCGGACGTCACCGGGATCACCCCGGCGACCACGCCCACCGCGGGCGGCGGCACGATCACCGTCACGGGCACCGGCCTGGCCGGGGTCACCGGCCTGACCGTCGGCGGCAACGCCGCGACCGGCGTCGTGGCCGCTCCCGACGGCCTGTCCGTCACCGCGGTGATCCCGCCGTCGGAGACCGTCGGGACGGCCCCGGTCGTCCTGGTCTTCCCGGAGGGCACCGTCCCCGCGGGCAGCCTCGAGTACGTCGGCCCGACCGTCACGGCCGTCACCCCGGCCACCGGGAGCGCGGCGGGTGGCACCGAGGTCACCATCACGGGCACCGGCCTGGCGGGCGCCACCGGCGTCCTGTTCGGCGGGGTCCCCGGCGCCGGCGTCACCTCGACGCCCGACGGCACCTCGGTGACCGTGTGGACCCCGGCCGGCACGGAGGGCACGACCGTGCCCGTGACCGTGCAGCTGCCGGGCCTGGACGTCACCGAGCCCGCCGCGTACACCTACGAGGCGGACGGCACCGGCGCCACGGTCGACGACATGACGCCGACGACCAGCCCCAGCACCGGCGGGGGCACGCTGACCATCACCGGCTCGGGCTTCACCGGCGCGGACGCGGTCGAGATCGGCGGCGAGCCCGTCCCGTTCGACCTCGTGTCCGACTCGGAGATCACGCTGACCATCCCGCCGTCGGAGACGGCGGGTGCGCAGCCGGTCGTCATCGTCTACGACGGGGTGGGCACCGTGCTCGCAGGCACGCTCACCTACGTCGCCTCGACCGTCACCGCGGTGGCCCCGGCCACCGGCGGCGTCGCGGGCGGCACCGAGGTGACGCTCACGGGCACCGGCCTGGGTGCGGTGGAGTCCGTGCTGGTCGACGGGATCCCCGTCGCGGTCGACGCCGCCAGCGACACGACCCTGGTGTTCACCACCCCGGCGCACGCCGCCGGTCCGGTGGACGTCGTGCTCGTGCAGGACGGCGCCGACGTGACCCTGCCCGGCGCGTTCACCTACGTGCCGGACGGCACCGACGCGGACGTCACCGGGCTCGCCCCGACCGAGTCCCCGCTCGCGGGCGGCATCACCGCCACCATCACCGGCACCGACCTGGGTGGCGCCACCGGCGTCACCGTGGCCGGGGTCCCGGCGACCGACGTGGTGGTGTCCCCGGACGGCACCACGATCTCCTTCACCGTGCCGGAGGGCGAGGCCCTCGGCGACGCCCCGGTGCTGATCCAGTACCCGGTGGGCGAGGTCGCCGCCGGCACCCTCACCTACGTCGCCGACGGCAGCAGCTCCGACGTCACGTCCCTCGAGCCGCCCACCGGCGTCACGTCCGGGGGCACCGTGGTCACGATCGTCGGCACCGGGTTCACCGGCGCGACGGGCGTGACGTTCGGCGGCGTCCCGGGCACCGGGTTCGCCGTGGTCTCCGACGAGGAGATCACCGTCACCACCCCGGCCGCCGACGCCGCCGGTGCGGTCCCGGTCGTCATCGAGTTCCCCGAGGGCGAGCTCGCGGCGCCGGACTTCACCTACGAGGTCGCGACGGTGACGAGCATCCTGCCGGACGAGGGCCGGGAGGCCGGTGGCCAGCCGGTCACGCTCACCGGCACCGGCCTGCAGAACGTCACCGACGTCATCATCGGCGGCACCACCGTCGCGGTGACCTCCGCCTCGGAGACCACCGTGACCTTCACCGCCCCCGCGCACGCCCCGGGCGTGGTCGACCTGGTGCTCGTGCAGCCCGGCGCCGACCTGACCCTGCCTGACGCGTTCGAGTACCTGCGGGACGGCACCGGCGCGGTCGTGGACGGCCTGGCGCCCGAGGAGGTGCTGCTCGGCGGCGGCGCGACCGTCACGATCTCCGGCAGCGGCCTGCAGGGCGCGACCAGCGTGACCGTGGACGGCGTCGCGGCGACCGACGTGGTGTCGGCACCCGACGGCCTGACGATCACGTTCACCGTCCCGCCGGGCACCGCGCCCGGCACGGCACCCGTCGTCATCCAGTACCCGGCCGGTCCGGGCGTCCCCGCCGGTGACCTCACCTCCGTGGACGACGGCACGGCGAGCACCGTGGACGACCTCACGCCGACCACCAGCCCCACCGCGGGCGGCGGCACGCTCACCATCACGGGCACGAACCTCGAGGGCGTCATCGGCGTCACCGTGGGCGGCGTCCCGGCGACCGACCTGGCCGTCTCGGCGGGCACCGTCACGGTGACCATCCCGCCGGGCGACACCGCCGGCCCCGCCGACGTCGTGCTCCAGTTCCCCGCGGGCGAGGTCCCGGCGGGCACCCTGACCTACGAGGCCACCACGGTCGACGAGGTCGACCCGCCCGAGGGTCCCGGGGCGGGCGGCACGACCGTGACGCTCACCGGCGAGAACCTCGGGGCGGTCACGGAGGTCCTGGTCGACGGCGTGGGCGTGCCCGCGACGCCCGGCCCGGGCGGGCTCAGCCTGAGCTTCGTCACCCCGCCGCACGCCCCGGGCGCCGTGGACCTGGTCCTCGTGCAGCCCGGCGCGGACGTCACGCTCCCCGGCGGGTTCACCTACCTGGTCGACGGCTCGGACGCGGTGGTCGACGGCATCGACCCGAGCACCGTGCCCCTCGCGGGCGGCGTGCCGGTGGTCATCTCCGGCACCGGCCTGACCGGCGCGACCGGGGTGACCGTGGGCGGCGCCGACGTCGGACCGATCGAGGTCGCGCCCGACGGCACGTCCATCTCGTTCACCGCGCCCCCGGGCACCGCGGTCGGCACGGTCCCCGTGGCGATCGTCTACCCCGGCGGCACCGTCCCCGCGGGTGACCTCACCTACGCGGACGACGGCTCGGAGTCCGACGTCACGGGCATCGACCCGACGACGGCCCCGACCTCCGGCGGCGTCACGCTGACGATCACCGGATCCGGCCTGACCAACGCCACGGCCGTGACCGTCGGCGGCGTCACCGCGGACGACGTCGTGGTGGTGTCCGACACGGAGGTCACCGTGACCGTCCCGGCCGCCGACGCGGCGGGTGCCGTGCCCGTGGTGGTCGTGTTCCCGGAGGGCGAGGTGGCCGCGGGCGACCTCACCTACGTCGCGGCCACGGTCGACGACGTGGACCCGGCGCAGGGCCCGGCGGCGGGCGGCACGTCGGTGACGCTCACCGGCGAGAACCTGGGCGGCGTCACCGAGGTGCTGGTCGACGGGGTCAGCGTCCCGGCGGTCGCCACCGCGACCACGGTCACGTTCACCACCCCGGCGCACGCGCCGGGCGCGGTGGACCTGGTGCTCGTGCAGCCCGGCGTCGACGTCACGCTCCCCGGGGCGTTCACGTACCTCGCGGACGGCACCGGCGCCGTGGTCGACGGCCTCACGCCGGACACCGTCCCGCTCGCGGGCGGTCCGACCGTCACCATCGGCGGCACCGGGCTGACCGGTGCCACCGGGGTGACCGTGGGCGGCGGGGACGTGGGCCCGATCGTGGTCGCCCCCGACGGCACCTCCATCTCCTTCACCGCGCCCCCGGGCACGACGCCGGGCGCCGAGCCCGTCGTCATCACCTACCCGGCCGGTCCGGGCGTCCCCGCGGGCGACCTGACCTACGCCGACGACGGCTCGCAGTCCGAGGTCACCGACCTCGACCCCGAGACGTCGCCGACCTCGGGCGGGATCACCCTGACGATCACGGGCTCCGGCCTGACGAACGCCACCGGCGTGACCGTCGGCGGTGTGGACGCGACCGACTTCCTGGTCGTCTCCGACACCGAGATCACGGTGACCGTCCCGGCGGGTGCCGCGGGTCCCGCGGCCGTCGTGGTGGAGTTCCCCGAGGGCGAGCTCGACGCGGGCTCGATCACCTACCTCGCCGACGGCGCGGACGCCGTGGTGGACGGGCTCGACCCGACGACCGCGCCGCTCGCGGGCGGCACGACCATCACCATCGTCGGCACCGACCTGACCGGCGCGTCCGGGGTGACGGTCGGTGGCGAGGACGTCGGTCCGATCGTGGTCGCCCCCGACGGGACGTCCATCACCTTCACCGCCCCGCCGTCCACCACCACCGGCCCCGCGGCCGTGGTGATCCAGTACCCGGCCGGGACCACCGTGCCCGCCGGTGACCTGGAGTTCCTGGACGACGGCTCGCAGTCCGAGGTCACCGGCATCGCCCCGACCTCGGTCGGCACCGCCGGCGGGGTCGTGACGATCACCGGCTCGGGGTTCACCAACCTGCAGGACGTGCTCGTGCGCGGGGCCTCGGCGCCGGCGTTCACGATCGTCTCCGACACCGAGATCGAGGTGACCCTCCCGGCGACCGAGACCCCGGGCGCGGCACCGATCGGGCTGGTCTTCGAGACCGGTCCGGCCGTCCCGGCGGGCACCGTGACCTACGTGGCGTCCACGGTCACGGCGGTCAGCCCGGACGAGGTCGCCCAGTCCGGCGGTCAGACCGTCACGGTCACCGGCACCCGCCTCGGCGCGGTCACCGCGGTCCTGGTGGACGGGGTCAGCGTCCCGGCGACGCCGAACGGCGCGGGCACCAGCCTCACGTTCGTCGCCCCGGCGCACGCCCCCGGCGCGGTGGACCTGGTGCTCGTGCAGGCCGGCGCCGACGTCACCGTCACCGACGGCCTGACCTACCTGGCCGACGGCTCGGACGCGGTCGTCACGGGGCTGATCCCGGACACCGCGCCCCTCGCGGGCGGCACCCGGGTGACCATCACGGGCACCGGCCTGGTCGGCGCCTCCGGCGTCACCGTGGACGGCGTCCCGGCGACCGCCGTGGTCGTCGCCCCGGACGGCACGAGCATCGCGTTCACCGTCCCGGGGGCGGACGCGCCGGGAGCGGCCGCCGTGGCCGTCCAGTTCCCGGCCGGGTCCGACGTCCCCGCGGGCGAGATCGAGTACCTCGACGACGGGTCGGACAGCGCGATCACGTCGTGGTCGCCGGCGACGGCACCGACCTCCGGCGACCGACCGTTCACGCTCACGGGAACCGGTTTCCTCACCGTGCTCCGGGTGATGGTCCGGGACCAGCCGATGACCTGGTTCGACGTCTCCGACGACGGGACCACGATCACCGGCGCGCTGCCCCCCAGCGAGACCGGGGGCCCGGCGGCGGTGTGGCTCGAGTTCCCTGCGGGGGTCCGCTCGGTCGGCACCCTGGCGTACGCGGAGCCGGTCGTCACCACCGTGTCGCCCGCTCAGGGTCCCGTCGCCGGAGGGACGCTCGTGACCCTCACCGGCAGCGGTCTCGAGGCCGCCACGGCGGTGCTGTTCGACGGCGTGTCGGGCACCGACCTGACGGTCGTCCCGGGGGGCCTGACCGTGCGGAGCCCCGCGGGCGCCGCCGGCCTGGCGGACGTCCAGGTCGAGATCCCCGGGGCCGACGCCTGGAGCGTCGGCGGCTTCGGGTACGTCCCGCCGGGCGGTCCGTTCCTGGCCGGGCTCATCCCCGCCAGCGGCCCGACCGCGGGCGGCACCACGGTGACGATCACCGGCACCGGGCTCGACACGACCACCGCCGTCACCTTCGGCGGGGTCCCGGCCACCGTCGTCGGCACGCCGACGGCCACCCAGGTCGTCGTCGTGGTCCCGGCGCACGGTGCCGGACCGGTCCCGGTCGCCGTCACCAACGGCGCGGGCACCAGCACGCTGCCGAACGCGTACACCTACGTGGCCCCGGCCACCGGTCCGACGATGAGCGTCACGTACTACACGCCGCGCTTCGGCCCGACGACCGGTGGGCAGACGCTCGCCATCGGCGGCACCGGGTTCGTCCAGGGCCGCACGTCGGTCACCTTCGGCGGGGTCCCGGCGCAGTCCGTGACCGTGCTGTCCGACACCGCGCTCGTCGTGGTGACGCCGCCGCACGCCGAGGGGATCGTCCCCCTGGTCGTCGCGGTGGACGGGGTGGACGCGCAGTCGCTCGGCTACGAGTACGACGCCGTCGCGGCCCCGGTGCCCGGCGCACCGACCGTCGGCGGGGTCGACCCGTCCGAGCTGCCAGCCGCCGGCGGGGTGCCGGTGACGGTGGTCGGCACCGGGTTCGTCCCCGGTGACACCTCGGTGTTCGTCTGCGGGGTCCTGATCGACCCGAGCGCCGTCACCGTGGCGGCCGACGGCACGTCGCTGACGTTCACCGCACCGGCCTGCGGGCCGGGTACGACGGACCTCCTGGTGATCGCGCCCGGCGGTACCGTCGGCATCCCGGTGACGTACTTCGCCTCCGGTGTGCTGGCCGCGCCGGACGACCCGGCCGACGGCGCCGACGGCTCCGGCTCCGGGGTGCTGGCGACGACCGGCTCCGACATCGGCCGGGCGGCCCCGCGGTGGGCGCTCGCACTGGTGGTCGGGGGCGCCGGGCTGCTGGTGGTCCGCCAGGTCGTGGTCCGGCACCGGCGCCAGGTGGTCGCGGTGACGCTCCGCCAGGGGTGATCCCCGGGGGCTGCGCACCCGCACCCGCACCCGCACCCGCACCCGCACCCGCACCCGCACCCGCACCCGCACCCGGCTCCCGGCCGCGGGGGCGACCCCCGCCGAGGTGGTCAACCGTCCGGTTGACCACCTCGGCGGTTGCGTGCCACCCTCGCGAGGACCGCCGGACGGGTGACGCCACGGCCCCGCCCGCCCCCTCGCCGAAGGAGACCGCGTGCCCGCGCAGGACCCGCTGTCCCAGGTGTTCTCCGCGCTCGCGGACCCGCTGCGCCGGGACATCGTCGTGCGCCTCACCGCCGGGGACCTCACCGTCCGCGAGCTCGCCGAGCCCTACGACGTCACCACCCAGTCCGTGTCCAAGCACCTGCGCGTGCTGGAGGCCGCGGGGCTGGTCAGCCGGCGGCGCGAGGCGCAGCGCCGCCCCGTGCACCTCGAGGCCGAGGTGTTCGACCTCATGACCATGTGGATCGAGCGGAACCGGCGCGAGGCCGAGTTCCGGTACCGGCGGCTGGACGACGTGCTGCTGGTCGAGGGCGAGGACGCGGCCACCGGGGCGGCGACCACGGCGGGGGCCGGGGGAGTCGCCGGAGGTGCCGTCGTCGAGGAGGTCCGCGTCGTGCGGCGTGTGCGCCCCGAGGAGACCCCCGCCCCGGCGCCCGTCCCCGCGCCGGTGGATCCCGCGTCCGTCGTGGTGGAGACGCGCGTCGAGCGCGCTCCCGCCCGCGTCGACCGGGTCGTTGTCGAGGAGCGGGACACCGAGCCCCGCACGCTGCGGGTCAAGCGGGGTCGGGACCGGGTGTTCCAGCCGTGGGACCTGCAGTCCCGCGTCGTGGCGGCCGAGGACGTGGACGACCCCGACGGCGCGGACCCGCGGGAGCGCTGACCCCGAGAGCGCTGATCCCCGGGGGTGCTGGGCCCGCAGTCACGGAGCGGGTGTCACACCGGGTCGCAGCCCGCGCCCGGATGGGTGATCCGTCCGATTCACCCCGGAATGCCGGTGTGGTTCGCTCAGGCGGCACGCCCCCGCGCCGATCGGAGGGGGACGTGCGGGGACACCCCCTGCCCCGACCCGCGAGGAGCGCCGTGTTCACCCGCCACCGCCACCAGCCGACGACGCCTGCCGACCTGCTCGCCGAGTCGCGGGCCAACATCGACGCCGTCACGGCCGTCGTGCGGGCCCTCGCCGACGCCCACACCTCCGAGGCCGCCGTGCGCAACGCGCTCGAGGTCGTGCGCGAGCGGTTCGGCTGGTCGTACGGGTCCTACTGGCGGGTCGACGCCGACCACGCGCTGCACTTCGTCCAGGACTCCGGCGAGACGTCGGACGAGTTCCGGCAGGTCACCCGCACCGCCTCGTTCGCCGAGGGCGTCGGGCTGTCGGGCCGGGCGTGGCGGGAGCGGGACCTGGTGTTCGTGGCGGACCTGGGCGACCTCACCGACTGCGTCCGCGCTCCTGCCGCGCAGCGCTCCGGCGTGCGGTCCGGCGTGTGCTTCCCGCTGACCGAGGACGGCGTCGTCACCGGCACGATGGACTTCTTCACCACCGAGACCCTGGACCCGTCGCCGCAGCGGCTGGAGACGCTGCGCAGCATCGGTGTGCTGGTGTCGCAGGCGATCGAGCGGGTGGCCGCCGCCGAGCTGCACGCCGACGCCACGCAGGACATCGAGGCGGTGAACCGGGTCATCCACGAGGTGACCAGCGCGCCGTCCGCGCCGGAGGCGCTGTCCCGCGCGCTGGAGGCGATCCGGCTGGGCTTCGACTGGGCCTACGCGTCCTACTGGGCGATCGACGAGGGCGACCGCGCGCTGCACTTCGTCCAGGAGTCCGGCGACGCGGGCGAGGAGTTCCGCGAGGTCACCCGGCGCGCGTCGTTCCGCGAGGGCGTCGGCCTGGCCGGTCGCGCGTGGCGGGCCCGTGACCTGGTGTTCGTCGCCGACCTCGGCGAGCTCACCGACTGCGTGCGGGCCCCCGCCGCGCAGCGGGTCGGCGTGAAGTCCGGCGTCTGCCTGCCGATCCTGGTCGACGGCCAGGTGACCGGGACCATGGACTTCTTCGCGACCGAGACGCTCGAGCTCGCGGACTCCCGCCGCGAGGCGCTGCGCAACACCGCGTTCCTGGTCGGCCAGGCCCTCGAGCGGCACGCCGCGTCGGGCCGGCTGCGCACCGCCGGCGAGGAGCTCGTGACGTCGATCCAGGAGGTCGAGCGCAACGTGCTCGCCGCGACCACCGTCGCGACCGACGGGCAGCGCATCGCCCAGGAGGCCAACGACGAGGTCGCGGGCCTGGGGGAGTCCAGCGCGCAGATCGGGCAGGTCGTCACCGTCATCCAGGGCATCGCCGCGCAGACCAACCTGCTCGCGCTCAACGCCACCATCGAGGCGGCGCGCGCGGGCGAGGCGGGCAAGGGCTTCGCGGTCGTGGCCGGGGAGGTCAAGGAGCTCGCGCGCGAGACCGCAGACGCCACCACCCAGGTCGGCGACAAGGTGCAGCGCATCCAGCAGCAGGTCGACGGGGTCATCACGTCGCTCGCCAAGATCGGCGGCGTGGTCGAGCGGATCAACGAGACGCAGCAGACGATCGGCGGGGTGCTGACCGAGCAGGTCGCGGTCACCAAGGCGATCCTCGGCTGAGCCTGCCCCGCGCGGGTCAGGGTCAGGGCTGGTACGCCCAGTGCCAGGGCTCGCGCGGGGTGTCCTCGACGAACCCGTAGCGGGCGCCGTTGGCCCGCATCCACGCCTGGGCGGTGTCGTCCAGGTCGAGGTCCACGGCCATGCCCCAGCCGTGGTCGCTGGTGCCCGGCACGGCGGCCAGGCCGCCCTGGGAGTACAGGCCCTTGCGGGCGGCCACGTCGACCTGCGACTCGTACGAGCGGTACGAGTCCGTGATGCCGATGGTGACGCCCTGCGCGGCGGCGTCCGCGCGCAGCCGGGTCAGCGAGTCGGCCGCCGGCGCCCACAGGCGGTGCCCGGTGCCGTCGACGGTCGCGAGCGCCTCGGCCGGGATCTTGCCGTTCCCGTACCCGGCGAGCTCGACGGGCACCCCGTCGGCGTTCACCTGCCCCGAGGACGCGGGCGCCGTGGGGGTGGACTCCGCGACCGCCGTCTGCAGCGCGTCCGCGAACGCGACGCCGCTGCTGCTCGTGCCGGTCGTGCGGCTCGGGGGGGCCAGCGACCCGATGGTCGACTGGATCGCGGCGATGCGCTGGCTGATCGCCGCGATGCCGTCGACGCTCCCGATGGTCATGGTCCGCCCTCCCGTGGTCCTCAGGTTCCCATCGGCCGGGGCGGCGCGGACCTGAGCGGGATCGCGACACGCGGGGGCCGGAGCGTGGCCGTGTCGGTGCCCGTGCGTACCGTCGAGACATGAGCAGCGGACGGCACGTGTGCCTCTGGTTCGACGACGCGGACGGCGTCGAGGTCCTGTGCGCCTGCGGGGCCCGCGCGGTCGCCGTGGTCGACGAGGAGTCCGGCGACGTGGTCCTCGCGGTGCTCGCGGCGGAGCGGTTCCCGCTCGCCGCCACCGCCTGACCGGCCCCCATCCGGCTCACCCGCCCCACCGACCCGCACCCGGGCCGGGACCCGAGAGCGGTCCCCGGGGACCGGGTCAGCCCACCGGGACGGTGCGGCGCTCCGGCGTGAACGCGTAGAGCGCGCCCTCGTGCTCGGAGACCCACCACGCGCCGCACATCACGGTCGACGCCTGCTCCTGCTCGACGGGCCACCAGTCCGCCCGCAGCGTCGACACGCTGCGGAAGTCCGCCGGGTCGCCGTCGGCCGGGTGCGGCGCGAGGGGACGCTCCGCCGACACCGGGACGCACTCGGGCGGCAGCGCGTCGAGCGACGCCCGCATCGTGACGATCCGCTCGTCGCCCCCGGGCCGGGTCTTGAGGCGCACCTCGTCGGCGTCGTCGGGCACCCAGGACGGCAGGTCGGCGTCCGACTTCGCCGCCGCCCCGGAGGAGTAGGTCGCGGTGGTGTCCTCCGCGGCCCCGGAGAAGCGGTCGGCGAGCGGCCCGGCGCACGCGCTCAGGGCGAGGACCACACCCGCGGCCGCCGCCAGGCCGCCGAGCGCCCGGCGCTCCGGGGTCCCGGCGGGGGTGCTGGTCAGCGGTGTCGTTCCCATGCCCTCGACGCTAGGCGGCGGTCCCGCGCCGCCGCGTCGGCCGCCGGGCCGGTCCCGGGCGGTGCCGCCTCCACCCGAGGGTGGACCCGGTCTCAACCCGAGGGCGGTGCGGCGGGGAGCGCCGCGAGCCGGGTGCGCAGGGCGGCGAGCGCCGCGGGACGGGC
>NZ_RFFI01000092.1 GCF_003696205.1 Cellulomonas triticagri
CCCGCGCGGGGGCCACGGCGATGCTCGACGTGTCCGACGGGCTGCTGCGGGACGGCGGGCGGGTCGCCGCCGCGAGCGGGGTCGTCCTCGACCTCGACCCCGACGCCCTCGTCGCGGACCTGGCGGCCGTCGCCGGGGCCGCCGCCGCGGTGCGCGGGGACGCGCTGACCTGGGTGCTCACCGGGGGCGAGGACCACGGGCTGCTCGCCACGTTCCCGCCCGGCGACCTGCCGCCGGGGTTCCGGGCGATCGGCGTCGTGCGCGCGCCCGGCCCGGACGCCCCGGCGGGCACGGTGCTCGTCGCGGGGGAGCCGCCGCGCGTGGCGACGCCCGGGTGGGACCACTTCGGCGGCGGACGGCGCTGACGTCGCTGACGTCGCCCGCGGGTCGGCCGGCCGGGTCGCCGGAAGGTGGGGCGTCAGCGGCGGCGGTAGCGGACCTGCAGCAGCTCGGCGCCGCCGACGTCCTCCAGGCGCTCGGTGCCGTCGGGCGCGAGGCCGTGCCGTCGGTAGAAGTGCCGGGCGCGCTCGTTCTCCGCGAACACCCACAGCGTCACGGGGACGCGCGGCGGCACGTCGGCCAGGGCGGTGCGCAGCAGCTCGCGCGCGGCACCCGACCCCCACATCCCCGGCTCGAGGTAGATCGCGTAGATCTGCAGCGCCCCGCGCTCGGCGTCCTCGTCCAGCGACGGGCCGAGGGAGACGAAGCCCAGGACCTCGCCGGCGTCGGTCGCGGCGACCCACGCGCGCACGCGCCCGCCCTCGAGGTCGCGGCGCCACGTGACCGTGCGCTGCTCGACGTCGAGGGCCGCGAGGTAGGCGTCCGGCACGATGCCGGCGTACGCCTGCTGCCAGGTCAGGACGTGCACGTGGGCGATGCCCGCGGCGTCCTCGACCTGCGCGGGCCGGACCGTGTGCTCGCGCCGCTGCTCGCTCATGCGGACAGGGTGCCACACCGGGCTGCGCCGCCACAGGGGAGCGGGGGAACCCGCCCCGGGCAGCACGAAGGCCCGTGCGGTCAACCGCACGGGCCTCCGGGAAGTCGCTCGCTCAGACGGCGCGCTGGACCTTGCCGGCCTTGAGGCAGGAGGTGCAGACGTTCATCCGCTTGCGGGTACCCGCGACGACGACGCGCACGCGCTGGATGTTCGGGTTCCAGCGGCGCTTCGTGCGCACGTGCGAGTGCGAGATGCTGTGCCCGAAGCTCGGGCCCTTGGCGCAGACGTCGCAGTTGGCAGCCACGGAGTTCTCCTGATCCGGTCAATGCACGCCGCTCGGAAGGTGCCCGGGCGGCAAGTCCTGGTTGGGGGTCGGGGCGCCGCGTCGGAGGTCCGAGGACCCGCCCGATGGGCACCACCCGTGCCCGGAAGTCACCAGGCAACCGGACAAGACTAGCCCACGAGCCCCCCAGGGCTCAAAACGACGTCGGTCACACCCCGGTGCGCGACCCCGCGCGCGCTCCGACCTGGGGACGACCGCGGGTCGGTGGGCGCCGTACGGCAGAGTAGGGGCAGCACCGACGACGACGGAAGGACCGCGCACGCACGTGGCTGGGCGACTGGGAGACGGCGCGACCGCGCGCGCGTGGCTGGCGGGCGCCGTGCCCGCGCTGGAGGCCGCGCGGGAGCGGATCGACGCGGTGAACGTGTTCCCGGTGCCCGACGGCGACACCGGCACCAACGTGCTGCTCACCACCCGGGGTGCCGCCGAGGCGCTCGCCGCCGCGGACCCCGGGGCCGACGACGCCGAGGTCTGGGCCGCCCTCTCCCGGGGGGCCCTCCTGGCCGCGCGCGGCAACTCCGGGGTGATCCTGTCGCGCTACGTCGGCGGGCTCGCCGAGGCCGTCGGCCGGCCCGCCGTCGAGGCGCTGCGGCACGCCGCCACCGCCGCCCGCGAGGCGGTGCACCAGCCCGAGGACGGCACGGTGCTCACCGTCGCCGCCGTCGTCGCCCGCGCCGCCTACGACGCCGACGCCCGCGGGCTGGACGACGCCGGGGTGCTGGCGGCCGCCGCGCAGGAGGCCCGCCGGGACCTGGCCGCGATCAGCGCGGGGCACCCGGTGCTCCGCTCCGCCCGGGTCGTGGACGCGGGGGCGTGCGCGCTGATCGTGCTGCTCGACGCGCTCGCGGCCGCCCTGGCGGGGGAGGACGGCGCGGTCGACGTCGGGTGGCTGGACGCGTTCGCGGCGCCGCCCGGGTCGACCGACGCGCCCGCGCCGACGGCGGAGGTCGCCCCGGACGAGCAGACCGCGCCGTCCGGGGAGGACGGGTCGACGGGCGCGGCGGAGCGCGACGCCGGGCCCGAGCCGATCGCGCCCGCCCCCGCCGTGGTCGTCCCCGACGGTCCTGCGTCCGACGACGGTGACGTGTCCGCTGCCGTTGCTCCGGTTCCCGAGGGGCGCGCCGGCGACGTCCTCGATGCCGAGCCCGGCGCCCCGTCCGCTCCCGGGCCCCAGGTGGACGCTCCCGCCCCCGACACCTCCCGCAGCACCCCGCCGAGCCCCGGCCCCCGCGTCCCGGCCACCCACGACGTGCGGGCCCCCGCCGACCCGGCCCCCCACCCGGGTGCCACGGACGACGCACACCCGACCCACCCCGACCGGTACGAGGTGGTGGCCGCGCTGCGTCCCCACGCCGCCGCGACGCCGACGGCGGACCTCAGCGCGGCCCTCGCGGCGCTGGGGTCGTCGGTCGCGGTGGCGGAGGCCGGGGACGTGCGGACGGTGCACGTGCACGTCGCCGACCCCGCCGCTGCGCTCGCGGCGCTGGTGGGCGCGGGCTCGGGCGTGGCGACGGTCCGGACGGTCGTCGGTGCGGGCCGGTCGCTGGTGGCCTGCACCGCCTCGCCCGCACTGGCGCGGCCGCTGGCGCTCGCGGGCACCGTGGTGCTGGTCGCGCTCGGCGACGTCCCGGCGGCTGACCTGCGGGCCGCGCTGGATCGCGCGGTCGCGGACGCGGCGACCCCGCAGGGGCCGGTCACGGTGCTGCCGGGGACGTGGCTCGTCCCGCTGCTCGACGCGGACGAGGCGCTCGCCGCGGACCGGGTCCTGGTGCCGGACGCCGCCGACGACCTGCGGGTGCTGGCGGCGGCGACGGCGGGACGCGGCGACCTCGGGGGTCTGCGCTCGGCGGTGGCGGACGACCCGGTCGAGGCGCTCGCGGCGGTGGAGCAGCTGGTCGATCAGGTCGGCGGTCCGGGCCGGGTGGCGAGCGCGACGGTGCTGCTGGGTGCGGCGTCGGACGCGGCGGACGGGCTGCTGCTCGCCGCGCGGCTGGCGGTGCGGCACCCGGACCTGCCCGTGGTCGTGGCGGGGTCGGTCCCGTGCTCCCCGGCGGTGCGGGTGGCGGTGCTGCCGCGCGCGGCGCTGCGCGACCCCCTGCTGGTGGTCGACGCGCTGGAGGTGCCGGCGTGACGGTCCCCGACGACGCGGTGCAGCGGCCGGGCCCGCGGCTCGAGGAGCCCGTGGAGAAGGCAGTCGGCCCGAAGACCGCCAAGGCGCTGCACAAGCTCGGCATCCGCACGACCGGCGACCTGGTGCGGCACTACCCGCGCCGGTACGTGCGCTGGGGCGACATGACGCGCATCGGGCAGCTGCACGAGGGCGAGCACGTGACCATCGACGCCGAGGTGGTGCAGGCGACGGTCCGGACGATGCGCTCGCGCGGCGGGGCGATGCTCCAGGTGGTGCTGCGCAACCACGGCGACACGATCGAGGTGACCTGGTTCGCCCGGCACGCCGGTGCGCTGCGGTACCACGAGCAGCAGCTCCGGCCCGGCGCGACGGGCCTGTTCTCGGGCCAGGTGAAGTCCTACCGGGGCAAGCTGCAGCTGCTGCACCCGGACTACGAGGTGTTCGGCCCGGACGAGCTGGAGGCGGCGGTCGCGCGCGGCGAGTCCGAGCGCCCCCGCCCGGTGTACGGGCTGACCAGCGGGTTGCAGAACTCCACGGTCGTGAACGCCGTCGCCACCGTGCTGGACACGCTGCGGGTCGAGGACGTGCCGGACCCGGTGCCGCCGCTGGTGCGCCGGGAACGCGACCTCGCGACGGCGGACTGGGCGCTGGAGGCCGTGCACCGCCCGGTGGACGACGACCAGCGCCGCCGCGCCCTGCGCCGCCTCCGGTACGAGGAGGCGTTCGTGCTGCAGGCCGAGCTCGCCCGCCGCCGCGCCCGGGCGGTCGCCCAGGCCGCGACGGCCCGGCCCGGACGCGCGGGCGGGATCCTCGACGCGTTCGACGCGCGGCTGCCGTTCGTGCTGACGGACGGGCAGCGCGCCGTCGGCGAGGAGATCGCCCACGAGCTCGCCGCCGACCGGCCGATGCAGCGGCTGCTGCAGGGCGAGGTCGGCTCCGGCAAGACCGTGGTGGCGCTGCGCGCGATGCTGCAGGTGGTCGACTCCGGCGGCCAGGCGGCGCTGCTGGCCCCCACCGAGGTGCTCGCGGCGCAGCACGTCCGCACGCTGCGGGCGATGCTCGGCGACCTCGCGGCGGGCGGGATGCTCGGTGGGGCGGAGGACGCGACGCGGGTCGCGCTGCTCACCGGCTCGCAGTCGACCGCGGCCCGGCGCTCGGCGCTCGCGGAGGCCGCGGGCGGGGCGGCGGGGATCGTGGTCGGCACGCACGCGCTGCTCTCGGAGCACGTGCAGTTCGCGGACCTCGGCCTGGTGGTGGTCGACGAGCAGCACCGGTTCGGCGTCGAGCAGCGCGACGCGCTGCGCGCCAAGGCCGGGGGAGTCCCGCACCTGCTGGTGATGACGGCGACGCCGATCCCGCGCACGGTCGCGATGACGGTGTTCGGCGACCTGGAGACGTCCACGCTGCGGCAGGTGCCCGCGGGGCGGGCCGAGGTCGTCACGCACGTGGTGCCCGCGAGCCGCCCGGCGTGGGTGGAGCGCACCTGGCGTCGGGTGCGCGAGGAGGTCGACGGCGGCGGCCGCGCGTACGTGGTCTGCCCCCGGATCGACGCCACCGAGGGCCGTGCGGCCAAGGACGACGGGGACGGCGCGGACCTCGTGCTGGACGACGGACCCGACGTCGAGCAGGCCGAGGCCGAGGCGCCCCGGGTGCTGCGCGCCGTGACGGAGGTCGCCGAGGAGCTGCGCGCGTCCGCCGCGCTGCAGGGCGTGACCGTCGGGGTGCTGCACGGGCGGATGAGCCCGGAGGAGAAGGAGCGGGCGCTCGCGGACTTCGCGTCCGGGGCGGTGCCGGTGCTGGTGTCGACCACGGTGGTCGAGGTCGGCGTCGACGTGCCCGAGGCCACGGCCATGGTCGTGCTCGACGCGGACCGGTTCGGCGTCTCCCAGCTGCACCAGCTGCGCGGGCGCATCGGCCGCGGGGACCGACCCGGGGTGTGCCTGCTGGTCGCCGACGCGCCCGAGGGCACGCCCGCGCAGACCCGGCTGGCCACGCTCGCGGCGACCCGGGACGGGTTCGAGCTCGCGGCGGTCGACCTGGAGCTGCGGCGCGAGGGCGACGTGCTCGGCGCCGCGCAGTCCGGGCGCGGGACGTCGCTGCGGCTGCTGCGGGTGGCCCGCGACGGCGACCTCATCGCGGAGGCGCGCGAGGACGCCCGGGCGCTGGTCGAGGTCGACCCGGAGCTGCTGACGGCCCCCGCCCTGGGTGCTGCCATCGAGGCGGTGCTCGCGGGCGAGCGGGACGAGTTCATCGACCGCACGTAGGTCCCGCCGGGGCTGCCCCCGGCGGTGCTTAGGCTTGCCCCGTGTCGAAGCAGCCCGTCATCCGCGCCGTCGACCTGCTCGTCGGCTACGGCGGGGAGCCCGTGTGCGCCCCCGTGTCCTTCACCCTCCCGCCCGGCAGGGCCCTCGCGCTGGTCGGCGCGAACGGGTCCGGCAAGTCGACCGTGCTGCGCGCGGTCCTCGGGCTGCTGGAGCCCGTCGGCGGCCGCGTCGAGGTGCTGGGCCGCGCCGTGGACGAGCGCGAGGTCGGCTTCCGCACCCGCGTGTCCAGCGTGCTGGACGACGACGCGTACTTCCCGGCGCTCACGGTCGCGGAGCACCTGTACCTCACCGCCCGCGGGCACGGGGTGCAGGGCGCGGACACGGTCGTGGACGAGGCGCTCGCGGAGTTCGGGCTGACCGAGCACGCCGCCGCGCTGCCCGTCGCCCTGTCCTCCGGCCAGCGCCGCCGCCTGCTGCTCGCCGCCGGGCTGGTGCGCCCGCGCTCGCTGCTGGTGCTGGACGAGCCCGAGCAGCGCCTCGACGTCGCGATGCGCGACCACCTGGCGCAGCGCCTGGTCGAGGAGAAGCGGTCCGGCGGCTCGGTGCTGCTCGCCACCCACGACCCGGACCTGCTGCGCGCCGTCGCGGACCGCGCGGTGCTGGTCGGCGACGACTCCTCCCGGATGCTGAGCGTCGCGGACGCCGTCGCCGCGCTCCAGCCGGGCGCGCTGTGACCACCGACGAGGACGAGTTCGCCGTCGACCGGTCGGCGCCCGCCGCGGCGTCCGGCTGGGACGACGCGCCGCCGCCCGCCGTCGCCGCCCCGGAGTCGACGGGCACGACGCCGGTGCCCGCCGCGCGGTCGATCCGCCGGTTCACGGCCCAGGTGGCCCGTCGTCGGGCGGGGGCGGGGCTGGGGGAGGTCCTGGGGGACGTCTACTACGCCGTCGTGATCTCGGCGGTCGGCATCGGCGTGGCGCTCGGCGTCGCCGGTGCCCTGCGGACGGCCCTGCCGCACGTGCCGGACGAGGCGCTGCCCTCCGGGGTCAGCCTGCCCACGGTCGTGGCGGTGCTCGCGGTCGTCGTCGCGGGCGTCGTGCTGTCGCTGGCCGCGCGGCTCGGCCCCGTCGGCGCGGGCGGGGCGGAGGCGACCTGGTGGCTCACCACGCCGGTGGACCGCCGCGGGCTGCTGCGCCCCACCTCGCTGCGCCTGCCCGTCGTGGCGGGCCTGACCGGCGGGGCGGTCGTCGCGCTGCTCGACGGCGGCCTGCTCGCCGACCACGGGATCGGGCACGTCCTGCGCCTCGGCCTCGGTGCCGCGCTGCTGTGCGCCGCGCTGGTGCTCGGCGCCGGGCACCTGCAGTCCCACGGCGTACCGCGCCGGGCGACCGCCGTCGTCGGGGACCTCGTCATCGCCGCCGCACCCGCGCTCGCCCTGCTCGCCGCGCTGGCGGGCTGGCGGCTGTCCGCGCTGCCCGACGTGCCCTGGTGGCTGCTGGTCGCGCTGGCGCTCGCGGTGGCCGGGCTCGGGTGGTGGCTGGACCTGCGCCTGGGGCGGATCCGCGGGCGGGACCTGCGCGAGAGCGGGTCCGTCGCGACCCAGGCGGCCGGTGCCGTCGTGTCGCTGGACTCCCGCGAGCTCGGCCGCGCCCTCACGGACTCCGCCGCCCGACCGCGCCGCCGCCGGGTGCGCCGCATGCGGCTGGCGCGCGGACCGGTGACGGCGCTGCTCGTCGCGGACCTCACGGTGCTGCTGCGCTCGCCCCGGCACCTGGTGCAGCTCGTCGGGTCCGCGCTGGTGCCGGTGGTCGTCGTGATCACGCCCCAGCTCGCCGGGCCGCTCGGCGTCGTCGTGGCGCTGCTCGTGTCCGGCTACGTCGGGATGCTCGCGACGGGGGAGGGGTCCCGGCGCGCCGAGATGTCGCCCGCCGTCGACCGGGTGCTCCCGCTGTCCGCGCAGCAGGTGCGCCGCGTGCGGCTGGTCGTGCCCGGCGTCGTCATGCTGCTGTGGTCGCTCGTGGCATTCGGCGCGGTCGGCTCCTGGGAGGGCGACCCGGTCGGCTGGCTGCTGCTCGGCGTCGCCTCGGCGCCCGTCTGGGGCGCCGCCGCCGTGCGCGCCGCGTTCCGGCCCTCGCCCAACTGGGAGGGGCCGCTGGTCGCGACGCCGATGGGCGCGCTGCCCGGCGGCGTGGCGGCGGTGCTGTCCCGCGGGCCGGACGTCGCGGTGCTCGGCATGATCCCCGTGATCATCTGCGTCGTGCTCGGCACCGTGGTGCCCACGGTGCTGCTGGTGCAGGTCGGCCTGTCCGCCATCGCGCTCGCGGTCGCGTCGAGCACCAGCACGAAGACGATGATGGAGCGGCTCTCGGAGGCGTCCGAGGCCGCCGAGAAGGAGAAGAGGGGGCGCGCATGACCCGGATCGTCGCGGGGTCGGCGGGCGGCCGGACGCTGGCCGTCCCGCCGAAGGGCACCCGTCCCACCAGCGAGCGGGTGCGCGAGGCGCTGTTCTCCCGCCTCGAGCACCTGGACGCCCTCGACGGCGCGCGGGTGCTCGACGGGTACGCCGGGTCGGGCGCCCTCGGGCTGGAGGCAGCGAGCCGCGGCGCCGCGCGCGTCGTCCTCGTCGAGTGGGGCAAGGTCGCCGCCGACGTCTGCCGCAAGAACGTCGCCGCCCTCGGCCTGCGGGACCGGGTGGACGTCGTCCGGGACCGCGTCGAGGCGTACGTGGCGCGTCCCGTGGTGCAGCCGTGGGACCTGGTGCTGCTGGACCCGCCCTACGACGTGCCGGACGCGACCCTGGCGGAGGTGCTGGCCGCCCTGGTGCCCGCGCTCACCCCCGAGTCCGTCGTCGTGGTCGAGCGGTCCACCCGCAGCGCCGCCCCGCCGTGGCCCGCCGGGATGCACGGCTTCGACACGCGGGCCTACGGGGAGACGGCGCTGCACCTCGGCGCGCTGTCGCCCGATCCCGACGACGCCTGAGCACCGCCCTCCTGGGGATCGGGGCCGACCGCGGGTAGATTCGGCGACGTGGTCCTCGCGGTGTGCCCCGGCTCGTTCGATCCCGTCACGCTCGGCCACCTGGACGTGGTGCGCCGCGCGCGGCGCCTCGCGGACGAGGTGGTCGTGCTCGTCGCGCACAACGCCGCCAAGCGGCCGCTGCTCGACGTCGCCACCCGGGTGGCGCTGATCGAGGACGCCGTCGCCGACCTGCCCGGCGTGCGCGTCGTGTCGTCCGACGGCCTGCTCGCCGACGAGCTGCGCGACCTGGGTGCCGACGTCGTCGTCAAGGGCCTGCGCGGCGGCGCCGACTTCGACGCCGAGCTGCCGATGGCCCTGATGAACCGGCACCTGTCCGGGGTCGAGACGGCGTTCGTCGTCGGGGACCCCGCGCTGAGCCACGTCGCGTCGTCGCTCGTGAAGGACGTCGCCCGGCACGGCGGGCCCATCGAGGACCTCGTCACCCCCGCCGTCGCCGCCGCGGTCCGCGCCGCGCTCGCGGACACCGCCCGAGAGGACAGGAGCCGCGCATGAGCGAGCCCACCGGAGCCGAGCGCCACGAGACCGTCACCGCGGTCCTCGACGCCCTCGAAGCGGCCGTGCACGCCGCCCGGGCGATGCCGATGTCGTCCTCCGTGCTGGTCAGCCGCGCCGAGCTGCTGGACCTGGTCCAGCAGGCGCGCGAGGGACTGCCCACCCAGCTGCGCCGGGCGGACGACGTGCTCGCCGCTGCCGACGCCGAGCGCGACGCCGCGCGGGCCGACGCCGAGCGGATCGAGGCCGCCGCACGTCGCCGAGCCGCCGAGCTGGTCGAGCAGGAGTCCGTCGTGGCCCTGGCGGAGCAGCGGGCCGCCGAGATCGTCGCGGAGGCCGAGGAGACCGCCCAGGGGCTGCGGCGGGACGCCGACGACTACTGCGACCGGCGGCTCGCCGAGTTCGAGATCGACCTCGGCAAGGTGCTGAGCCAGGTGCAGGCCGGACGGGCGAAGCTCGCCGGACGCCTCGACGGGGGAGTGTGACGGACACCCGGTTGGGCGAGGGCGTCCGCGTGCCGTAAGATTTTCCGTTGGCCCTGCCGCTCGCGCAGGTGCCGAACCCCTCACGACAGGAACGTGGACAGTGGAGCGCGCGACGAGTCACCTCGACCCCCGCTCGCCCCTCGTGCTCGACACGCACGAGCTCGGGCGGCGCCCGGGGTCGATGCGCCGTGTCGACCTCACCGTCCCCGCTCCCGAGGACCTCGGCACCGACGTGATCGGCGTCCCCACCGGGGCCGACCTGGAGCTGGACCTGCGGCTCGAGGCGGTCATGGAGGGGGTCCTGGTCTCCGGCACCGCGCGTGCCCGGGCGGTCGGGGAGTGCGTCCGGTGCCTGGACGAGGTCGTCGAGAACGTCGACGTCACCGTCTCGGAGCTGTTCGTCCACCCCGGTCGTGCCGCAGCCGCGCAGGAGGACGGGGACGACGAGGAGGAGCTCCCGGAGCTGGACGGCGACCTGGTCGACGTCGAGCCCCTGGTTCGGGACGCGGTCGTGACTGCGCTACCCTTCAAGCCGTTGTGCCGCGTGGACTGCCCGGGTCTGTGCTCCCTCTGCGGAGCGCGCCTGGCGGACGACCCGGAGCATCAGCACGACACCATCGACCCTCGGTGGGCCGCCCTCGGCGGTCTGCAGAGCACGCTTGACGAGAAGAGAGAGAGCTAGCCGTGGCTGTTCCGAAGCGCAAGATGTCGCGCAGCAACACCCGTGCGCGTCGGTCGCAGTGGAAGACCACTGCCACGACGCTCAGCACCTGCCCGCAGTGCCAGTCGAACATGCGGCCGCACCAGGCGTGCCCGACGTGCGGCGCCTACGCCGGCCGTCGCTACGCCGAGGCCATGCGCACCGAGCACGCCGGCTGACGACGCGCTGTCCTTCCCGCTCCCGCACGGCGTCCTGAGGGCGACCGGGGGCGGGTGCACCGCACCGCACGGCAGCACCGCATGAGCACCGCAGCAGCACAGCTCGCCCAGCAGCTCGGGGTCCACCTGGACCCCGAGCTGCTGGTGCTTGCTCTGACGCACCGGTCGTTCGCCCACGAGGCGGGCGGCATCCCCACCAACGAGCGCCTGGAGTTCCTGGGCGACACCGTCCTCGGGCTCACCGTCACCGAGGAGCTCTACCGGGCGCACCCCACGCTGTCCGAGGGCGAGCTCGCGAAGATGCGCGCCGCCACGGTCTCCCAGCGGGCGCTCGCCGAGGTCGCCCGCACGCTGGACCTCGGCGCGTACGTCCTGCTCGGCAAGGGCGAGCTCGCCACCGGCGGGCGCGACAAGGACTCGATCCTGTCCGACACGCTGGAGGCGCTGTTCGGCGCCGTCTACCTGTCGCACGGCCTCGAGGTGTCCCGCGGCGTCGTCCTCGGCCTCGTCGGCCCCACGCTGACCGCCGCGGCGGACCTCGGTGCGGGCCTCGACTGGAAGACCAGCCTGCAGGAGCTCACCGCGACGCTGGGCCTCGGCGCCCCCGTCTACCAGGTGAGCAGCGACGGCCCCGACCACGCCCGCGTGTTCGCGGCCGAGGTGGTCGTCGCGGGCGAGGTCCGCGGCACCGGGACCGGCTCGGCCAAGAAGCTCGCCGAGCAGCACGCGGCCGCCGACGCGTGGACGACGCTCAAGGCCGACGCCGACGCCGACGCCGACGCCGCGGCCCCGGTCGTCCCCGCCGCCGACTGACCGTGCCGGAGCTGCCGGAGGTCGAGACCGTCCGCGACGGCCTGGAGCGGCACGTCGTCGGCCGCACCGTGCGCGCCGCGGAGGTGCGCCGCCCGTACAGCGTCCGGCGGCACCTCGCCGGTCCCGCCGACCTGGCCGGTCGCCTCGCGGGCCGCACGCTCACCGCCGCCGTGCGCCGGGGCAAGTTCCTCTGGCTGCCCCTCGACCATCCCGGCGCCCCCGGGACGACGCCCGACGACGCCCTGCTCGCGCACCTGGGCATGAGCGGTCAGCTCCTCGTCCGCGCCACGGCCGCCGACGTCGCCGCGGCCGAGCACCCGCACCTGCGGGTCCGGCTGCTGCTCGACGACGGCGGCGCGCTCGACTTCGTGGACCAGCGGACGTTCGGGCACCTGTCCGTCGTCGACCTGGAGCCCACCGCGGACGACCGGCCGGGGGGCGCGGGGTCCGACCTCGCGCTCGTGCCCGGACCCGTCGCGCACATCGGCCGCGACCTGCTGGATCCCGCCGTCGACCGCGACGTCGTCGCGCGGGCCGTGCGCCGCCGCCGTACCCAGGTCAAGCGGGCCGTGCTCGACCAGACCGTGGTGTCCGGGGTCGGGAACATCTACGCCGACGAGGGCCTGTGGCGTGCCCGCGTGCACCCGCTGACGCCCACCGCCGACCTCGACCAGGCGACCGCCCTGCGGGTGCTCGACGGGCTGGCCGAGGTGATGGGCGAGGCGCTGGCGCAGGGCGGCACGAGCTTCGACGCGCTCTACGTCAACGTCAACGGCGCGTCCGGGTACTTCGACCGCAGCCTCGCCGTGTACGGGCAGACCGACCGGCCCTGCCCGCGCTGCGGGACGCCGGTCGTGCGGGAGTCGTTCATGAACCGCTCCTCGCACTTCTGCCCGGTCTGCCAGCCCGCGCCCTGACCTCCGCTCAGGAGGCCGCGAGGCGGCGGAGCTCCGCGACCACCCCGGGCGTGAGCGCCGGGGGCCACGGGTAGCCGCGCGCCACCGAGCCGAGCGTCCACGCGTCCACGGCGAGCGCGGCGACGAGCACCGGGTCGGGCAGGTCCTCCCCGGCGACGGGGGAGAGGCGCCGGGTCGTGGCGGCCGCCTCCACCGGGACCTCGACCCCGGTCAGGGCCAGGAACCGCAGCAGCGCGACCACGCGGTGCGAGCTAGCGAACGCCGTCAGGGCGACGTCGACGGGCGGGCCGGAGGCGTGCACGGGCACGAGGTCGTCGAACGCCTCCTCGGTGATGCGCTCCAGCAGGGCGTCCACCAGGCCCTCGGCCGACCCGTGCATGCTGACCAGCCAGTCCGGGTCCCGCCCGCTCGCCATCGCCACCCGCTCGAGCGTGACCGCCCGCAGGCCGCCCGCGTGCGCCAGCCGGAGCACCGCCTCGGTGACGGGGGAGTCGTCGTGGAACGGCCGGATCTCGCGCTCGAGGTCCAGGTTCTCCGGCCGCAGCACGGGGGCGGGGACGCCGGCCTGCGCGGCCACCGCGACGAGCGCCCGGTCCCACCAGGTTCCCCCCGCCGGGTACACGTCGGCGAAGGCCCCGAGCAGGCAGCCGTCGAGGGCGAGGTCGGCGACGGCCGCACGGGGGTCGCGGTCCTCGGAGGTGGTGGGGGTGGTGGGCAGGCGGTCGATGCGGCTCAGCAGGACCTGCGACCGCGCGGCGGTGTTCATCGGTGTCTCCTCATCCGGTGAACACCCGACTGTACCAACTGGACGGTACAGCGCGCGGGACCGCGCCCTGCGCACGTCCCCCCCCCGCCGCCTCGCGTCCCCGCACCCGCTGACGTCCTCGCACGCCGCGCGGCCTCGCGGAGCCTGCCACGTCCTCGCGTCCCCGCACACCCTCGCGACCCCGCGCCCCGCGCGCTTTCGAACCCCCGTGCGCCTTCGGCCGCCGAGTGCGGAGGAGCTGCGTGGTGGGAACGTTCCACCCGCGCACGTTCTCCGCACTCGGCGAGAATCGGGTGGGGTCGGGTCGGGTCGCTGGCGCGGGCGCGAGCGGGAGCGCGAACGCGGACAGGTCAGCGGGCTACGAGGTTGCGCAGCGGCTCGTCGCGGACGAACGCGCGGATGTTGTCCGCGAGCAGCGTGTCCGCCCCCACCGGGCGACCGCCCGCGGCGTGCGGGGTGATCAGGACGCGGGGCTCGTCCCACAGCGCCGACGTGGTCGGCAGCGGCTCCGTCTCGAACACGTCGAGCGCCGCGCCCGCGAGCCCGCCCGACCGGACCGCCTCCAGCAGCGCGCTCTCGTCCAGGGTCGCCCCGCGCCCCACGTTGACCACCCAGGCGTGGTCGGGGAGTGCCGCGAACACCGAGGCGTCCAGCACCTTCCGGGTCGCGGGGGTCGCGGGCAGGATGCCGATGAGCACGTCCGTCCCCGGCAGGGTCCGCGGCACGTCGGCGGGCGTGATCACCGGGTAGCCCGCGCGCTCACCCGCGCGGCTCGCCACGCCGATGACCTGCGCGCCCAGCACCGTCAGCAGCGGCGCGAGCCGGGCGGCGATCGACCCGAACCCCCAGATCAGCACCCGTGCACCGGACAGCGAGCGGAACTCCCCGCCCTCGTGCGGCAGGTTCTGGCGGCCCCCGAGCTCGTCGGCCCAGCGGTGCGCGTCCTGCGCCCGCACCAGCTCGGGCAGCCGCCGCGCGGCGGCGAGCACCAGCGCGAGCGTGTGCTCCGCGACCGGGCCGTCGTGCAGGCCCCGCCCCGACGTGATCCGCACGTCCGGGCCGAACCCCGCGGCGAGCACCTGGTCCGGTCCCGCGGCCAGCGCCTGCACCCAGCGCAGACCGGGCATCCGGCGCGCCGCGTCCGCGAGCACCGGCGTCGGGTTGCCCCAGGCCACCAGGGCGTCGGCGCCGAGCAGGTCGTCGGGCAGGGGCACGTCGACGTCGTAGGTCGCCGTGGTCACGCCGTCGGGCAGCGCGGGGTCCAGGGCGATGGAGGTGGGGAGCAGGACGGTCGTCATGGGCCGAGCGTGGCCTACCCGCGTCGCGCGCGCCACGCGGGCACGCCGCCGACCGGGTGGTCCGCGCCGCGCCGCTGCTGGGGGTGCGGACGAGGGCCCCCACCGGTCGATACGATGCAGGGGTGTCCGCCACGAACAGCGCAGTCCAGCCGGCCCGCACGGGACCGATCTCGGTGATGATCGTCGACGACCACGAGGTCGTGCGACGCGGCATCGCCGAGGTCGTCGAGCGCGCCGACGGCATGAAGGTCGTCGCCGAGGCCGGGTCCGTCGCCGACGGCGTCCGCCGCGCCGGCCTCGTGCACCCCGACGTCCTGCTGGTGGACCTCCAGCTGCCCGACGGCACCGGCATCGACCTGATGACCCAGGTGCGCGTGACGCTGCCGTCGGCCCGCGCGATCGTGCTCACGTCCTTCGACGACGACGACGCGCTCGCCGCCGCCCTGGACGCCGGCGCCGCCGCCTACCTGCTCAAGAGCGTGCGGGGCGCCGAGATCACCGACGTGATCCGCGCCGTGGCGTCCGGCCGCACCCTGCTCGACGAGCGGACCGTCACCCGCCGTCGCGCGGGCCACGAGGACCCGACCGAGAACCTCACGCCGAGTGAGCTCAAGGTCCTCGACCTCATCGGCGACGGCCTGTCCAACCGCGAGATCGCCGAGCGCCTCGGCGTCGCGGAGAAGACCGTGAAGAACCACATCACGTCGCTGCTCGCGAAGATGGGTCTGCAGCGCCGCACGCAGGTGGCGGCGTGGGTCGCCGCCCGGCGGCACAGCGGCTGGCGCGCGGAGACCGGCCAGAGCTGACGGGGCGGGGCCGGGCCCGCGTCGGCCCGGCTCAGCCGAGCGGGACCTCCCACGACAGCAGCGTGCCGCGGCCGGCGGGGGCCGCGCCGATCGAGAACGTGCCCCCGTGCTGGCGGGACCGCGCCGCGAGGTTCCCGGTGCCGGAGCGGCGGTCGCGGACCTTCGGCAGACCGACGCCGTCGTCCTCGACCTCGATCCGCACCGTGCCGGTGGGACCCAGGCCGTGCACGCCGACCCGCACCGCCACCGACGACGCGTGCGCGTGCCGGGCGGCGTTGGCGAGCCCCTCGCGGACGACGGCGACGACGTCGTCCGTGCGGTCCGGGCCGATCCGCTCGTCCACGAGGTCCGCGACGATGTAGTCGCCGTCCGCGACGACCTGGTCGTCCAGGGACACGATCAGGGACGGCGCGAAGCCCAGCCCCGTCCGCGCGAGCGACGCCTCCCGGCGCAGCCGCTCCACGATGCCGGTCGCCGCGTCGGGGTCGCGCAGCGCGTAGACGATCTGCCGGATCTGCCGGACGGACGCGTCGACGTTGTCCAGCGCCTCCTCCACGATGCCGGTGAGCTCGCTCGGGTCGACGCCGCGCGCCGAGCGGCGGCGCACCGTCTCGAGCTGCATACCGGTCGCGAACAGCTGCTGGATGGCGAGGTCGTGCAGGTCGCGGGCGATCCGCTCGCGCTCGTCGAGCAGCGCCGCGACGTCCTGCGCGTGCCGGGCCTCCGCGAGCACGAACGCCAGCGCCGCCTGCGACGCGAACGACTCCGCGGTCGCGAGGTCGGACGCCTCGAACCCGGGGGTGCCGACCCGGCGCAGCAGGATGAGCACGCCCACGCCGCGGCCGGAGGTCTGCAGCGGCGCGAACAGCGCGGACGCGAACGCGCGCATCGCGGGGACCGTGATCCGGCGGGAGGTCGCGAGGGAGTCCATGACGAGGCCGGTGCCCTCCTCCATGACGGACCAGGTCGGCCCGCCCGGGGTGAGCTGGGCGCCCACGAGGGTGTCGGCGCTGTGCCCGTCCGCGAGCTCGATCAGCAGCTCGCCGCCCACGCCCGGCAGCGCGAGCGCGGCGGCGTCCGCGTCCGCGACCTCCCGCGCCGTCGCGGCGATGTGCGCGAGCGCCTCCTCCTCGTCCGCACCCGACAGCAGCATCGTCGTGATGTCCTGCCCGGCCCGCAGCCAGTGCTCGCGGCGCGCGCCGTCCGCGTACAGCTGCGCGTTCGCGACCGCGACGCCCGCCGTGGCCGCCAGCGCGACGACCGTGCTCGCGTCGCGGTCGGTGAACCCGCCGTCCTTCTCGGACAGGTACAGGTAGCCGTACACCTGCTCGCGGACGCGCACGGCCGCACCCAGGAACGAGCCCATCGGCGGGTGCCCCGCCGGCCAGCCCCGGAACGCCGGGTGCTCGGTCAGGTCGTCCAGCCGAAGGACGCCGTGCGCGGGGATGTGGCCCAGGACGCCGCGCGCGTGCGGCGGGTGGCCCATCATCTTCGCCGCGGCGGCCTCGACGCCGGTCTGCACGAAGGTGGTCGACTCGCCGTGCGAGTCCAGCACGTTGATCGCGCCGTACCGCGCGCCGGTGAGCTCGACCGAGACCCGGACGAACCGCTCGAGCATGTTCGGCAGGTCCAGCTCCGAGGCCACGGACAGCACGGCGTCCAGCAGGTCGGCCATCTCGTCGCCGGTCTCGGAGGCGGTGCCGAGAGCCAGGTGCGAGCCGCCGCTCGGCTGCCGGACGTGGATCGTCGTCGTGACGCCCGGCCCGTAGGTGGCCTCCGGCAGCGCGCCGTCGTGCGGGCGGTCGGGCGTCGGAGCGCGTCCGCTCAGATCGTCGGCCATGTCCTCGTCGTCCCCGTCCTGTCCACCAGGTCGCTCCCGGCGTCGACCCCGTCCTGCTCGACGGCGTGCGCCTCACGGTAGCGGTCGTCCCTGGTCAGGAGGTCGAGATGGGTCCCGCGCGCGTCGACCGTGCCGTCTCGCAGGACCAGCACCTCGTCCGCCCCGGCCAGCGGGCTGAGCCGGTGGGTCACCAGCAGGACGCCCCGGTCCGCGTCGTCGCCCGCGCGCGGAGCGATGAGCAGATCGCCCACCAGCCGGTCCGCGGTCGCCGGGTCCAGGTGCTCGGCGGGCTCGTCGACCAGCAGCAGGGGAGCGGGGGACAGCAGCGACCGGGCGAGCAGCAGCCGACGGCGCTCGCCCCCGGAGATGCTGCGGGCGTCGGGCCCGAGCGCGGTGCCGACACCGTCGGGGAGGCCCGCGAGCCAGTCGCCGAGCCCGGCGCGCACCAGCGCGGCCTCCGCCTCGGCGGGCGTGGCGTCACCCCGGGCGACGTGCAGGTTCTCCAGCACCGTCGTCTCGAAGACGTGCGCGTCCTCGGTGGTCAGCGCCAGGCGCGCCACCCGGACCGCCGGGTCGACGCGGTCGATCGGCACACCGTCCAGCAGCACCTCGCCCGCGCGCGGCGGCAGGAAGCCCGCGAGCGTGAGCAGCAGGGTCGTCTTGCCGACGCCCGACGGGCCGACGACGGCGACGCTGCGGCCGGCGGCGACCTCCAGGTCCAGGCCGTGCAGGACGGGCTCCCGCCCGGGCCAGCCGACGGCGAGGCCCCGGGCCGCGAGGTGCGGGGCGCGGGCCGGCGCCGCGGGAGCGGT
>NZ_RFFI01000093.1 GCF_003696205.1 Cellulomonas triticagri
GCGGCCGTGCCGTCGGCCGGCGCGTCCGCCCGGACCGCGCCGGGGGTGGGGTCCGCGGACGCGCGCACGTCGGACGCCGTCGGGTCGGGCTCGGCGGCCTCCGCGTCGAGGGCGTCGCCGTGGCCGTCGCTGCGGCTCGCGGTGAGCAGCCGCCGGAACGGTCCGTCCTCGCGGGTCAGCCGTTCGCGGGGTCCCTGCTGCACGACGCGGCCGTGGTCGAGCACGACGACCTGGTCGGCCCGCTCGACGGTGCCGAGCCGGTGCGCGACGAGCACGCCCGTGCGGCCGCCGAGCAGCCGCTCGGACGCGGCCACGACGCGGGCCTCGGTCAGCGGGTCCATGCGCGCGGTCGCCTCGTCCAGGACGACCACCTGGACGTCGCGGACGAGCAGCCGCGCGAACGCGACGAGCTGCTCCTCCCCGGCGGACAGCGTGGTCCCCCCGGGCCCGAGCAGCGTGTCGAGGCCGTCGGGCAGCCCGGCGACCCACTCGGTGAGCCGGAGCTCGCGGACCGCGGCCTCGACGTCGCCGCGCGGGACGTCGGCGAACAGCGCGACGTTCTCCGCGAGGGTGCCCGCGAGGATCTCGGTGCGCTGGGTGACGACGCCGACGGCGCCGCGCAGCGCCTGCAGGTCGAGGTCGCGCACGTCGACGCCGCCGAGCAGCACGCTGCCGGGCTCGGGCTCGACGGCGCGGGACAGCAACGAGGCCAGCGTCGACTTGCCGGAGCCGGTGCGGCCCACGAGCGCGACCGTCTGCCCGGCCGGGACGTGCAGGCTGACGCCCGCGAGGGCGAACGTGCCCTCGGCGTAGGAGAAGTGCAGGTCGCGCAGCTCCAGGTCGAGCGGGCGGTCCGGGACCGCCAGTCCGCCGACGGGCTCGGGGGGCGAGTCCATCATCTCGCGGATGCGGATGATCGCCCCGATGCCCTCCTGCACGTCGGGCAGGTGCCGGGCGAGCATGTCGAACTGCCCGACGAACGACGCGGTGACGAGGAACAGCGTGACGAGCTGCGCGACGGACAGGTCGCCGCCGCCCGCGAGGACGGCACCGGCGACGGCCACGGCGGCGAGCAGCGCGTGCAGCAGCAGCCCGGCCTTCGCGGTCATGGCGGTCTCGACCGCGAGCACCCGGTCGAGGGTGCGGTGCACGACGGCGGACGCCTCGGCGAGCCGGCGCACGGCGAACGCCTGCCCGCGGCTGGTCCGCAGGTCGTCGCGGGCGGCGACGCCCTCCTCCAGCGCGGCGGCGGCGTCGGTCCAGGCGCGCTCCTCGACGACCTTGCGGCGCGCGATCTCGCCCAGCGACGGCCGCACGACCAGCGCGACGAGGGCCCCGAGCACGGGGAACAGCGCCCACGCGGGCCACCAGGTGAGTCCGGCGACGACCCACAGCGGCACGCAGCCCACCAGCGTCCGCCCGACGCCCCACAGCTGGCGGCGCACGAGGGTGCCGACGGCGTGCGTGTCGTCGTCCACCCGGTCCAGGACCTCGCCGACCGCCTGCTCGGTGAGCGTGGCGAGCGGCTGGTGCAGCGCCGCGCTCAGCAGGTCGGCGCGCAGCCGCCCCTCGGCGCGGTCCACGACCCCGGCCCAGACGACCTGCCCGACCGCGTCCACCGCCGCGGCGCCCACCAGCGTCGCCGCGAGCAGGAGCAGCAGCCCGCCGGTCGGGTCCTCGGCGAGGCGCCCGGCGACGAGGGTGCCGAGCGCGGCACCGACGGCGCCGATCGTGAGCGCGAGCAGCGCGACGACGGCGAGCGGCCCGCGCAGCCGCCGCCAGTCGAGGCGGCGGGCGGGGTCGACCGGGCGCGCCGGGGGTCCGGCGGCGCGGTCTGCGGTGCCGGTGACCGGCGTCGTGGGGGTGTCGAGCATGATGACCTGACCCTAGGCGTCACCTGTGACAGACCCGAAGCGATTTGTCCGTCGGCAGACGCCCCGGGGTCAGCGCAGGAACGTCGTCACCACGTCGTGCAGCGCCGTGGCCGTCAGCCGCAGCGAGGCGACGTCTACCCGCTCGTCGTTCCCGTGGAACAGGCCGCGCCACGTGCCGGGGTCCCAGTCCGGCGACAGCAGCCCGAACCCGTACGCCGGGGTGCCGCGCCGCCGGTAGAACCGCCCGTCGGTGCCCCCGGTGCCGAGGGTCGGCAGCACGGCCGCGCCGCCGGTGCGGTCGCCGACGGCCTTCTCGATGACGCGGTACAGCTCGGTGTCGGTCGGCGACAGCGACGGCTCGCCCCACCGGTCCCCCTCGACGTGCACGAACGGCCCCAGGTCGCCGATCGCCTCGGCGAGCAGCCCGTCGACGTCGGCCGGGCGTGCGCCGGGCAGCACCCGGATGTCGAGCACGACCTCGGCGAGCCCGGGGATGACGTTCGGCTTGGACCCGGCGTGCAGCACGGTCGGGGCCACGGTGGTGTGCGTGGTGGCGTGCGCGACCGGGGCGAGCGCGCCGAGCAGCGGCAGCACGTCGTCCAGCCGGTCCGGGTCGAGCGCGGCCTCGCGCACGTCGGCCGGCAGGTCGAGCGCGTCGACGTACCGCCGCCACAGGTCGCCGACGACGACCGGCCCGCGCAGCGCGGCGATCCGCCGCACGGCCTCGGCGGCGAGGACGATCGCGTTCCGACTGCCGTACGGCCCGGAGCCGTGCCCGGGGGTGCCGACGACGCGCAGCCGCCGGCCGGCGCCGCCCTTCTCCCCGACCGCGAGCGTGCGGTGCGTGCCGACGGGCACGCCGCCGGACTCGGTGAGCACGTGGTCGGCCCGCACCAGGTCCCAGCGGTGCGTCGTCAACCAGTCCACGCCCCAGACGCTGCCGTGCTCCTCGTCCGCGACGGCGGCGAGCAGCAGGTCCCCGGACAGCGGCACGCCCGCCGCCGCGACCGCCCGGGTCACCACGGCGTACGCGGCGGTCAGCCCGAGCATGTCGATGGCGCCACGGCCCCAGACCCAGCCGTCGACGAGCTCGCCGCCGAACGGGTCCCGGGTCCAGCCGTCCGGCTCGACCGGGACGACGTCGGTGTGCCCGACGAGCCCGAGGGACGGCGCACCGGGCACGCGGCCGGGCACCCGGGTGACGAGCGAGGCCCGGCCGGGCTGCGGCTCCACGATCTCGATGTCGAGGCCCACGCCGTCGAGGTAGTCGGCGATGGTCCGGGCATTGCGGATCTCCTGCCCCGAGTCGACGGTGCCCTCGTTGACGCACGCGTTGCGGATCAGGGCCTGCAGCAGCTCGACGGTCTCGCCGGTCAGGCGCTCGGGGTCGGGCAGGACGGTCATCGGACCTCCTCGGTCGGGTGCGGGACGGCGGTCGCGGGCGGGGCCGCCGACGGGTGCGCGGCGGGTGCGGCGTACCTCCGGCCGGGGATCGCCGCGACGAGCTCACGGGTGTACGCCTGCTGCGGGTCGAGCAGGATCCGGTCGGCGGGACCGTGCTCGACGAGCCGCCCGCGGTGCAGCACGCCGACCTCGTCGGCCACCTGCCGCACCACCGCGAGGTCGTGCGAGATGAACAGGTAGGTCAGGTCGTGCTCGGCCTGCAGCCGGACCAGCAGCTCGAGGATCTGCGCCTGCACCGACACGTCCAGGGCGGACACCGGCTCGTCCAGCACCACGAGGTCGGGGCGCAGCGCGAGCGCGCGGGCGATGGCGACGCGCTGCCGCTGCCCGCCGGACAGCTCGCGCGGGCTGCGCCGCAGCGCGTCGGCGGGCAGGGCGACGTCGTGCAGCAGCGCGCGCACCCGCTCGGCGCGCTCGGCGCGGGTGCCGATCCCGTACGCCTGCAACGGCTCCGCGACAACCTGCTCGACCGTGAACCGCGGGTCCAGCGACGCGTACGGGCTCTGGTAGACGACCTGGAACCCGCGCCGCAGCCGCCGCAGCGCCTCGCCGCGCACCCCGGTGACGTCCTCGCCCCGGAACCGCACGCTGCCGGACGTCGGGCGCTCCAGGTGCAGGGCGAGACGCGCGGTGGTGCTCTTGCCGGAGCCGGACTCGCCGACCAGCGCGTACGTCCGCCCGCGCTCGACCCGCAGGCTCACCCCGTCGACGGCGACGACCTCGCGCCGGTCGCCACCGCGCGGCAGCGGGAACGCCTTGCGCACGTCGACGAGCTCGAGGACGGGCGCGGCGGGAGGCACGGCGGCGGGCGCCGCGGGGGTGGCGGCGGACGCGCGAGGTGCTGCCACGGCCGAGGCCGTCGGTGCCGTCGGTGGCGCCGGCGCGACCAGCCGCCCGCTCGCCAGGCTCGGCGCCGCCGCGATGAGCTGCCGCGTGTACGGGTGCCGGGGCGTGCCGAGCACCTCGGCCGCGGTCCCCTGCTCCACGACGACGCCATGCTCGAGGACGACGATCCGGTCGGCCCGGTCGGCTGCGACGCCGAGGTCGTGCGTGATAAGCAGCAGCGCCGTCCCGCGCTCGCGCACCAGGTGCTCCAGGTGGTCGAGGATCCGGCGCTGCACCGTCACGTCCAGCGCGCTGGTGGGCTCGTCGGCGACGACCAGCCGGGGGTCCGCCGCGATGGCGACCGCGATCAGCACGCGCTGCCGCATCCCGCCGGACAGCTGGTGCGGGTACTGCCGGGCGCGCGCGGCGGGGTCGGGGATGCCGGCCTGGCCGAGCAGCCCGACCGCCCGGCGGCGGGCCTCGCGGCGCCGGGCGAGGCCGTGGATGACCAGCACCTCGGCGACCTGGTCGCCGACGCGCTGCACGGGGTTGAGCGAGACCGTGGGGTCCTGCGGCACGAGGCCGACCTCGCGGCCGCGCACGTCCTGCCACTCGCGGTCGGTCAGGTCGGAGACGTCCCGCCCGGCGAGCCGGATCCGGCCGCCGGTGACGCGGCCGCCGCGCGCGAGCAGGTGCAGCGCGGCGTGCGCGGTGGTGCTCTTGCCGGACCCGGACTCGCCGACCAGCGCGACGACCTCGCCGGGCTGCACGGCGAGGTCGACACCGCGCACGGCGCGGTACACCTCGCCGTCGCGGGTCCGGTACCCGACCTCCAGGCCGGTGACCTCCAGCACCGGGGTGGGTGGGGTCGCGTCGCCCGCGGTCCGGGCCGCGGCGTCCTCCTGCAGCTGGGTCACTGGTCCTCTCCCGTCGTCTCGAGGGCGCGCGCGATCCGGTTCGCGGACAGCACGACCGCCACGATCACCAGACCGGGCAGCGTGGTCAGCCACCAGGCGGTGGCCAGGTAGTCGCGGCCGCCGGAGATCAGCGACCCCCACTCGGGCGTGGGCGGCGGCGTGCCGTAGCCGAGGAAGCTCAGCGCGGACACCGCGAGCACGGCGCCGCCGAACTCCAGGGCGACCAGCGCGAGCACCGGCCCGGACGAGTTGGGCAGCACGTGCCGGCCGAGCACCGTCCACCAGCGCGAGCCGGACGCCCGGGCCGCCTCGACGTACACCGACGTGGACGTGCGCAGCACCTCGGCGCGCATCACGCGGGCGAAGGTGGCGATCGCGCCGATGCCGACCGCGACGGCGATCTTGGTGGGGCCGGTGCCGAGCGCGGTGATGATCGCCAGCGACAGCAGGATGCTCGGCACCGCGAGCAGCACGTCGACCAGCCGGCCGACGACGTCGTCCACCCAGCCGCGAAGGAACCCGGCGAGCAGGCCGAGCGCGGAGCCGACGACGAGACCGACGACGACGGCGAGCGTCGTGGTGCGCAGCGACAGCGAGGCGCCGTGCACCACCCGGGTCCACACGTCCCGGCCGAGGTGGTCGGTGCCGAGCAGGTGCGCCGCGGACGGGGGCAGCAGCCGGTCGGCCGGCACGCCCGTGATCGGGTCGCCGGACGCGAACAGCGTCGGTGCGGTGGCCCAGGCGGCGACGAGCAGCAGCACCAGGCCGGCGAGCACGAGCCCGGGGCGGCGCACCAGGTGGCGCGCGGCCCGGCCCACGGCGGGTCCGGCGGCGCGGGGGCGGCGGGCGCGCCCGTACCGGAGGATCGACCGGGCGTCCTCGCGGTCGGCGACCTCGATCTCCTCGGGCGGGCGGGGTCCGGTCGTCGTCGCGGTCATGCCGCCACCGTCCTCGGGGTCGACGCCCGCTCGATGCGCGGGTCCAGCAGCGGGTAGAGCAGGTCGACGACGAGCGTCGTGACGACGAACACCAGCGCGGACAGCACCACGACCGCCAGCACCACCGGCACGTCCTGGGCGTTCACGGACTGCACGGTGAGCCGGCCGAGGCCGACGCGGGAGAACACGGTCTCCGTGACCACGGCCCCGCCGAGCAGGGCGCCGACCATCACGCCGAGCATCGTGAACGCGGGGATCGCGGCGTTGCGCAGCGCGTGCCCGAGCTGCACCCGCAGCCGGCCGGCGCCCTTGGCGCGCGCGGTCTCGACGTACGGCTCACCGAGGGTGCCGCGCAGGCTGCGGGACAGCACCTGCGCGAGCTGCGCGCCCGGCGGGATCGCGAGCGTCACCGCGGGCAGCACCAGGCTCTGCCAGCCGACGTTCCCGATCGCGGGCAGCAGCCCGGCGCGGAACGACAGCCACTGCAGCAGCACCAGCCCGATGAAGAACGTCGGCAGCGCGACCCCGAGCGGCGGCAGCGCGGACAGCACCTGGCGCAGCGCCCGGCTGCGCGGCAGCACGCTCGCCACGGCGAGCACGACGCCGCCGACGACGGCGAGGGCCAGCGCGACGCCGGTCAGCAGCAGGGTCTGCGGCACCGCGGCAGCCACGAGCGACGCGGCCGGGGCCCCGGACTGGTACGACGGGCCGAAGTCCAGCCGGACGGCACCGCCCAGCGCGTCGACGTACTGCACGAGGACCGGACGGTCCAGGCCGTACCGCGCGCGCAGGTCGTCGAGGAGCGCCGGGTCGACGTCCGCGACCTCGCCCCCGGCACCGGCCGCGAGGGCCGCTGGGTCGCTGGGCAGCAGGTAGAGCACGAAGAACGCGATGGTGAACGCGGCCCAGAGCACGAACAGGCCCTGGGCGGCGCGGCGCAGGATGTACCGCCCCACGGCGGACCTCCCTTCCGGTGGTGGGGCCCCGGCGCCGCGGGTGGCGGCACCGGGGCGGGCCGGGATCAGGACTGCTGGACCCAGGCGCCGTAGAAGTCGAGCCGGCTCGAGCCCTCGAAGGTCAGGCCGTGCACCCGGTCGGACGCGGCGATGGTCGTGGACAGCTCGTAGACCGGGATGGCGTGGCCGTGCTCGACGAGCAGCCGGGACGCCTCGGTGACGAGCTGCCCGCGCTCCGCCGGGTCGGTGGCGGCCGCCGACCGGTCGAGCAGGTCGTCGACCTCCTCGGCGGCGCGGTCGTTGATGTTCCGGGCGTTGGCCGAGAAGATCAGCCGCAGCACGTCCGGGTCGGACCGCGTGAGGTTGTAGTAGTCGAAGTCGAAGTCGCCGCTCTCCTTGATCGCGGTCGACTCGGCGATCTCGACGTGCTGCAGCTGCAGGTCCACGCCGATCTGGCGCAGCTGCTGCTGCACGAGCTCCAGCGGCGCCGGGTCCTGCCAGAACGTCACCGTGGTGGACAGCCGCTGGCCGTCCTTCTCCCGGATGCCGTCGTCGCCGACCACCCAGCCGGCGTCGTCGAGCAGCTGCTCGGCCCCGTCCGGGTCGTAGGCGAGCGCGTCGCCGAGGTCCTCGAACAGCGGGGTGGAGTGCGAGAGCACCGCGGTGGCGGGCTCGCTGCGCTCGGTCAGCACGGTGTCGACGATCTGCTGCCGGTCGATGCCCTTCGAGATCGCGACCCGCACGGCCTCGTCGGACGCCAGCGGGCTCGACTCCTTCGGGAACAGCTGGTAGGTCACGCCAGGGTTGGCGCGCTGCTCCAGCCAGAACCCGTTGCCGTCGAACTGCGGCTGGTCGACCGCGGCGATGGCGGCCGTCGCGTCGATCTGCCCGGACGCCAGGCTGCCGGACCGCACCGACGACTCCGGGATGACCGGGAACGTCACGGTGTCGAGGTACGCCTCGCCGGTGTGCTCGTCGGCGTCGGAGCTCCAGTCGTAGCCCGGCACCTTGGCCAGCACGATCTCCTGGTCCTGCGTGTACGACTGCACCGAGAACGGCCCGGAGCCGACGAAGTCCCCGGCGCACCGCTCCTCGGGGGTCAGGTCCGCCGACGCGGGCGACAGCAGGCCGAGCGAGAACGTCGACGACGCCTGGAGGAACTGCGCGCTCGGCGCGGCGAAGTCGACGGTGAGCGTCTGCGCGTCGGTGACGGTGGTGCCCTCGTAGCCGACGAGGTACTGCGAGCCGAGCGACGCCGTGGCGCCGAGCGCGACGATCGCGTCGAAGTTCGTCTTCACCGACTCCGCGTCGACCGGGGTGCCGTCGGCGTAGGTGGCGTCGTCGCGCAGGTGGAACGTGTAGCTGGACGCGTCGTCGCTGACCTCCCAGGACTCGGCGAGCCACGGGACGATCTCGCCGGAGTCCGGGTCCTGCGCGGTCAGCGAGGCCACGGTCTGCCGGGCCACGGCGATGGCGTCGTTGTTGCCGACCTGCTGCGGGTCGATGCACCGCGAGTCGACGGTGATCGCGAACCGCAGGTCACCGCCGGCGACGGGGTCGGACGACGCGGACGCGCCCTCGTCCGGTCCGGTGCCGGAGCCCGACGAGCAGGCGCCGAGCAGCAGGGCACCGGAGGCGAGGACGGCGAGGGACGGGAGGGGGACGGCGCGGCGGCCCGGGGTGCGGGAGGTCATGCGGACTCCTGGGTCTGGACGGGAGGGTGGGGTGGGCGGGTCAGGCGGTGAGCGCGGCGGCGGGCGTCGGCGCGGGGTCCTGCGTGGCGGGGTCGTGCGCGGGCGCGTCGTGGTCCACGGCGGTGAACCCGGCGGCCCGCCGGGGGTCGCGCGCGGACCACAGGTCGGTGCGGACCTCGGCGCGCACCAGCGGTGCGACCTCCTCGGCGAACCGGCGCAGCACGTCCTCCTGCTCGGCGGGGTCGAGCAGGTGGTTGACGGACACGGACTGCAGCACGTGGCCGTAGGAGGCGTGGTAGTCGAGGATCTTCTCGGCGACCCGCTCCGGGGACCCGACCAGCGCGGGCCCGCGCTCGACGGCGTCCTCGAGCGTCCGGAACGACGGCGCCTTGCCGACGGCGTCCGCGCCGTACCCGCGGCGCGCGGCGGCGTCCACCTGCCCCTGGTACAGCGGGCGGTACTGCGCGACGGCGGCCTCGGTGGTGTCGGCGAGGAACAGCCCGCCCGACCCGGAGCCGACGAACGCGGCTGCCGGGTCGTGGCCGTGCTCGGCGTACCGCTCGCGGTAGTGGTCGATCAGCAGCTGGTAGTTCTCGCGGGGCTGCAGGGCGTTCGCGGTGACGATGGGGTCGCCCCACCGGGCGGCGAGCTCGACCGCGAACCGGGACGTCGCCGACCCGTGCCAGATCCGGAACGGCCCGGCGTACGGGCGCGGCAGCGTGGTGGCGTGCTCCAGGCGGTGCCGGTGCCGGCCCTCCCAGGTCACGTCCTCCTCGGAGAGCAGCAGCCGGAGCAGCGCGTAGTTCTCCTCCAGGTACTCGTACTGCTGCGCGATGTCGAGGCCGAGCAGCGGGTACTGCAGCACCTCGTTGCCCTTGCCGATCACGATCTCCAGCCGCCCGCGGGACAGCTGGTCGACCGTCGCGAGGTCCTCCGCGGCGCGCACCGGGTCCAGCAGCGACAGCACGGTCACCCCGGTGGACAGCAGGATCCGGCTCGTCGACGCGGCGACGGCCCCGAGGATCACGGTCGGCGCCGACGACAGCACGTCACCGGCGTGCCGCTCCCCCACGGCGAACGAGTCGAAGCCGAGCTCCTCGGCCAGGACGGCGTGCCGGACGGTCCGCGCGAGGCGGTCGGCCGGCGGCACCGCGGCCCCGGTGACGGGGTGCGGCGGGTTGAACACGATGTCGAGCAGCTGGAAGCGCACGGACGTCCTCTCGGGATGCGGGTCGGGGGCCCGGGTCGGAGCGGGCGGGGGTCGGTCAGGCGGCGCGGCCGGCGGCGGCCTCGCGGTCCCGCGCGGCGACGCCCTCGCGGACCAGCGGGATGACGTACCGGCCGAAGTCGACGGCGTCGTCCAGCAGGTCGTACCCGCGCGCCGAGATGATCCGGACGCCGCGGTCGTAGTACGCGAGCAGCGCCTCGGCGACCTGCTCGGGCGTGCCGACCAGCGCGTTCGAGTTGCCCGCGCCGCCGGTGGCCTTCGCGGTCGCGGTCCACAGCACCGAGTCGAACCGCTCGCCCTGCGCGGCGATCTCCAGCAGCCGCTGCGAGCCGGCGTTCTCCGGGCCGTCGACGGGGTGCCGCGTGCTCAGCACGCCGCCCAGCGCGGCCTTGCGGGCCTCGATGGCGTCCAGCACGCGGTGCGCCTTCTCCCAGGCCAGCTCCTCGGTCGGCGCGATGATCGGGCGGAACGCCGCGTGGATGCGCGGCGGCGTCGCCCGCCCCGCGGCGGCTGCCTCGGCGTGCACCCGGTCGATCTGCTCCTGCGTGCGGTCCAGCGGCTCGCCCCAGACCGCGAAGATGTCCGCCTCCGCGGCGCCGACCCGGAACGCCGCGTCCGAGGACCCGCCGAACGAGATCGTCGGCACGTGCCCGTCGACCGGCTTGGTGTCGAGGTGGAAGTCCGCGAAGTCGTAGAACCGGCCGTGGTGGTCGAACGCCTCGGTCGACGTCCAAGCGCGCTTCACGACCTGGATGTACTCCTGGGTCCGGGCGTACCGCTCGTCCTTGGTCAGGGTGTCACCCTCGCGGCCCTGCTCGTGGTCGTTGCCACCCGTGATGAAGTGCACCGACAGCCGCCCGCCGGACAGCTGGTCCAGCGTCGCGAAGGTCTTCGCCGCGTAGGTCGGGTAGGACACGTTCGGGCGGTGCGCGAGCAGCAGCTCGATCGACTGCAGCCGGGACGCCGTGTACGCGGCCAGCGCGGCGGGCTCCGGGCCGGACGACCCGTACGCGAACAGGACGCGGGTCCAGCCGTTGTCCTCGTGGGCGCGGACGATCCGCTCCAGGTAGGCCGGGTCGAACGAGCGGGTGCTGGCGGCGCGGGTCTCGGAGGCGTCGTTCGTGGTCGCGATGCCGAGGAACTCGACGGGCATGGTGGCTCCAGGTGGTCGTGCGGACGGGGGTGCGGGCGGGGCGCGGGCCTGGTGCGCCGGACGGGCGCTCGCGGTCAGGCGGGGTCGGCGGGGGCGGCGGGGGCGTCGGCGGGCAGGCCCGCGTCGCGCCAGGCCGGGAAGCCGCCGTCGACGTGGCTGACGGTGTAGCCGCGCGCGGCCAGGGCCTCGGCGACCGGGCGGCTGCCGTCCTGCGAGCCGCACACCACGACCACGGGCGTGTCGATCGAGATCACCGGGGCGTGCGCGGGGCCGAACAGGGCGTCCAGGTCGGTGCGGTCGAGCAGCGTCGCGCCGGGGATCTCGCCGTGCGCGCCGCGGCCGGCGGCGGAGCGGACGTCGACGAGCAGCGCACCGTGCGCGACCTCGGCGGCGGCCTCGACCGGCGGGCGCAGGACGGCGGCTGTCGGGGTGGCGTCGGTGGCGGCCTGGGTGGCGGTGGTCGGGTCGGTGACGGACATGGCGGGGCTCCTTCAGACGAGGGTCGGGACGGCGTCGGACCCGGCGGTGCGGCTGGTGGCCGGGGCGTTCCACGCCTCGGCGAGCAGCGCGTACGACCGGCGGGTGTCCGCGGGGTCGTGGGTGGCGGTGGTCAGCAGCAGCTCGTCGGCGCCGGTGACGCGCTGCAGCGTCTCCAGCCGGGCGACGACGGTCTGCGGGTCGCCGACGATCCGGGTGTCGACCCGGTCGGCGACCAGCGCGCGCTCGGCGGTGCCGCGGGCGTCCCACGGCACGGCGTCCTCGGGCCGCGGGTAGGCGATGGCACCGGCCGTCCCGCTGCGGATGGACAGCACCCAGTCCGCGAACGGCGAGGCCAGGGCGCGGGCCCGCTCGACGGTCGCGGCCACCAGCACGTCCGCGGAGACCACGACGTAGGGTGCGGCGAGCACGCCGGGCCGGAACGCCGCTCGGTAGGCGGCGATGGTGCCGAGCGTCGTGGCGGGGCTGACGTGGAAGTTCGCGGCGAGCGGCAGGCCGAGCTCGCCGGCGACCCGGGCGCTCTCCCCCGCCGACGACGCCAGCACCCACAGCTCGAGGTCCGCGCCCTCGACCGGCGGGGCGACGTGCCGGGTGCCGTCGGCCTCGGCGTACGTCCCGGCGCGCAGGCCGAGCACCAGCTCGAGCTCGTCGCGGAACGCCGCCGGGGTGCGGGACGCGCCGACGACGCGCTTCTGCGCGAGCAGCCGCTCCCGGAGCACCGAGTCCGAGCCGTCGATCGGCGGCGGACCCGGGACGTACAGGCCGTCGACGACGCGCGGTCCGGACGCCGGGGCCGGGACCGGCGGGTCCACCGGGGTGTCCGCGCCGCGCGGCTCCGGCGGCGTGAACGCGCGGCCGAGGCCGAGGTCCACCCGCCCCGGGTGCAGCGCGGCGAGCGTGCCGAACTGCTCCGCGGCGATCAGCGGGCTGGTGGTGCTGAGCAGCACCGCCCCGGACCCGACGCGGATCCGCGGGGTCCGGGCGGCGACCGCCGCGGCGAGCACGGCCGGCGACGCGGACCCGACGCCCGGCGACAGGTGGTGCTCGGCGTACCAGACGCGGGCGTAGCCGAGCCGGTCGAGGTCGACGGCCAGGTCGACGGCGGCGCGGATCGCGCCGGCCCCGGTGCCGCCGTCGGGCACGACCGCGAGGTCGAGCACGGACAGCGGGACGCGGTCGGGTGCAACGGACATGAGGACGTCTCCCTGTGGTGGGGCGAGGTCGTCACTCCCGGGCGAGGTCGTCAGTCGTGCGTGACGACCTCGTCGGCGACTGACGACCTCGCCGGGCGGACGGCGCGGGCGGCGCGGGCGGGTGCGGCGGGTGAGGCGGGCGCAGCGGGTGGGTCAGGAGGTCTTCGGCAGGCCCGGGGGGTTGGTGACCGGGGCGTCGATGGCCTCGGCCTCCAGGCCCCAGCGCTCCAGGACCTCCTGGTAGGAGCCGTCGTCGAACGCGCCCTGCAGCGCCGCGGTGACGGCGTCGGCCCAGCCGCTGTCCTTGAGGGTCGTGACGGCGATCTGCGCGGTGTCGGGCCAGCCGCCGTTCAGCGTGCCGACGACGGTGAAGTCCTGCGGCGAGACCTTGGCCTTGTACGCGGCGGTGGCGTTCGGGCCGAACGAGGCGTCGATGCGGCCGGACTGCAGCGCGAGGATCGTGTCGCCGTCGTTCTCGAAGTACTCGACCTGCACGGGGTCGAGACCGGCGGCCTGGTTCTCCTCGTCCCAGGCGAGCAGGATCTTCTCCTGGTTGGTGCCGGAGCCCACCGCGACGGTCAGCCCGGCGATGTCGGACGCCTCGTCGATCGCGGTGATGTCGCTGCCAGCCTTGACCAGCCACCCAAGCTCGTCGTTGCGGTACGAGGAGAAGTCGAAGGTCTCCTTGCGCTCCTCGGTCACGGTGACGTTGGAGATCACCGCGTCGACGTCGCCGGACTGCACGGCCAGCGGCCAGTCGGCCCACGCCTTGACCTGCAGGTCCAGGTCCTTGCCGAGCGCGTCGGCGACGAGCTGGGCGATGTCGGTCTCGTTCCCGATCGGCGTGGCGTCGTCGTCGGCGAGGAACGCCAGCGGGGCGACGTACGCGCTGACCGCGACGGTGAACGTGTCCTGGTCGGCGAGCTCCGGGGGCAGCAGCGCGATGGCGGCGGCGTTCTCCTCGGTGCGGACGCGGTCCTGGTCGGGCGAGGTGTCGACCTCGAGCCCGGCGGCCTGGGCGGCGGCCTGCAGGTCGCCGCCGGCGGCGGTCTCGGACGCGTCGGAGGTCCCGCCGCAGGCGGCGAGCAGGGCCAGCACGGGCACCAGGGCGACGGCGCCGCGGGCGGCGCGGGGCCGGCGGGCGGCGGGGTGGACGGCCGCACGGGGCGGGGCGGTGCGACGGAGGGTGGAGCGCATGGGACTGCCTCTCGGGAGGACGGGCGGGGGTGGACGTGCGGGTCAGCGGACCTTGTCGAGGAACGCGCGGGTGCGGGCGTGCCGGGGTGCGGACAGCACCTGCGCGGCGGGGCCCTGCTCGACGACGCGGCCGGCGTCCATGAAGACGACGGTGTCGGCGACGTCCCGGGCGAACGCGACCTCGTGCGTGACGACCACGAGGGTCGTGCCGCCGTGCGCGAGGTCCCGGATGACGGCGAGCACCTCGCCGACGAGCTCGGGGTCGAGCGCGGACGTGGGCTCGTCGAACAGCAGCAGCGACGGCCGCACGGCCAGGGCGCGGGCGATGGCGACGCGCTGCTGCTGGCCGCCGGACAGCTGCCGCGGGCGGGCGTCGGCCTTGTCGGCCAGCCCGACCCGGGCGAGCAGCTCGCGCGCCTCGGCCTCGACCTCGGAGCGCCGGCGGCCCTGCGCCGAGACTGGCGCCTCGACGACGTTCTCCAGGGCGGTCAGGTGCGGGAACAGGTGGAAGTTCTGGAACACGAACCCGATGCGGGTGCGCTGGCGGAGCACGTCGCGCTCGGTGAGCTCGCGCAGCACGTGGCCGTGCCGGCGGGACGGGCGCCGGGCGTACCCGATCACCTCGCCGTCCAGGGCGACGAACCCGCGGTCGGGGCGCTCCAGGTGGTTGATCAGCCGCAGCAGCGTGGACTTGCCGGACCCGGACGGGCCGAGGACCACGGTGACCTCGCCGGGGCGGACCTCCAGGTCGACGTCGTGCAGCACCTCGAGCGTCCCGTAGGACTTGTGCAGGCCCTGGATCTGCAGGTGGCCGCCGGTGGTGCGCGGGGCACCGGGTGCGGCCGGGGCGGTGCGGACGGTGCGGGGCAGCGTGGTGGTCATGCGGGGCCTCCGGTGTCGCGGCGGGACTTGTCGCCCCGGGTGGCGGTGCGCGTGAGGTGACCGCGGCGCAGCGCCCCGGCGAGGAAACCTGGCGGCAGGTCCACGGGCAGCGGCCGCCCGGTGGACCGGCTGCGGGCGACGCCGAGCGTCCAGCGCAGCCGCTGCAGCGGCGTCGGCGGCAGGGTGCGCAGCGCGCCCTTCGCGTAGTGCCGCTCGAGGTAGTACTGCGCGACCGTCAGCACGGTGGTCGTCACCAGGTACCAGATCGCCGCGACCAGCAGCAGCGGGACGACCCGCTGGTTGCGGCCGTAGATCACGCCGACGGTGTAGAACAGCTCGCCGTACGCGAGGACGTAGACCACGGACGTGCCCTTGAGCAGGCCGATGATCTCGTTCACGGAGGTCGGGACGATGGTGCGCATCGCCTGCGGCAGCACGATCCGCCACTGCTGCCGGCCGCGCGGGATGCCGAGGGCTGCGGCCGCCTCGTGCTGGCCCTGGTCGACGCCGAGGATGCCGGCGCGGACGATCTCCGCGGAGTACGCCGCCTGCGACAGCCCGAGCCCGAGGACGGCGGCACCGAACTTGTCGACGACGTCGAGGGTCTGGAACTGCACGAGCTCCGGCCCGAACGGGATGCCGAGGGACAGCTGCGGGTACAGGTAGGCGAGGTTGTACCAGAGCAGCAGCTGCAGGATCAGCGGCACCGACCGGAACACCCAGGAGTACGCCCAGGACACCGACTGCAGCAGCGGCGACCGGGACAGGCGCATCAGCGCGAGCACCGTGCCCAGCCCGAAGCCGATGACGGTGGCCACCGCCGTCAGGCGCACGGTCGCCCACACGCCCTGCAGCACGGACGGCCAGGTCAGGTACTGCGCGACGACGTCCCACTCCCACTGCGGGTTGGTCAGCAGGGAGCTGGCGACCATGGCGAGCAGCACGGCGACGCCGGCGGTCGCGACCCAGCGGCCCGGGTGCCGCGCCGGGAGCACCGGCAGGTCGGCGAGGGCGGTCGCGGCGGCGGGCGCCACCGCGGGGACGTCCGGCACGTCGGGCACCGCGGTCTGCGTCGGGGCGCTCACGGGGTCACCAGCCACTTCTCGAACGCGTGCGGGACGGCGTCGCCCGGGTAGGACGCGGGGTCGAACAGCGGCGTGTACCCCGCCGCGAGGTACAGGCCGACGGCCTCCGGCTGCTTCGGACCGGTGGTCAGGTAGACCCGCGGGTACCCGGCCGCCGCGGCGCGTTGTTCGAGCTCGGCGAGCACCACGCGGGCCAGGCCACGGCGGCGGTGCGCCGCGTGCGTCCAGATCCGCTTGAGCTCGGCCGTGGGGACCGCGGGGGCGCCGTCGGCGGCACGGGCCGCGGGGTCGGCGAGACGGGCGGGGTCGCCGTGCTCCGGCTCGGTGCGCCGGCGGTACGCGCCGCCGGCGACGGGCTCGTCGTCCTCGAGCACCAGCACCAGGGCACCGCCGGGCGCCGCGAACTCCTCGGCCCCGTCGTGCTCCAGCTCGTCGCGCAGCTGCGCCGGGGTGAGCAGTCCGGTGTACCGGGTGCTGTACTCGTGCGCCAGTCCGTCCAGCAGCGGGCCGACCAGCGGGTCCTGCAGCCGCACGTCGCGCGCGGTCAGCCGGGCCGGGTCCAGCGGCGCCGCTTGCAGCGGGGTCGTGGTCATCGGGTCACCTCGGGGTCGTCGTGGGGGTGCGGGGCGGGGGCGCTCACGTCAGCGCGAACGGGGCGGCGGACCACGCACCCGCCTCCGTCGGCGTGGACGTCGGCGCCGGGGTGGGTGCGGCGGTGCGGGTCCGGGTGCGGGCGGGGACGTCCTCGGCGCCGGGGCGCAGCCGGAACGCCCCGGACTGCTGCAGCGCGGGCACGGTCCGCTCGACCAGCACGGCGAGGTCGGTCTCGGCGGACGTCGGCCGGGCGACGAACCCGTCGACCGCACCGTCGCGGACGGCGTCGGCGAGGACGGTCGCGAGGTCGGCGCCGGTCCCGGCGAGGACGGCCCCGGTCACACCGAGGTCGGGCTGCTCGACGGCGCGCACCAGGTCGAGGCGCGCGGTGGCCGACGCCCGGTCGTCCGCCAGGGCGACGTCGACGTCCAGCAGCACCCGCACGGCGTCGGGCGACCGCCCCGCGGCGACGGCGGCGGCGCGGATCCGCGCCCGGGCCGCGGCGGCAGACTCCAGGTCGGGGGCGGTGAGCCGGGCCAGGTCGGCGTAGCGCCCGGCGAGGTCCTCGGCGGCCGGGCCCGCGACCGGGACGACGACCAGCGGCAGGCCAGCGTCGTCGGGCCTCTTGCCGGCGTCCGCGTCGGGGCGGGTGCGTCCCGCGCCGCGTCCGCCGGCGGTCCGGCCGCGCACCGCGAACCGGATGCCGTCGTGGTCGACGCGGAACCGGCCGTCGTCGTCGCGCCGAACCGCGCCCGGCTCCCCCGCCGCCCAGGCGGCGCGCACCTGCTCGACCGCCTCGGCGGCGCGCGTCGCCCACGCGTGCTCGTCCAGCGGGTCCTCGGCCGTGGCCGGTCCGGACAGCTGCCACCCGACGGGTCCTCCGGCGGCACCCTGCACCCCGCGGATCGCGCCGGCGAGGTGCGCCGGGTCGACCCCCCGGTGCGGCACACCCGCCACGAGGGCGGCGGTGCGCACCAGCGGTGCGACCCGGGCCGCGGCGACGGCGGCGTCCAGCCGGCCCGCGACCTGGCGGCGGCCCGGGTGCAGCAGCAGACCGTCGCCGAGGACGACGAGGTCGAGCAGGCCGCGGTCGGCGCGGTGCACCAGGCGAGCGAGGCGTTCGCCGTCGAACGCCCGGGCGGCGACGGCACCGAGCGCGCCGTGGGCGCCGGGTCGGGCGCCGGCGGCAGTCAGGTCGACGCCGAGCAGCGCACGGCGGGCGGTGCGCGGGGACGTGGCGGGCATGACGGCTCCGTTCGGGGACGGCTCGGGGCACGCCGGGGCACCGCGGCGGCGCCGGTGCACGAGGGCACGGGGCGC
>NZ_RFFI01000094.1 GCF_003696205.1 Cellulomonas triticagri
GGCCGAGGACCGGCTGCGGCGCGGGCTGCGCCGGGTGCTCGACCTGCCCGACGCGGCGGTGCGCGGCGCGACGGCCGGGCTCGCCCGCCCCGGGGCCGTCGGCGTCGTCGACCGGGACCCCGACCCGTACCGGGTCGCCGCGCACCTGGCGTCCCACGCACCCGGAGACCCGGGGGTGCTGGCCTCGCTGCTGCTGCACCCGGTGCTGCTCGCCCCGGGCGAGGCGCTCGCCGTCGCCGCGGGGGTGCCGCACTGCTACGTCGCCGGGACCGGGCTGGAGGTCATGGCCGCGTCGGACAACGTGCTGCGCGCCGGGCTCACCGACAAGCTCGTCGACGTGGACGAGCTGCTCGGCGCGCTCGCCGCCACGCCGGCCGGCCCGCGGGTGCTGCGACCGGTGTCGACCGAGCCGGCGGCCGGGATCGCCGTGCGTGCCTACGCGACCGGGGACGCCGAGGCGGCGCTCGCGGTGGTCGACGTCGACGTCGCGGAGCCGGTCGCCCTCCTCGCGGCCGCGGGCGCGTCCGACGACGGTCCCCGCACGGTGGTCGGGCTGTCCGGTGCCGTCGGGATCGGCACCGGCGCGGGTCGGCGCGGCGTCGGGGCGGGGGAGTCGGTGCTGGTCCCGGACGAGGACGGGCCGCTGACGCTCGTCGGCCGCGGCACCGTCGCCGTCGTGGGCGTGCCCGGGGACCGCGGTCAGGAGCGCGCGCCCCGCCCCACGTCGCGAGGTGGTGCCGCGTGACCTGGTGGCGGGACGCCGTCGTCTACGAGGTGTACCCCCGCTCGTTCGCCGACGGCGACGGCGACGGGGTGGGGGACCTCCGGGGCCTGCTGGGCCGGCTCGACCACCTGGCGTGGCTCGGCGTCGGTGCGTTGTGGCTCTGCCCGGTGTACCCGTCGCCGCAGCGGGACCACGGCTACGACGTCGCCGCGTACGACGACGTCGACCCGGTGTTCGGCACGCTCGCCGACCTCGACGCCGTCGTCGCGGCGGCGCACGCGCGCGGCATCCGCGTCGTGCTCGACGTCGTGCTCAACCACACGTCGGACGCCCACCCGTGGCTGCGGGACCACCCCGAGCGCTACGTGTGGCGGCCGCCGCGCCCCGGGTTCCGGGGCGGGGAGCCCGGGGCCGAGCCGACCAACTGGGGCGCCGCGTTCGGCGGCTCCGCGTGGACCTGGGACCCCGGCCGCGGCCGGTACCGGCTCGGGCTGTTCTCGCCGTGGCAGCCGGACCTCGACTGGTCCCGGCCCGACGTGCGCGCGGCGGCGGCCGACGTGCTGCGGTTCTGGCGGGCGCGCGGGGTCGACGGGTTCCGCCTCGACGTCATCACCCTCGTGGCCAAGCCCGACGTGCTGCGCGACGGCCCGGTCCGGCCCGGCGCGCGGTACGCGGACGGCGTCGCGCTGTGCGTCGACGGCCCGGCGCTCGTGGACCACGTGCGCGGGCTCCGGGACGCCTGCGGCGACGCGCTGCTGATCGGCGAGGCACCCGGCGTCACGCCGGCGTCGGCGGCCCGGCTCACGGCGCAGGGCGGGCTCGACATGGTGCTGCAGTTCGAGCACGCCGAGCTGGACCGGTGGCCGGAGCGGTGGCGCCGACGCCCGCTCGACCTCCGGGACCTCAAGAGGTGGGCCCGTCGCTGGCAGGACCCGGGAGCGGGGTGGCCCGCGCTGTTCCTCGGCAACCACGACCAGGCCCGCGTCGCGTCCCGGTACGGCGACCCGGGGCGGTGGCACTCGCGGTCGGCCGCCACCTGGGCGGTCGTGCTGCACGCGCACCGGGGCACGCCGTTCCTGTTCCAGGGCGACGAGATCGCGATGACCAACCGGCCGCTCGCCGGGCCCGACGACCTCGTCGACGTCGAGGGCCGCGCGGTGCTCGCCGAGGCGGTGGCGGGCGGCGCCGACCCCGAGGAGGTGCTCGACGGGCTGCGCGCGCTGGGCCGCGACCACGCGCGGGTGCCGGTGTCCTGGGACGGCGGACCGCACGGCGGGTTCACCACCGGCACGCCCTGGACGCCCGCCCACCCGGAGGCGCCGCACCGCAACGTCGCGGCGGAGCGCGCGGACCGGTCGTCGGTCCTGCACGTGCACCGCGACCTCGTCGCGCTCCGTCGCGCCGAGCCCGCCCTCGTGGACGGCGACGTCACCGTGCTGCTCCCGGACGACCCCGTGGTGTACGCCCTGCGGCGCCGGCTGGGGCGCACCGAGCTGCTGCTCGTCGCCAGCACCACCGCCGACCCGCACCCGTGGCCCGCCGCCGTCGACCCCGCGCCCTGGGCGGGGGCGCAGGTGCTGCTCACCACCGCACGGGTCGCGGCCGACGGCGACCCGGCACCCGACCCCGCGACCGCGCCGACCGCGCCGACCGCCCCGACCGCCCCGACCGCGCCGCTCGCGCCGTGGGAGGCGCGCCTCCTGCGGCGGTTCCACCCCCCGACCCCGACCAGCAGGACCGACCCGATGGGATACCGTGACGCCGTGACCGAGACGTCCTCCACGCTGCCTGACCTGACCGGCCTCATCAAGGCGTACGACGTCCGGGGCACCGTCCCCGACCAGCTGAACGCCGAGGTGGCCCGTGCCATCGGCGCCGCGTTCGCCGACGTCGTGGTGCTCCCCGAGGTGCGCGACGGCGCCACCCCCCGCGTCGTGATCGGCAACGACATGCGCCCGTCCGGCCCCGAGCTGGTCGCGGCGTTCGCCGACGGCCTCGCCACGCGCGGCGTCGACGTCGTGACGATCGGCCTGTGCTCCACGGACGGCCTGTACTTCGCCTCCGGCACGCTCGACATCCCCGGGGCGATGTTCACCGCGAGCCACAACCCCGCCGAGTACAACGGCATCAAGCTCTGCCGCGCGGGCGCCCGCCCGGTCGGCCAGGACTCCGGCCTGTCGCGGGTGCGCGACCTCGCCGCGGAGTACCTGCGCGACGGCGTGACCACCGCCGAGGGCGTCACCCCCGGCACCGTGACCGAGCAGGACCTGCTGGTCGCGTACGCCGAGTTCCTGCGCGGCCTGGTCGACCTGTCCGGCATCCGCCCGCTCAAGGTCGTCGTCGACGCGGGCAACGGCATGGGCGGCTTCACCGCCCCGGCCGTGCTCGGCACCGGCGCGGGCCTCGCGGCGCTGCCGCTGGAGGTCGTGCCGCTGTACTTCGAGCTCGACGGCACGTTCCCGAACCACGAGGCGAACCCGCTCGAGCCCGCCAACCTGGTGGACCTGCAGAAGGCCGTGGTCGAGCACGGCGCGGACATCGGCCTGGCGTTCGACGGCGACGCGGACCGCTGCTTCGTCGTGGACGAGAACGGCGACCCGGTCAGCCCGTCCGCGATCACCGCGCTGGTCGGTCTGCGCGAGATCGCCCGGGAGCAGGCCGCGGGCCGCACCCCGACGGTGATCCACAACCTCATCACCTCGATGGTCGTCCCCGACCTGGTGACCGCGGCGGGCGCGAAGGCCGTCCGCACCCGGGTGGGCCACTCGTTCATCAAGGCGCAGATGGCGGAGTCGGACGCCGTGTTCGGCGGCGAGCACTCCGCGCACTACTACTTCCGCGACTTCTTCTTCGCGGACACCGGCATGCTCGCCGCGCTGCACGTGCTCGCGGCGCTCGGCGGCCAGCCGCACGCCCTGTCGGCCCTGGCCGAGCAGTACCAGCCGTACGTGGCCTCCGGCGAGATCAACTCGACCGTCACCGACGTCCCCGCCGCCCGCGCGCGCGTGGTCGAGGCGTACGTCGAGCAGCAGGGCGCCGGTCCGGTCACGGTGGACGAGCTCGACGGCCTGACGGTGTCGCACTGGGACGGCCACCCGCAGTGGTGGTTCAACCTGCGCGCGTCCAACACCGAGCCGCTGCTGCGCCTGAACGTCGAGGCGGCGGACGAGGACATCATGGTCAAGGTCCGCGACGACGTGCTCGCGCTCGTCCGGCAGCAGGAGGCGTGATGACGGAGCCCACCGGCACCACCGGCCTCGCCCCCTGGGTGCGGGACCTGCTGCGCTGCCCCGTGACCGGGGCGACCCTGGTCGACGGCGTCGGCCCGGGCGGCGCGCCCGAGCTCGTCTCCACCGACCCGGAGCGTCCCCTCGCGTACCCCGTGCGCGACGGCATCCCCGTGCTGCTCGCCGACGAGGCCCGCCAGGTCTAGAGTCACCGCTCGGACCGGCTCGCGCGGTCCCCGCACCGCCCGCCCGGCGGGTCGGTGCGGCGGCCGCACGGAAGGACCAGCACGCATGGCGCACGGAGGCGGGAACAAGGCGATCATCGCCGCCCTGTCGGCCAACCTCGGGATCGCGGTGACGAAGTTCGTCGCGTTCCTGCTGACGTCGTCCAGCTCGATGCTGGCCGAGGCGGTGCACTCCGTCGCCGACTCCGGCAACCAGGTGCTGCTGCTGCTCGGCGGTCGGCGCGCCCGGCGGGCGGCCGACGAGCAGCACCCGTTCGGCTACGGGCGCGAGCGGTACATGTACGCGTTCATCGTGTCGATCGTGCTGTTCAGCCTCGGTGGCCTGTTCGCGCTGTACGAGGCGTGGCACAAGCTCGCCGACCCGCACCCCATCGAGTCCTGGCACTGGGTGCCGGTCGTCGTGCTGCTCGCGGCGATCGTCATGGAGGGGCTGTCGTTCCGCACGGCGATCCGCGAGGCCAACCACACCCGCGGCAAGCAGGGCTGGGTGTCGTACATCCGCACCGCGAAGGCGCCCGAGCTGCCCGTGGTGCTGCTGGAGGACTTCGGCGCGCTCATCGGTCTCGTGCTGGCGCTGTTCGGCGTCTCGATGACGCTGGTCACCCACGACGGCCGCTGGGACGCCGTCGGGTCCGCCGCCATCGGCGTGCTGCTCGTCCTCATCGCCGTGGTGCTGGCGGTCGAGACCAAGAGCCTGCTGCTGGGGGAGTCCGCCACCCGTCGCGACGTGGACGCGATCCGCGCGGCGCTGGTCGGGGTGGGCGTGCCGTCCGTCATCCACCTGCGCACCCTGCACCTCGGCCCCGAGGAGCTGCTGGTCGCCGCCAAGATCGAGATCGAGGCGACGTCCAGCGCGGCGGATGTGGCGGCGGCCATCGACGCCGCCGAGCAGCGGGTGCGCGCGGCGGTGCCGATCGCCCGCGTGATCTACCTGGAGCCGGACCTCCGGCACGCGACCCCGGCGTCGTGAGCGTGCCGTCAACTCGGGGTTGACGCCAGTGATCTCGTCCCGGCATCCCTGAGGGAGCCGAGAGGACCGCCAACGCGGTACCGATCTCCAGGGTGAGACTGCCCACGCGGTGCTCACATCGGAGACTCGGCGTCATGGAGGGCCTGGCTTCGGCCGGGCCCTTCGTCGTTCCCGGGACCGATGGAGCTGCCCGTGTACCTGCTGTTCGTCGACGAGTCCGGGACGCACGGCGGGAGCCCGGTCTTCGTCCTGGGTGGTGCCGCCATCCACGAGGACGACGCGCACCGCCTGCAGCGTCAGCTCGACGACCTGGTGATCGCCCACCTGGGTCGGGTCCCGCCGAACCTCGACGAGTACGAGCTCCACGCGGGCGAGATGCGCAACGCGAAGAAGCCGCCGCGAGCCGATCTGCGCGCCAGCGTCTGGGCGAGCGTGCCGCGTGCGGACCGTCTCGCCCTGCTCGCGGCCGCGTACGACGTCATCGTGTCGTTCCGGCCGACCGATCCCGACCTCCCGCTCGCCTTGTTCGGGGTGGCGGTGGACGCCCGGTTCCGCGCAGCCGAGTCGCAGGCGACGCGTGAGCAGTTCGCGTACGAGGTGCTGCTCAACAAGTTCGACCTCATGCTGATGAAGGCCCGCGTGGAGCGAGGCAAGCCGAATTGCGGCCTGGTCATCCACGACCGACGGGTGGTGGTCGAGCGCGACATCCAGAGCTGGACGTCGGAGTGGCGGACCGCGGCTGGCAACGTGGGGCAGCTGCGCAACCTCGCCGATGTCCCGCTGTTCGCGGACTCGCGGGCCACGCGCCTGCTGCAGGTAGCCGACCTGATCAGCTACGCCATGTTCCGCCAGTACTCCGCGGAGCGCCCGGACGGTGTGGTCGAGCAGCTGTGGCCGGTGTTCCACACCGACAAGGGTGTGACGCACGGCTGCGTGCACTTCACGCCCTCGTACGGCCAGGGGGAGTGCACCTGTCGCCCGTGCGAGCAGCGGCTGCTGGCGGAGGCCGCCGTCGGGGCGCGGCGAGCGGGTCAGACCGCCGCGACCGCCGGGCGGCGCGCGAGCAGCGCGACCACCAGCACCGCGACCAGCATGACCGCGGCCGCGGCGACCCCGAGGCTGGCGTAGCCGGGGCCGGCGACGACCCAGCCGCCGACGAGCGCCCCGATGCCGGTGCCGAGCGAGATGATCGAGGAGTTCAGCGCGACGACGAGCTGCCCGTGCCGCCCGGCGAGGGTCAGCAGGACGTTCTGCAGCGGGGAGTTCATCGCCCACGCCGCGAAGCCCCAGAGCGCGAACACCCCGAGCGCGGTCCACGGGGTCGCGGTCGCGGGGGTGAGCAGCAGCAGCGCGACCGTGGACACCGACAGGGCGAGGACGATGCTGCGGGCCGCGCCGAACCGGTCGGCGAGCCGCCCACCGACGACGTTGCCCGCGACGCCCGCGATCCCGTAGGCCAGCAGCACGGCGCTGAGCAGCGCACCGGTGAGCCCGCCGAGGTCGGTGAGCAGCGGCGAGGAGTACGTCTGCACCATGAGGGCGGACGCGGTCTCGAGCATGGACACCAGCAGGGTCAGCCCGACCAGCACGGGCAGCGTGCGGCGGTGCCCGACCGGTCCGACCGGCCCTGCCGCCGCGACCTCGGGACCCGGCTCGGCACCCGGCACCGGCGCCGGGGCGCGGACCAGCAGCAGGACGCTCGCCAGGGCGACGAGCGCGAGCGCCGCGACCAGCACGTACACGCCCCGGTACCCGAGGACCGGGCCGAGCAGGTTGCCCGCGGGGGCGCCGAGCACGGTCGCGGTGGTGAGCCCCCCGAAGACGGTGGCGACGGCCCGCCCCCGCTGCCCCGGGGGTGCGAAGCGCGCGGCGAGCACCGTCGCGGTCGGCGTGAACCCGCCCGCGGCGACGGCGGACAGCCCGCGCAGCACGGCCACGGCGGTGTACGTGGTCGCGAGTGCGGTGCCGAGGGACGCGAGCGCGAACAGCGCCAGCGCCACGGCCATGAGCACCCGGCGCGGCACCCGGCCGACCACCAGCGTCAGCAGGGGCGTGGAGATCGCGTAGGTGAACCCGTAGACGCTGACCAGCGTCCCGACCTGGGACACCGAGATGTCGAGGTCGGCGGACACGCTGGGCACGAGCCCGGCCATGACGTACGAGCCGAACCCGATCGCGAAGGTCCCGGTCGCCATCGGCCACAGCCGCGCCCGCCGGGCGGCCACGGGGGCGTCGGGCACCTCGGGCGCGGCGGTGGCGCTCACGCCGGGACCGCGACGGCGGGGGCGTCGAGCACCGCCCACGCCTCCGGCCCGGCGAGCGCGAGCACCCGCCCGGCGAGGTCCGCGGCGGCGGCGTCCGCGAACGCCCGGGTCAGGACGGTGACCCCGACCCGCTCCCCGGGCACCCCGGCGTCGACCGGGACGGCGACGGCCGCGTACCCGAACAGGTTGCAGAAGTTCGTGTAGGTCCCGAGCCGGGAGTTCACGGCCACGGGTGCGGCGGCGACCTCGGCGAGCGTGGGGTGGTGGGTGGTCGTCGGGAGGAGCAGCGCGTCGGCGTCGCCGAGGGCGGTCTCGGCGACGAGCCGCAGCTCGGCGAGGGTGACCAGGTCGGCGGCGTACCGGTGCGCGGGCAGGGTGCCCGCGGCGCGGATGATCCCGGCGACGACGGGGTCCAGCCCCGCGGGGTCGGCGTCGACGAGCGTCCCGACGGCGGCGTACCGCTCGGCGACGAAGGCGCCGTCGTACAGCAGCCGCGCGGCGGCGAGGAACGGGGTGAGGTCGATCTCGCGCACCGTCCACCCGGCATCGCGCAGCACCGCCACCTGGTGGTCGAACGCCGCGCGCCACAGCGGGTCGAGCGCGTCGAGGTCGGCGGCGCGCGGCACGGCGAGCACCGGCTCGGCGGGGGCCGCGACATCGGCCCCGGCGGGCACCGCCCGGGCCAGGGCGTCGACGCCGTCCGGGCCCGCCATCAGGTCGACGGCGAGGGTGGCGAGCGGCAGGTCGCGGGCGAGCACGCTCACGCAGTCCAGGGACCGGCAGGCGGGCAGCACGCCGGTGGTGGGGATCAGCCCGGAGGTGGGCTTGACGCCGATGACGCCGTTCAGCGCGGCGGGGACCCGCCCGGACCCGGCGGTGTCCGTGCCGAGCGCGAGGTCCACGATCCCGAGGGCGACGGCGACGGCGGACCCGGAGGACGAGCCGCCGGAGATCCGGTCGGGGTGCCCGGCGGCGCGCACGGCGCCGTACGGGCTGCGGGTGCCGACGAGCCCGGTGGCGAACTGGTCGAGGTTGGTCTTGCCGAGCACGACGGCGCCCGCGGCGCGCAGCCGGGCGACGGCGGTGGCGTCGACGTCGGGCGTCCACGCGATGCCGGGGCAGGCGGCGGTGGTCGGCAGCCCGGCGACGTCGATGTTGTCCTTCACGGCCAGCAGCCGCCCGAGCAGCGGCAGGTCGGCGCCCGCCGCCGCGCGGGCGTCCTGGGCGCGGACGTCCGCCTCGACGTCCGCCCGGGGGCGCAGGTGCACCCACACCTCCGGGCGGTCGACCTCGGCGATCCGGGCGTAGGCCGCCGCGACGGTGCTCACGCGGCGTCCTCGGTGATGATCATCCGCACCGGGGTGGGGTCGAACCCGTTGCACGGGTTGTTGATCTGCGGGCAGTTGGACACGAGCACGAGGACGTCGCGCTCGGCGCGCAGGGTCAGCGACAGCCCCGGCGAGGAGAGGCCGTCGACGATGCCGAGGGCGCCGTCCGCCTCGACGGGCACGTTCATGTACCAGTTGATGTTCGACACCAGGTCGCGCTTGCCGAGCCCGTGCAGCGCGCCCTCGGCGAGGAAGTTCTCGACGCAGGCGTGCTGGTGCACGGTGTGGTGCCCGTACCGCAGGGAGTTGGACTCCTTGGAGCAGGCGCCGCCGATGGTGTCGTGCCGGCCGACCTCGTCGTGCTCCAGCGTCATGAGGGCCTCGCCGGTCCCGGCGCGCAGCACGGAGCCGGTGACGAGGTACACGTTGCGCTGCGCGGCGATGGTGTCGGACGCGGAGTACCGGACGGTGGTGTCGTGGGCGTCGTAGAGCAGGCAGTCGACGGCCTGGTTGCCCTCCAGGTCCACGATGGTCAGGGCCTGCCCGGCGCGGACGACGGCGGACCACGCGGACCGGCGGGGGACGACCTGGTCGAGGACGACCCGGGCGCCCGCGAGGCGCGCGGGCACGGCGTCGGTCGCCGGGGTCGGCGAGGTGGGGGCGATGCGCATGGTCACAGTCCTCTCGCGCGGGCGTAGTCGGTGGTGTTGGCGTAGGCGCGGGCGGCCTCGGGCCCGGCGGTCGCGGCGGGGTCGTCGAGGTCGGCGGGCGCGCCGCGCCAGGCCCGGACCTGCAGCGGCGTCGAGGTGTACTCCGGCCGCGGGTCGACGGGGTGCGGGACGTTGGCGAGCAGCACGAGGCACGGCAGCTCGAGGCGCAGCCGCACGCGGCCCCCGGCCCCGGCGGAGCCGGTGAACTCCGTGGTGCCGTCGGCGGCGACCCGCACGCCCTGGAAGAACGACAGGCTCGGCGGCACGTCGCGTGCCCCCAGGCCCTGCTTGAGCGCGGCGAGGACCAGCAGCTCCCGCCCGGCGGGGGTGCCGCCCTGCGGGGAGCCGTCGCCGTACCGGGCCTCGTTGGCGACCTTCGAGGAGGTGCCGCAGAACGTGTCGTGCCGCCCGGAGGTGTCCTCGACGACGGTCGCGAGCACGCGGCCCCGGTCGGACAGCAGCATCGACCCCGCGCCGAGGTACGCCTGCCACTGGATCTTGACGGTGTCGGCGACGTTCAGCCGCTCGTCGGGCTGCGCGGCGTTGACCAGGACGAGGTGCGCGCAGGCGTCGCCGTCGAGGTCGGTGAGGTCGAGCACGGTGCCGCGCGCCAGGGCGAGGGTCGTGTAGTTCCCGCCCGCGACGGTCTCGGCGTGCAGCCGGTCGGCGGGGGCGACGTCGTCGGGCCACCCGGGGGCGCCCGCGGCGGGCACGGTCGGCATGGTGTCGACGACCGTGCCGCCCTGGGCGCGCGCGTGGTCGCGGGCGCCCAGGGGCGAGGCGGTGGAGATGCTGGTCATCGCGGGTCCTCTCAGAGCGTCGGGGCGGTGGCGAGCGCGCGCTGCACCTCGGGGTTGGGCTCGGCGGTCGCGAGCCAGTCCTGCACCTCGGCGGCGGTGACGAGCGCGTCGCGCTGCAGGTAGTCGATGGCGCGCAGCGCGGCGTCGTGCGCCTCCTGCGTCGAGCCGCCGACGGCGTCGGTGACGACCCGCACCCGGTAGTCGTGCTGGTGCGCGTCGACCGCGGTGTAGTGGATGCAGACGTCCGTGAGGCCGCCGATGAGGATGACGGTGTCGGCCTGGTACGCCTTGAGCACGATCTCCAGCTCGGTGCCGAAGAACGCCGAGTACCGGCGCTTGCGGATCAGGAACTCGTCGGGGCGCGGGTCGAGGCCCTGGGCGAGCTCGGTCTCCGGCCAGCCCTCGACGCAGTGCGGGCCCTCGGCGCCGTCGAGCTCGCGCCCGATGTCGATGAGCGAGGGCTTGTGCACCTCCTGGATCCACACGACGGGGATGCCCTGCTCGCGGCACGTCGCGATCATCTGCCGCACGCGCGGCGCCCGCTCGGTGCGACCCGGCATGTAGGGGATCTCGGTGCGGGACTCGGCGCGCTCGACGTCGCCGCCCTGGATGTCGACGACGATGAGCACGGCGTTGCCGGTGACGTTCATGGGTGGTTCCTTCCGGGTGGTGCAGGGGTGCGGAGGTGCGTGGGTGGGCGCGACCGCGCTCAGGTGAGCGCGATGCGCCGGTCGGCGGCGGCCTGCAGGCAGTCGACGACGGTGTTGAGCAGGACGTAGACGACGCCGAGCAGCAGGGCGACGCCCGCGATGGCGGGGAAGTCGGAGGCCGCCACGGACTTGTCGAGGTAGGACCCGACGCCGGGCCAGTCGAAGATCTTCTCGACCACGACCAGACCGGCCAGGAGCATGCCCGCCTGGATGCCGACCATCGACAGGGTCGGGCCGAGGGAGTTGCGCACCGCGTGCCGGGCGAGCACCTGCCGCTCGCTCATCCCGGCGGCGCGGGCGGTGCGGGCGTGGTCGGCGGCCATGTTCGCCTTCAGCCCGTCGACCAGCACGCGGCCGATGGCGACGGCGGGGGAGATCGCGGCGCACAGCGCGGGCAGCGCGAGGTGCGTCACCGCGTCCCCGGCGACGTCGAACCGGCCGGCGAGCAGGCCGTCCAGCACCAGGAACCCGGTGGGTCCGGCGGGCGCGTCCCGCAGCCCGGTGCGGCCGCCGGACGGCAGCCAGCCGAGGTTGCCGTAGAACACCAGCAGCGCGACCATGCCGAGCAGGAACGTCGGGGCGGCGGCGCCGCTGAGCAGCACCACCCGCACGACGCCCGCGCCGCGCCAGCGCAGCGTGGTCAGCGCGGCGAACGCGACGCCGAGCAGGAGGGCGATGCCCAGCACCCACGCGGCGAGCTCCAGGCTGGCGGGCAGCACCTGCGCGAGGTTGTCCGCGACGGGGGTGCGGCTGCGCAGGGAGTTCTGCAGGTCGCCGTGCAGCACGCCGTCCAGGTAGGTCAGGTAGCGCTGCACCAGGGGCTCGTCGAGCCCGAGGCGCTCCCGGGCGGCGGCCACGGCGTCGGCGGAGGCGTTCGCGCCGACGTACGCCTTGGCGGGGTCGACGCCGCTGACCTCCTGCAGGCCGAACAGCGCCATCGTGAGCGCCAGCAGGACGGCCAGCATCGCGGCGACCCGCTTGATCAGGAACATCACCACGGCCGGACCTCCTGGGGGCGACGCGGACGGACGGGGGAGCGCATCAGCGGCCGCGCATGAGGTCGCGGACGCCGTCCCCGGCGAGGTTGGCGGCCAGCGCGATGACCAGCACCGCGAGGCCCGGGAAGATCGGCACCCACCACGCCTGGAGCAGGTAGGCCATGCCCTGCGCGGCCATCGCGCCGAGCTCCGGGGCGGGCGCGGGCGAGGACAGGCCGATGAACGACAGGCCCGAAAGCGCGACGACCAGGCCGCCGACGTCGAGGCTGGCGGCGACGACCACGGTGGAGCGCACGCCGGGCAGCAGGTGCCGGGTGACGCGCAGCCCCCACGGCGTCCCCGCGAGGCGCGCCGCCTCCAGGTGCGGGCGGGCGGCCCACGCGCGGACCTCGCCGCGCACCAGCCGGGCGTACAGCGGCCACCAGACCACCGCGACGCCGACCAGCGCGGACGTGAACGACGCGCCGAGCGCCGCGGCCACGGCCATCGCGATGACCAGGCCGGGCAGCGCGAGGAACAGGTCCGTGGTGCGCATCAGCAGGGCGTCCACCCAGCCGGGCAGGGCGCCCGCGAGCAGGCCGACCAGCCCGCCGACCAGCACGCCGGAGGCGATGACGATCGCCGCGGCGACGAGGCTGGACCGCATGCCGTACAGCAGGCGGGACAGGATGTCGTAGCCGAGCGCGTCGGTGCCGAGCAGGTGCTCCGGGCTCAGCGGCGGCAGGAACGCCTCGCCGCTGCGCAGGATCGGGGAGTGCGGCGCGAGCACCGGTGCGGCCAGCGCCACGGCGACGATGAGCGCCAGCACGCCGATGGCGACGAGGTCGACGCCGAGGGCGCGGTGCCGGACGGCCGTGACGCGGGCCCAGCGACGGGCGGCGCGCGTGGTGGCGCCACCGGGGGAGACGGCGAGGTCGGCGGCGATCGTCTGGGGTGAGGTCATGCGAGGGCTCCCGTCGGGGTGGCGACGCGGTCGCGGCGGTGCTGCGGGCCGGGGATCGCGCCCAGCAGCGTGCGGGTGTACTCGTGCCGCGGGCGCTCGCAGACGTCGTCGGTCGCGCCGACCTCGACGATCCGGCCCTCGCGCATGACGGCGATCCGGTCGGCGACGATCCGCGCGGCCGCGAGGTCGTGCGTCACGAACAGCACCGACATCCCGAGCTCGCGGCGCAGCCGCCCGATGAGGTTGAGCACCGTCGCCGCGAGGGACACGTCGAGCGCGCTGGTGGGCTCGTCGCACAGCAGCACCGTCGGCGGCACGATCACCGCGCGGGCCAGCGCCACGCGCTGCCGCTGCCCGCCCGACAGCTGGTCGCCGCGGGCGCGCGCCGTCTCGGGCGGCAGGCCCACGGTGCGCAGGGCGTCGAGCACCCGCTCGGTGCGCTGCTCGCGGGACATCCCGGTGACGTGCGACCGCAGCCGCTCGTCCAGCATCGTGCCGACCCGCAGCCACGGCGTGAGCGAGGACCCGGCGTCCTGGAACACCATCTGCGGGCGGGCGCCCGCGGCGACGACGACCTGGCCGGAGGTGGTGGACTCCAGCCCGGCGACGACGCGCAGCAGCGTGGACTTGCCGCAGCCGGACTCGCCGACCAGCGCGACCGACTCCCCGGCGCGGACCTCCAGGTCCACCCCGCGCAGCGCGGGCAGCTCGCGGCGGCGCCACGGCGGCCCGGAGCGGAACACCCGGTGCACGTCGCGGACGGTGACGGCGGCGTGCTCGCGCAGCGCCACGGGCGGCCAGATCTCCGGCAGCCCCGGGGTCGGTGCGCCGGGCGCGAGGTCCAGCACGCCGTCGGCCCCGACGGCCACGTCGTCGTCGGCGGTCACGGCAGTCGACGTGCCCGGCGCCGCCGGCGGTGGAGCCGATGCCGAGGGCGCGCCCGCGCCCGAGGTGACCGGCATCGCCGCCAGCGGGCGGTCCCGCGGCGTGCGCAGGTCGATCCGGGACCGCAGCAGGTTCTGGGTGTACGGGTGCGTCGGGTGCTCGAAGACCTCGTCGACGCCCGCGGACTCGACGACCCGGCCGTGCTGCATGACCGCGATCCGGTCGCAGACCTGCGCGGCGACGCCGAGGTCGTGGGTGACGAACACGACCGCGCAGCCGATCTCCTCGCGGAGGGTGAGCAGCAGGTCGAGGATCTGCGCCTGCACGGTCACGTCCAGGGCGGTCGTGGGCTCGTCCGCGAGGATCAGGGACGGGCGGCGGGCGACGGCCAGCGCGATCATCACGCGCTGGCGCAGGCCGCCGGAGAGCTGGTGCGGGTACGCCTTCAGGCGGTCGGCGGCGCGGGGGATGCCGACGTCCTCCAGCAGGGACAGCGCGTGCGCCCGGTCGCGGGTGACCTCGCCGAGCTGGCGGCCGATGGTCATCGTGGGGTCGAGCGACGTCATCGGGTCCTGGAACACCGCACCCACGTGCTGGCGGCGGGCGGCCCGCCGCACCGCGTCCGGGGCGCCGATCATGTCGGTGCCCGCCAGGTCCACGGACCCGGAGACGACGGGGCGGGCGGACGCGGGCAGCAGGCCCATGACCGACAGCCCGAGGATGCTCTTGCCCGACCCGGACCCGCCGACCAGGCCGAGCACCTCGCCGGGGGCGACGCTCAGGTCGACGCCGCGGACGGCGTGCACGGTCTCGCCGTCCCGGGTGAGCCGGACGTCGAGGCCCTCGACGCGCAGCACGGGCGCGGTGGCGGACATGGGGTCTCCGTTCGAGAGAGCGGGTGGAGGTGGAGCCCGGGGCGGGGCGGATCACTGGCCCCGCCCCGGGGTCTCGGGTGGCGCGGGGTCAGCCCCGGCCGAGGGCCGCGAAGTGCAGCACGTCGTACTCGAGGACGTTCTGCGCCTCCTGCGTGCCGGTGACCTCCGGCGTGGTGAGCAGGGTGGTGTTCAGCGAGCCGATCGAGTACCAGTAGCGCGTGGCGTTGATCGCGTCGGCCGCCGCGGCGTACGCGGAGACGTCCTCGCTGGCGCGGGCGGTGTCGAGCAGGTCCGTCAGGCCCGGCACCTCGGCGCCGAACAGGTCCAGGCCGCCCGCGGGGGTGTAGATGATGCTGGCCCAGGCGTCCGGGTGCCCGGCGTCGGGGAACACCGAGAACACGGCCAGGTCGGGACCCGCGGCGCCCTCGTCGGCGATGCCGTAGATGGTGCCCGCGGAGTACGCGACGGCCTCGGCGGGGATGCCCGCCGTGCTCAGCCGCGAGCCGAGCTCCTCGGCGACGGCCTTGCCGTCCGCGCTGGACCCGGCGTACGCGATGCGCACGGTGCCCGACTCCGGCGTGCCCAGCGCGTCCCACGCGCCCGCGTCGTACGTGATGCCCTGGTCGTCGATGCTCGCGTCGACCATGCCCTGCGGGAACAGCTGGTCGGTCGGGACCTCCAGGCTGCCCATGGCCTCGTCGATGATCGACTCCTTGTCGATCCCGGCGAACAGCGCCTCGCGGTCGGCGACGTCGGCCAGCCAGGACGACTGCGGGTTCACGTAGACCATCTGGGTCGTGAAGTTCGCGAACGTCGACGTGGTGACGTCCTCGCTGCCCGCGAACGACTCGAAGGACGTCTTGTTCAGGTTGCCGAGGATCGCGTCGATCTCCCCGCGCTCCAGCTGCAGCTGGGCCGAGGACGCGTTCTCCGCGATCTGCAGCTCGACCGAGGTGAGCTCCGGGGCGTCGCCCCAGTAGCCGTCGTACGCGGTGAGCGTGTAGCGCTCGCCCGTCTCGGCGCCCGTGAGCTCGTACGGGCCGGTGCCGGCGTCGTGCGTCGTCAGGTAGGTCTGGGCGAAGTCGTCGCCGGCCTCGTCCGCGAGCACGGTCGGGCTGATGAGCTTCACGCCGAACGGGGACGCCAGGTAGTCGAGGAACGCGGCGTTCGGGGCGGCCAGCGTCACGACGGCGGTGAGGTCGTCCGGGGTCTCCACCGAGACGACGTCGCCGACCATGTACGCCGGGCCGGAGTCGACCTGGGTGCGGCGCTCGAACGACGCCGCGACCGCCTCGGAGGTGAGCGCGGTGCCGTCGTGGAAGGTGACGCCGTCGCGCAGCGTGAACGTGTAGGTCAGGCCGTCCTCGGAGACGGTCCACTCCTCGGCGAGCTCCGGGACGATCGTCGGCGTCTCGACGCCGTCCTGGTAGGCCACCAGGCCCTCGTAGGTGTTCTCGATGATGTTGAGGCCGGGGCCGTCGTAGTTCACGTCCGGGTCCGGGGGCGTGGTGTAGCCGGTGAGCATCACGGCGACGAAGGTGTCGTCACCGCCGCCGGTGCTGCTCACGGTCCCGGACTGCCCGCAGGCGGTCAGGGCCAGCAGTCCGGCGACGACGGCTGCGGCGGCGCTCGCGGTGCGCGTGCGCCGGCGGGTGGGGCTGGTGCTCATGCTCGGGGCCTCTCGGTCACAGGGGGCGGCGGGCGGGGAGGGGTCGCGGCGCCGGGGGAGGTGCGGAGGTGCGGGAGGTGCTGGCGGTGCTGGCCGTGCGGGGGACAGGGCGCGGTGCGCATTACCTGTCGGTGACCGGAAAAGTAGACCCGGGGCGTTGCCGCCGGGTTGCGCCGTGTTGCGGCGACGTAAAATCTGTCTGTGACAGGTAATGGGCTAGCCTGACGTCTCCCCGACCCCCAGGAGCGCCACCGTGACCGACCTGCTGCTGCGCGACGTCCGCCTGATCGACGGCACCGGAGCCGCGCCCCGCGCGCACGTGGACGTGCTCGTCGCCGGGGGAGTCGTCACCGAGGTCGCGCCGACGGGCACGCTCGCGGCGGCGTCGGATCCCGACCCCGCGCGGCTGCGGGTGGTCGAGGGGGCGGGGCGCACGCTGCTGCCCGGGTTCCTCGACTGCCACGTGCACGTCAGCACGCTGCCCGGCGGCGACACCCTCGACACCGTCCTCGCCCCGGAGTCGCTGCTCACGCTGCGGTCCGTGCCGCACCTGTCCGCCACCCTCGACGCCGGGATCACCACCGCGCGCGACCTCGCGGGCGCCGACTCCGGGTTCCGCGACGCCGTCGAGCAGCGCCTCGTGCGCGGGCCCCGCCTCCAGGTCGCCATCCGCATCCTGTCCATCACCGGCGGGCACGGGGACTGGCGCACCATCGAGGGCGTCGCCCTCGACACCGGGCCCGGCGCGGGCGCCGTCGCGGACTCGCCCGCCGAGTTCGTGCGCGCCGTCCGCGAGGTGCTGCGCCAGGGCGCCGACTGGGTCAAGGTCGCCGCCACGGGCGGCATGGGCAGCCCGCGCAGCCACCCCGAGTCCGGCGGGCTGTCCGAGCCCGAGCTGCGCGCCGTCGTCGCCGAGGCCGACCGGCACGGCGGCGTCGGCGTCGCCGCG
>NZ_RFFI01000095.1 GCF_003696205.1 Cellulomonas triticagri
CGCGCCTCGGCCTCGACGCGCTCGCGCTGCACGCGCGCGGCCTCGGCCTCGGCGGCACGCGCCGCCTCCCGGGCACCGGCGGCGTAGCCCGCCGCGTACCCCTGGGCGTAGCCCTCCGCACGCACCGCCGGGTCGACCGCGGTCGCCCCGTAGGCCTGGGTGAACCCTCGGGCGTCAGGACACATACTCGTCCTCGCCCTCGCGCCGGATGACGATCTGGCCGGACTCCTCGAGACGGCGGATCGCCTGGACGATGCCGGCGCGCGCCTCCTCCACCTGGGACAGGCGGACGGGGCCGAGCAGCTCGATCTCCTCCTCGAGGTTCTCGCGGGCGCGCTCGGAGAGGTTGCGCAGGATCTTGTCCCGCACCTCCGGCGCGGCGCCCTTGAGCGCGACCGACAGCTCGTTGGTCTCGACCTGGCGCAGCACGAGCTGCATCGCGCGGTCCTCCAGCAGCACGGTGTCGCCGAAGACGAACATGCGGCTGCGGACCTCGTCGGCCAGGGCCTCGTCGCGGTTCTGCAGACCCTCGAGGATGAGCTTCTCGGTGGTCGGGTCCGCGCGGTTGATGATCTCGACCAGCGGCTGCACGCCACCGACGGCGGACAGCTCGTTGGGGGTGAGCACGGTCGACGCCTTGCGCTGCATGGACTCGGCGATGACCGCCACGACGTCCGGCGAGGCGCGCTCCATCAGCGCGATGCGGTGCGCGACCTCGGACTGCAGGTCCGGCGGCAGGCCCGCCAGGATCGCGGAGGCGTGCTCCGGACGCAGGTGCGCGAGCACCAGGGCGACGGCCTGCGGGTGCTCGCCGTTCAGCAGCGACAGCACCTGGCGGGCGTCGGCGTTCTGCAGGAACTCGAACGGCTGCCCGGCCATCGAGGTCTGCAGGCGCTCGATCATGCCCGCGGCCTCGTCGCGGCCCAGCGCGCCCTCGAGCAGCTGGGTGGCGTAGCCGAGGCCGCCGTTGACGCCGGGGCCGATCATCGACGCGGAGTAGAACTCCTCGACGACCTCGTCCGCGAGCGTCTGGTCCACGTGGTCCAGGCGCAGGATCTCGGCCGTCAGCTCCTCGATCTCGGGGACGTCGAGCCGGGACATGACCTTGGCGGCGCGCTCGCGGCCGAGCTGCATGAGCAGCATCGCGGCCTTCTGGGTGCCGGTGAGCATGGCGGTGGACATCAGCGCCGCCCGGCGGGGGTCAGCCAGCCGCGCAGGAGGTCCGCGACCTCCTCGGGCTGCTCGTCGGCCAGCGCGCCGAGCTCGGCGCGCTTGACGGCGAGGGACTCCTGGACGGGGTCGATCTCGGCCGGGGCCGGCGGGGCCGGGGGGATCTCCGGCAGCTCGTCGAGGATCGCGGTCTCGTCCGGGCCCTCCATGAGCGGCAGCTCGCCGATGTCGAGCGCCTCGCGCTTGCTGCGCCGCGAGCGGCGGGCCAGCACGATCGCGACGACGATGACGACCAGCAGCAGCGCCCCGGCGATGACGGCCTGGCGGAGCAGGTCGGCGCGCTCGGCGGCGGCGGCCTCGGCGTCGGCCGCGGCCAGCGCCTCGGCGGCGGCGTCGGCACCCGTGGTGTCGAACGCCATCGCCTGCACGGCGATGGTGTCGCCGCGCTCGGTGTCGATGCCCGCGGCGGCGGTCAGCGTGGCGGTGAGCTGGTTGAGGTCGAGACCCGCGGCGGCGGTCTGGTCGACGATCACGGCGATGGACTGCCGCTGCACCGTGCCCGGGGCGACGGTGGTGACCTCAGTGACCTTGTTGACGGCGTTGGAGACGTCCTCCGTGGTCTTGGAGTACTCGCCGTCCGTCGCGCCCTCGCCGTTCGGCACGGCGATGTTGTCCGGGCCGAGCACGCCGGTGGCGTTGCCCGAGCCGGTGCCGGTGTAGGTCTCCTCGGTCGTGGAGGAGGCGAGCGGCGGGGTGTCGGCCGCGGCGGCGAACTCCTCGGAGGTGCGCTGCGTCTGGTCCTGGTTGAGCGCGGCGGTCACGGTCACGGCGGACTTCCCCGCGCCGACGACCTGGTCCAGCATCGCCTGCACGGCACCGGTGACCCGCTGCTCGTACGCGGAGGTCGCCTCGTCGCCGGAGCCGGAGGTCAGGCCGGCGCCGACCTCGGACAGCACCTTGCCGGTGGAGTCGATCACGGCGACGTCGGTGGACTTCATGCCCTCGATGCCCGCGGACACCAGGTGCACGATCGCCTCGACCTGCGGCGTGCTGAGGTCGCGGCCCGTGCGGGTGCGCACGAACACCGACGCGGTCGGGTCCTGCTGCTCGGAGACGAACACCGTCTCGGCGGGCAGCGCGAGCTTGACCGAGGCCGACTCGACCCCGTCCATCGCGCCGATCGTCCGGGCGAGCTCGCCCTCGATGGCGCGCTGGTAGGTGGTCTGCTGCTGGAACTCGCTGGACGTCATCGACATCCCGTCCAGCAGCGAGTACCCGTCGCCCTCGGCGTTCGCGGGCAGGCCCGCGGCGGCGAGCGAGAGGCGCAGGTCGTAGATCGAGTCCTGCGGGACCAGCACCGTGCTGCCGCCGTCGGCGAGCTCGTACGTCACGCCCTGCGCGGAGACCTGCTCCACCACGGCGGCGGCGTCGGCCGCGGACAGGCCGGAGAACAGCGGGCTGAGCGACGGCTTGCTCGCCCACGAGTACAGGGCGAACCCGCCGAGCAGCAGCGCCGCGAGCGCGATGAGCGCGAACGTCTTCTGCGGGAGCGAGAACTCCTTGACCGCGCCGCTCATGCGGCCGAACAGGGACTTCACCTGGGCGGGCATCAGGCCTGCATCCTCATGATCTCGGAGAACGCGTCGACGGCCTTGTTGCGCACGGCGGCGGTGAGCTCGAGGGCGAGCTTGGCCTCGGAGGACGCGACGGTGTAGTCGTGCACGTCGTCGAGGTCGCCGGTGACGGCCTGGACCGCCAGCGCGTTGCTCTTCGACTGCAGGGCGGTGACGCCGTCGACGGCGCCGAGCACGGAGGCGAAGCCGCCGTCCAGGCCGGCGGACGCCGAGGTCGCCGGGGCCGCGGAGGCGCCGGGGGTGCCCGCGGCACCCATCAGCGCGAGGGCCTCGGACAGCGAGGAGGTCGGGGACACGCCGCCGACGGGCTGGATGCTCATGCGTTCCGTCCGATCTGCAGGGCCGCCTCGTAGGACGCCCGCGCGCGGTCCACGACCGCCGCGTTCGCCTGGTAGCCACGCTGCGCGATGATCAGCTGGGTCATCTGGGAGGCCATGTCGACGTCGGGGTACCGGACGTACCCGTCCTCGTCGGCCAGCGGGTTGGTGGGCTCGTAGACCAGGCGGCCCTCGGCCGAGCCGAGCGCGATGCCGGCCACCTGCACGCCGCCGCCGTTCTCGGAGCCGATCTCCGTCGCCACGACGTACTTGGCGCGGTACGCCTCCTCGTCGGTGGAGTACACGGTGTTCTGGTTCGCGAGGTTGTCGCTGACCGCGTCCAGCCACTTGCGGTGCACGGTCATGCCGGTGCTGGCGATGCCGATCGCCCCGAACGTCGTCATCAGTTGGTCCTCATCGCGGTACGGACGCTGGAGAAGGTGCCGTCGACCGCCTGGGTCGCCAGCTGGTAGCGGAGCTGCGTGTCGACGTTCAGCAGCGTCTCCTCGTCGAGGTTGACGTTGTTGCCGTCGGTGCGGGTCGGCTCGAGGGACCGGGCGACGGAGGCCGTGGTGGCGCCGCTGCCGTCGGTGACGGCGCGCGCGAGCTCGGCCTCGAAGGCGACCTTCTTGGCGTGGTAGCCGGGGGTGTTGATGTTCGCCACGTTCTCGGCGATGGCGCGCTGGCGCAGGGCCAGGCCGTCGAGGGCGCTGTTGAGCGCGGTGTAGCTCACGGAGTCGAACATGCCCATGCCAGGGTCACCCTCATCGAGGTCGGTCCTGAGTCGGCCCATCCGTGGCCTGCTGCGTGAGCGATCCGTGCTCAGACGTCCCATCGGCGCGGTGGGCGTCGCGATGAGCCCCCGCGCGGAGTTTTTTCGGCCGTCACCCGCGCGGCTCAGACGATTCGATGAGGAATGTCCGAGTTCGTCGAGAAATGTCCTGCGGCTTTCCTGGGTGCCAGCACCCAGGCCGTGCGCGGGCTGTCCACCGGGGCGTCGCCGGGTGGTCACCTCGTGCTCGTCCCGGCGACGCCGCGACTCCGGCGACGTCGTCCGGGCGGCCCGTGCGGGGGTCCTGCTGGGTGGTGCGGGTGGTGCGGGTCAGCCCTCGACGTCGAGGTAGACCGGGGAGACGGCGGCGCGGGTGCGCAGGGCGTCGGTAGCCCGCAGCCGGCGGCGGTGGTCGTCCATCTGGTCGGCGGTGCGGCGCATCAGCTCGTGCTGGCGCTCCACGAGCGCACCGGCCCGGGCCGCCAGGTGCCGGGGCAGCGCGCCCAGACCGCGCGGCAGCCGCCACGGCTCGGTGAGCGCGACGGACGCCGCGGGCTCCTCGTCGGCGCCGACGCGCAGCCGCTGCTCCGCCCGGTCCGCCGCGGACTCCATGTCCGCGAGCACCGCCAGCCAGCCGGACTCGCCGGACCCGGCGCCCGTGCCGGGGTCCCCCGCGAGGTCGTGGAGGTCGTGCCGGGGCTGCTCGTCGGCGAGCGGGGCGGCGTCCAGCGCCTCGACGCGACCGGTGTCAGCCGACACCGAGCACGCCCAGACCCGCCGACGGCGCGGTCGACGCGGTGCGCTGCGTCGGGACGTCGGTGGCGAGCGCGTCGGCGGCCTGGTGCCAGGCCTCGCCGATCGGGGCCAGCAGCTCGCGGCAGGTCGCGACGCGGTCGGCGTCGCCCACGCGGCTCGCGTCGATCAGCTGCGACAGCGCGTAGGAGTAGATCGAGAGCAGCTGCTCGCCGCCGTCCCACACGCTGGTGTTCAGGTCGGCCATGAGCTGCGCCAGGATCTCCTGGCCGTGGGCCAGGTGCTGCGTCGCCTGCGGCCGCTCACCGGTGCGCAGCGACTCCTCGCCGCGGGCCAGGTCGAGCAGCAGGCGGTCGAACAGCATGGTCAGCAGGCGCGCCGGGGCCGCCGTCGCGACCGTGTCGGCCAGGTAGCGGGATCGCACGTCGATCACGGTGGTGCCTTTCGGTCAGGAGCCGTCGCTCACTTGGTGGCGTACGACGTCGGCAGCGTGGCGAGCTGGCCCGCGAGCCAGGACGACTGCGAGCTGAGGCTCGACAGCTGCACCTCGAGGTTGGCGTAGGTCCGCTCCAGGTTCGACTGCCGGCGGGCGAGGCGGTCGTCCCAGCTCTCGATCTGCCGGCCGAGGTCGTCTTTGATGGCCTGCTCGGACTTGATCTGCGAGGTCAGCGAGCCGTCGATCGAGTCGGACGCGCCCTTGCCCAGGTCCGCGAGCCGCTGCGCGACCCCGCTGACGACCGTCTGGACCTTGGCCGGGTCGGCCGTGAGCGCGGCGGTGAAGACCGCCTCGTCGAACGTGAAGGAGCCGTCCCGGCCGATGCTGATGCCGACCTCGCTGGGCGAGACCCCGCCGACGGGCATCGAGCCGAGGGACTGCAGCTGCTGCTGCAGGCTGCGGATGGTGGCGTTCCCGGAGAACAGGCCGCCGGAGATGATCGTGCCGCCGTCCTCGGCGGTGCTGGTCGTGGACTGCGTCCGGGACGAGATCTCGGTCAGCACGAGGTTCAGGTTGGACACCAGGCCCTGCGCGAGACCCTTCTGGGCCGCCTGGTCGCGGGCGACCGTCAGCGTGACCGGGTCCTTCTCGACGGCGGTGACGACGATGTCGACGCCGGTCAGGACGGACGAGAACGCGTTGGTGCCGGAGGTGACGGCCCGCGCCGCGGACGTGCCCGGGAAGAGGGTGATCTGCGCGTCGGACGCCGCGCGCACCTCCTCGCCGGTCAGCGCGGTCGAGCCGGAGCCGTCGGCCCCGGTCGCGACCGAGACCGAGAACGCGTTGGCCGCGCCGGGCTCGGTGCCGGTGAGCTGGATCATGTACTGCGGGGCGTCCGCGGTGCCGACGTTCACGGACGTGGCCTTGACCCCGGTCCCCTCGGCGTTGAACGCCTCGAGGATCTCGGGCATCGACCCGTCCACGGCGGTGATCGTCGTCGTCTCGCCGCCGCGGGTGATCGTGAACGTGGGCTTCTCGGTGTCGTAGGACCCCGGGAGCGTGAAGAGCGTGGACTGGGACTGCGCGACCTTGTCCACGGTGAAGGTCAGGGAGGACGGCTGGGCCGAGGCGCTGGTGGTCGCGGTCACGGACGTCGCCGTCGACGTCGCCGCGGTCTTGGCCCACGAGTCGGCCTTCGCCGCGGACTGCGCGGCGGTGGTCAGGGAGGCGACCTTCGTGTTCAGCGCCTGGAGCGCCGAGATCATCGAGGTCGTCTTCGACTGCTTCTGCAGCAGCAGCGTGCGCGGCTGACCCTCGACCGCGATCAGCGATTTGATCAGATCGGCGGTCTTCAGGCCGCTGACGAGTCCGTCGATCGCGGTCATGCTCGGGTCGCCTCCAGTGCGCCGTACGAGGGGTGGTGCGGGTCGGTCCGACCACGGTCCGCCCCCGGGTGGGGGACGGACCGCGGCCGGACCGCAGAGCTAGAGCGCGTCAGCGCCCGGGGATCAGCCCAGGAGCTGCAGGACGCCCTGCGGGACCGCGTTGGCCTGCGCCAGCATCGCGGTGCCGGCCTGCGACAGGATCTGGGCCCGCGTGAAGCTGACCATCTCCTGCGCCATGTCGGTGTCGCGGATGCGGCTCTCGGACGCCGACAGGTTCTCGGACGCCACGGAGAGGTTGTTGATGGTGTGGTCCAGGCGGTTCTGGATCGCACCGAGCTTGGAACGCGCGGCCGAGACGCCCTGGATGGCGGCGTCGATGTCGTCGATGGCCGAGGCGGCGCCCGAGGTCGAGGTGACGTCGATGCCGGAGATGCCCAGGCCGTTGGCCGACAGGCCGGAGGTGCCGGAGACACCGGTGACACCCAGCGAGGCCAGGGCCGAGGTGCTGAGGTCGACGGTGATCTGGTTGGCGTCGCCGGTGTTGGCGCCGACCTGGAAGGTGCCGGTGTAGGAGCCGTCGAGCAGCTTCTTGCCGTTGAACTCCGTGGTGGAGGCGATGCGGTCGAGCTCGGTGGTGAGCTCGCCGATCTCGTCCTGGATGTTCTGCTTGGCGGTGGAGGACAGACCACCGTCGTTGGACGCCTGCACCGCGAGGGTACGCATGCGCTGCAGGATCGAGTGGGTCTCGGTCAGGGCGCCCTCAGCGGTCTGGACGACGGAGATGCCGTCCTGAGCGTTGCGGACGGCCTGCTTCGTGCCGTTGATCTGCGCGCGCAGACCCTCGGAGATCGCGAGGCCCGCGGCGTCGTCGGCGGCCCGGTTGATCCGCAGACCCGAGGACAGCTTCTCGAGCGAGGAGCTCAGGTCGCCCTGGGTCGAGGACAGGTTCCGGTACGAGTTCAGCGCGGAGATGTTGGTGTTGACGGAGAGGGCCATGGTTCTCTTCTTCCTTGATCAGATCGGCTGCCCATCCATGGGCACACCCTCCCCATCGGGAGGCCGGTCGGGGGCCTGAGCGATTCGGCGAGATCCGCTCGACGTCACCCGGTCGGGCGAGCGCGGCGCTCAGGCCGGCGCGCCGACCAGGCCCGGGGCCACGATCTCCAGCTCCGCGGCGAGCGCCGCCTCCTGGTCCTCGGGCACCAGCGGGAGCGCGCGCTCGAGGGCGGCGAGGGCCCGCTGGTCGGCGTAGACGTCGAACGCCAGGGCCGCCGCGAGGGCCCGGTCCCGGGGCTCGCGGTGGTCGTCCTCGGCGAGCGCGACGAGGGTGCAGCGGTCCTCCAGGCCGGCGCCGCGCAGGGCCACGGCCCACTGCGTCGCCTCCTCCAGCGTCATGAGCCACGGCAGGGTCGCCGCGCTGACGAGCACCGCCCCGGAGTCGGGCCGCAGGTCCCGCATGACGTCGAGCAGCAGCAGCGCCGGACGGGTGGCGTTGGCGGCGCAGCGCAGCGCCCAGGTGCTCCACTGCTCCGGGCGCACGTGGCCCAGCAGCTCGCGCACGCCGTCGGTGCCGAACCAGGTCGCGAGGTCCGCCGGCTCGCCGGGGGCGATGTCGTGGGCGACCGCGTCGACGGCCACCGCGAGCGCCTCGTCCCGGCGGCCGACCCGCTGCAGCGCCCAGGTCTCGACCCGGGCGAGCGACCGGCGCTCCAGGCGCTGGCCGTCGACGTTGGTGGTGACGCGCGGGACGCGGTCCAGCAGGTCCAGCGCGCGGGGCGCGTCGTCGTGCACGGCCGCGGAGCGGGCGCGCGCGGCGAGCACCCAGGCGGCGTTGCCCTCGGCGGCCTCCCACAGGTCGAGCCACTTCTCCTCGAGCGCCTGGTCCGGGATCCGCATGGCGGCGATGACCATCGCGCCGGCGAGCTGGACGAGCGTGCGGGCGCTGAGGTGGTCGCCCTTCAGCGCCGCGACGCCCTCGTCGAGACCGCGCTCGAACTCGCCGTGCATGACGTAGGAGCGGGCGACGTTGGCGCGCCGGGTCGCGATCTCGGCGTCGGACATCCCGCGCTCGACCGCGACCTCCAGGTCGTGCAGCGCGATCGACAGGTTCCGCTCGTCCTTCTGCTTCTCCTGGATCGTCGCCGCGGCGTAGCCGGAGTGCCGCAGCACCACGGACGGCAGGGCCTGCAGCTGCAGGTGGCGGTCCACGCCCGGGCGGGCGACGACCTGCTCGTGCAGCTCGCCGCGCCAGTGCGCGACGTCGCGGCGGAACACGCGGGCGCTGACGGAGGACTCCGACGGGTCGAACACCGAGGCGGTCGCGTCCTGGATCAGCACGGCGAAGATGTCGGCCGTGGCGGTCGCCAGGCGGCGGCGCACCCGCGGGCCGTCGCCCTCGAACACCTCGTCGGCGTCGATGGAGAACACCCAGTCGCCGGTGGCGTGCTCGGTGGCGCGGTTGCGCGCGGCCCCGAAGTCGCCGTCCCAGTAGCCCTCGACCACCGTGGTGGCGTGAGCGCGCGCGATCTCGACGGTGCGGTCCGACGAGCCGGTGTCGTAGACGACGACCTCGTCCGCCCACGCGACGGACTCCAGGCACGTGGCGAGGACGCGCTCCTCGTCCTTGACGATCAGCACGACGGAGACGGTCGTGCCACGGTGCTGCTTGGCCATCGGGGCTCCTCGGGGGTTCGCTCGCCCGCGCGGGCGACGTGACCATCCGATCGGCTCAGCGGCCGCGGTTCTGAGCCGACCCGTCACCCGATCCGCCCAGGTGTACTCCTCACGTTCGGGTGACGCCGGACGAAGGTCCTGAGTATGACGACCACCGCCATCCCCGGGGCGCCCTCGGGCGAGGTCACCCCGGCCGCTGCCCCGTCCGACGGCGCCGCGGCGCCGACCAGCGCCCTCGTGTTCATGACCGGGCGCGACTGCGCGTCCTACGTCGAGGCCGCCATCGCCTCGGTCGCCCGGCAGGGCCTGGGCGCCCTGCACGTGCTGTTCGTCGACGACGCGTCCACCGACGGCACCGACGCCCGCGCGCTCGCCGCGCTGACGGAGCAGCTGCCCGGCCGGTTCACGTTCCGCCGCAACGCCGAGCCCGTCGGCAAGGCCGCGAGCGCCGCGACGCACCTGCGCGAGCTCGCGCCGACCGCCACGTTCGTCGCGGTGGTCGACGCCGACGACGCCCTCGCCCGCGACGACGTGCTGGAGCTGCTGGCGGAGAAGTACGCGACGGGCTTCGACGTCGTGTGGACCAACTTCGAGACCGACGGCGGCGTCACGGGCCAGAACCGGGCGCTGAACCCGTTCTCCGCCCCGCGCGGCCAGGCGTGGACCACGAGCCACCTGTTCTCGTTCCGCTCGGTGCTGTGGGAGCAGGTGCCCGACGCCTACCTGCAGGACGACGAGGGCGCGTGGCTGCGCCAGGCGTGCGACTTCGCCATCGCCTTCCCCGTGCTGGACCAGACCCGCCGGTACGCGTTCGTGCCCGTGGTCGGCTACCGGTACACCGCCAGCAACCCGGCCTCGCACCACAACCAGGACGAGCGGCGCGTCGGCCTGAGCTCGCGCGCGCAGATCGCCAGCGCCCAGACCGTCCTCGCGAAGCCCGCGCTGCGGCCGTGGCGGTTCCCCGGCGACGTGCCCGCGGTGCTGCACGAGCTGGTCGGCGAGCGGCTCGCGATGCACGAGGTCTCGATCCTGCAGACCCAGGCGCAGCTGCGTCCCGCGCTGACCCGGTTGGACCGGATGCCGTACACGATCGACGCGCGCCGCCGCCTGGTCGAGGACGAGAACGTCCCGCCGGAGTGGCTGGACGCCGTCGGCGGCTGGTCCCTGGACGTCGAGCTGCTCGACCGCCTCGCCGACACCCTGTCCGGCTACGAGGCCCCGCACGTCCTCGAGATGGGCTCGGGCGCCGGCACCCGCGTGCTCGCCACCCTGGTCCGCAACCGTGGCGGGAAGCTGTCGACGCTGGAGCACGACGCCACGTGGCAGGGCCGCACGTCCGCCGACCTGGCCGCCGCCGGCCTGGACGGCACCGCGACGGTGCACCTGTGCCCGCTGATCCCGGTGGAGACCTTCGGGGTGCACGGGCGGTTCTACGACATGCAGCGGCTGCGCGACCCCGGGCCGTTCGACGTCGTCGTCGTGGACGGCCCGCCGGAGGTCACCAACCGGCTCGCCCGGCTCCCCGCGCTGCCGGCCGTCTCGCGGCTCCTGAGCCGGGACGGGTTCCACGTGTTCCTCGACGACTACGAGCGCCCGGACGAGCAGGAGACGGTCCGCCTGTGGCGCGAGGCCGCGCCGGACCTGGTCTACGACACGGTCACGTTCGCGAAGCAGGCCGCGGTGATCCGCAGCCGCAACCCGCGCCCGGGCGCGCAGGACTGACGGACCTGCCCGGGCCGGACCGGCCCGGGCACGTCTGCGCCGGTCCCGGCCCGGGCACGACGAAGGGCGCCGCTCCCCGTGGGGGGCGGCGCCCTTCGTCGTGCGTGTGAACAGCCCCGCGGGCGGGGCGGGTGGGTCAGGCGGTGACGCCGTCGCGGGCGTGCGCCGAGTCGGCGAACGGCGTCGGGACGGTGGTCGCCAGCAGGCCGGCGGCGGTGGGGGCCGCGGCCGCGCGGGCGGCGACGGCGGCGAAGTAGGTGCGGCGGCGGCGCTCGGCGACGCCGTCGGGGCGCTCCGCGACCGGGACCAGCTGCGGGTCCAGGCTCGCGTTCAGCCCGTCGCGCATGAGGGCGAGGCCCTCGGTGCGCAGCTGGCTGATCCGGGACTGGGTCACGCCCAGCTCCTCGGCGAGCTCCGCGACGGACCGGTCCTGCAGGAACAGGCCGTCGATGACGGTGCGCAGGCGGTCGGGCAGCGTCTCGACCGCGGCGCGCAGGTAGCGCAGGCGCTCGGTGATCAGGACGTTGTCCTCGGGGCCGGGAGCGTCGTCGCGGACCAGGTCGGCGACCGGGTGCACGGTGGCGTCCATCGACAGCACGCGGCGCTCGGCGTCCTGGCGGGCCTGGTCGACGGCCGCGAGGTCGGTGCCGAGGTGCGCGGCGAGCTCGGTGCGGGTCGGCGTGCGGCCGAGGGTCGCGGTGAGGCGGTCGCTGGCGGCCGACAGCTCGCGGGCACGGTGGCGGGCGCCGCGGGAGGCCCAGTCCATCGAGCGGAGCTCGTCGATCAGCGCGCCGCGGATGCGCAGCGCGGCGTAGCGCGGGAAGGGGACCCCGGTCTCGGGGTCGTACGCGCGGGCGGCGAGCACCAGCGCGAGGTGGCCGGCGGACACGAGGTCCTCGCGGCTGACGGTGGCGGGGACCCGGGAGAGGACCTCGCTCACGTGGTACCCCACGAGCGGCATGTGTGCGACGACGAGGTCGTCGACCGGGGCGGATGCAGAGCTGTTCACGGTCCGGTTCTCGGCGGGGGTGAATCCGGCCTTGAGCCTTTCTCATGAACTTCCTAGAGACCCGAACTATGCGACTTCAGGCCCATTTCGGACGTTCCGGTCTGACAAATCGGACATCCGACGACATAGTCCCGCCGTCCCGCGATCGGGTGTGATGCACGTCACATTCCGGGCAACCGTTGTCCCGGCAAGTACGTGTACGGAGCACGTTCCGGACCGGTGGTCACCCACCGGTCCGAGCGACCTGTCCGATTTCGCTCAGGACCCCCGGCCCCGGCCCGATAGGAAGGTCGACCCGCCGCACCACCCGTCCGCCGAAGGGGGCTCCACCGATGGCCTTGAGCCAGCTGTCCGACGTCCTGTGGTCGGAGCGCCGACTGCTCGAGCTGCTGCTGTTCAAGCTCGAGGAGGAGCAGCTCGTCCTCACGAGCGGACGCACCCGGTGGCTGGCCCACGCGACCCGCGAGGTCGAGACGGTCCTCGACCAGATCCGCGACGCCGAGCTCGGCCGCTCCGCGGAGGCCGACGCCGTCGCCCTCGAGCTCGGGCTCGAGCCCGGGGTCAGCCTGCGCGCCCTCGCCGAGGCCGCGCCCGCGCCCTGGGACGACCTGCTGCAGGCCCACCGCGACGCCTTCGTCCAGCTGACCACCGAGATCAGCCAGCTCGCCGACGGCAACCGCGAGCTGCTCGCCATGTCCCACCGCGCCACGCAGGAGACGCTGATGTCCCTGCAGCAGACCGTCCAGACCTACGACCCGCAGGGTCACACCACCGCCGAGGCCGACCGCAGCGCCCAGCTGCTCGACCAGTCCTTCTGACCGGCGCACGACGAGAAACTGCGAGGAACAGACCCGTGAGCACCTTCTCCGGACTCGGCACCGCGCTGAGCTCCCTGATCGCCCAGCGCCAGGCGCTGGAGGTCTCGGGGCAGAACGTCGCGAACGCCAACACCGTCGGCTACACGCGCCAGCGCGCCGCCCTCGGCTCGCTGCCGGCGGCCACCGTGCCGTCCATGTTCTCCACCACCGACGGAGTCGGCCAGGGCACCACGGTCACCGGCTTCGAGCGGCTCGGTGACGTGTTCCTCGACGCCCGCCTGCGCAACGAGACGTCGGGCGCCGCCCGCCTCGCCGCCATCGCCACGGAGTACAAGACCCTCGAGACCACGATCGGCGAGCCGTCCAAGACCGGCTTCTCCGCCGACCTGAGCGACTTCTGGTCCGCCTGGTCCGAGGTCGCGGGCTCCCCCAACGCCGCGTCCAGCCGCGCCGTCCTGCTCGAGCGCGGCACCGCCGTCGCCGACCGGCTCGCCACGCTCTACCAGGACACGGCGACGCAGTGGGACCAGGCGCTGACGACCACGAAGGCGCTCGTCACGCAGGTCAACACCACGGCGGCGAACGTCGCGGACCTGAACACCCGCATCCTGTCGATCACGAACGCCGGCGGCTCCGCCAACGAGCTCATGGACCAGCGCGACCTGCTCGTCACCGAGCTGTCGGGCCTGGTCGGCGCGTCCACCCGGACCAACGCCGACGGCACCATGGACGTGCTGGTCGGCGGCAACACCCTGGTCTCCGGGAGCAAGGTCAGCCAGCTCACCGTCGCGGCCTCCAGCCCCGCCTCCTTCCAGGGCGCGGTCGACGGCGGCGCGGTCTCGGTCGTCTGGGCCGAGTCCGGGCACCCGAGCGGCATCGACGGCGGCCGCGTCGCCGGTCTGCTGTCCGTGCTCGCCCCGCCGTCCTCCGGCGGCGTGCTCACCGGCTCCGCGGTCCAGCTCAACTCGATGGCCACCACCATCGCCACCCAGGTGAACGCGATCCACAGCACCGCCTACACCGAGGCGGGCTACGAGACCGGCACCACCGCGGGCGACTTCTTCGCGATCGACGCCTCGCGGCCCGCCGCGCTCGGCCTGTCCGTCGCGATCACCGACCCGAAGGACATCGGCGTCGCCGCGGGCGGCAAGGGCCCCGTGGACGGCAGCATCGCCACCCAGATGGCCAAGCTCGCCCACGCGACCGACGGCCCCGACGCCCAGTGGTCCGCCTTCGTCGTCGACCTCGGGGTGAAGTCCGCCAGCGCGACCTCGCGGGCCACCGTCGCCGAGGCCGCACGCTCCACCGCCTCCGCCGCGCAGCTCGCGCAGACGTCGGTCGACACCGACGAGGAGACGGTCAACATGCTCGCCTTCCAGCGGGCCTACGAGGGCGCGGCCCGGGTGCTGACCGCCATCGACGAGATGCTCGACACGCTGATCAACCGGACGGGGGTGGTGGGCCGATGACCACGATCGGCCGCGTCACGCACTTCACGGTGCGGAACTCGACGCTGGAGAACCTGCAGAACAACCTGGGCAAGATGTCGACGCTGCAGTCGCAGATGTCGTCGGGCGTCAAGATCAACCGGCCGTCGGACGACCCCTCGGGGACCGCCGACGTGCTCCGGCTGAACAACGAGCAGCGCCAGCTGGCGCAGTACTCGCGCAACGCCGCCGACGGCGAGGCCTGGCTGGTCACCATCGACGCCGCGCTGCAGACCTCCTCCGAGGCGCTGCGCAAGGCCCGCGACCTCACCGTCCAGGGTGGCAACGGCGCCATGGGCGCCACGTCCAAGATCGCCCTCGCCGAGGAGATCGAGGGCATCCGCGACGCCCTGCTCGCCCAGGCCAACACGACGTACCTCGGCCGTCCGGTGTTCGCCGGGACCACGGGCGGACCGGCGTTCGGCGGCGCCGACGACGCCGCGGGCGCCTACAGCTTCAAGGGCATCGCCGGCGCCACGGTCGAGCGCACCGTCGCCAGCGCCACCACCGTGCGCGTCGACGCCACCGGCTCGGCCGTCTACGGCGAGGGCGAGGACTCCGTGTTCGCGCTCCTGGACGAGATCTCCGCGACCCTGCGGGCCGGGGGCGACCCCTCCGCGCGGCTGGACGACATCGACCAGCACATGGACAGAATCCTGACCGAGCTGTCGGCCAACGGTGCGCGGCAGAACCAGGTCGACTCCGCGCAGAACCTGATCGCCGACAACACGATCACGAGCAAGACCCGCCTCGGCGCCATCCAGGACGTCGACCTGGCGCAGGTCATCCTCGACCTCCAGTCCCAGGAGGTCGCGTACCAGGGCGCTCTCGGCGCCGCCGCGAAGGTGCTCCAGCCGACTCTCTTGGACTTCCTGCGATGACCGCACAGCTCGCCGACGCCCCGCGTCGCACCCACCTGCCCGAGCACCTGCACCTGTCCGCGCCCATGCCGGGCCTGGCCGGGTACGAGGACTTCACGCTCACGCCTCTCGACGAGACCGGCGTGCTCTTCGCCCTGCGCTCCGAGCCCGCCGGCGCCCGCCCCGTGCGGCTGTTCGTCGTGGACCCCGAGGCGTTCTTCCCGGACTACGAGCCGGCCATCGACGGCGACGTGCTGCGCGCGCTGGGCACCGACGCCGCGCACGCCGTGCGCCTCGTCGTCGTCCGGCCCGCCGAGGGCACCGAGCCCCCCACCGCCAACCTGCTCGCCCCCCTGGTCCTCGACCCGGAGAGCGGCACCGCCGTCCAGACCGTCCTCACCGAGGACTGGCCGCTGCGCGCCCCGCTCGCGCCGGCCGCCTGAGCACTCGAAGGAGCGCACCAGAATGACCTCGACCCTCCCCGCGGGCCCCGGGTCCGGCACGCCGGCGCCCCGCGCGGCCAGCGGCTCCCCGATCCCGATCGGCGGTGGCGAGGCCACGGTGCAGCGCCAGCCCGTCGTGCTGGCCGACCGCTCCGTGCACGGGTACGCCGTGCGGGTGCTGATCAGCGGCCCCACCGGCGCCCCGCTGCCCGACGAGTCGACCGAGGCCGCCGTCGAGGCCGCCTACCGCCGCCTCGACCTGCCCGGCCTCGCCGGCGACAAGCCGGTGCTGCTGCGCGGCACCTCGGGCATCCTGTCCGGCTCGGCGGCCGTCTGGTACGACGCCGAGAAGCTCGTCCTGGAGATCACGCCCGCCCTCGCGCGACGCGACGACCTGGACACCCTGCTCGCCGCCGCCTCCGTGCGCGGCAGCCGGTTCGCGCTCGCCGACTACGACGGCTCCGCCGCGCAGGACCGCCTGCTCGACCGCGTCGCCTACGTCAAGATCGACCTGCGCCGGGGCGACGCCCAGCTCGCCGACCTCGTCGCCCGCGCGCACGCCGCCGGGGCGCGGGTCGTCGCCGAGCACACCGACTCCACCGAGCGGGTCGACCTCGCCTCCGGGCTGGGCGCCGACCTGATGCAGGGCCCGATGTTCCACCGGGAGCCGCCGGTCGTGCGCCGCCAGTTCTCCGCGGGCGAGCTGCAGTGCCTCGAGCTGCTGCGCGTCCTGTCCGAGGAGACCGTCGACCAGCAGACCGTCGTCCGCACGGTCGCCACCGACCCCGAGCTGTCCATGCGGGTGCTGCACCTCGTGAACTCCTCGGCGTTCGGCCTCCGCCGCGAGATCGACTCCGTGCTCCAGGCCGTCGTCCTGGTCGGGCCCCGTCAGCTGCACGCCCTCGCCATCGCCTCGCTCATCGACGCCAAGCCGTCGTCCGTGCAGGTGCTGTGGTCGATCCTCACCCGCGCGCAGACCTGCCACGCCCTGTCGCACGACGACGCGGGGTACACCGCGGGGCTGCTGTCCGCCGTCGCGTCCTACCAGGGCCTCGACCTCACGGACCTCGTCACCCGGGCCGGCGTCTCCGAGCAGCTCGGCGCCGCCGTCCTGCGCCACGAGGGCCCGCTGGGCCAGGTGCTCGCCGCCGTCCTCGCGCACGAGGAGAACGACACGGCCGGGGTCACCGCCGCCGGGCTCGAGCCCTGGGACGTCGCGCACGCCTACCTGGCCGCCGTCCCGAGCGCCCTCGCCACGGCCACGGCCCTCGCCTTCGGCGACTGACGCCTCCGGCGGACGCCGCCCGCCGGCCGGGGCACGCCGCGACAGGGCGCCCCGGTCGGCCGGTGCGTCCACCCGGGTGGCGGGCGCCGTCCCCGGGCGGGCCAGCACCTAGGCTGGGGGCGTGCCGTCGTTCATCCACCTCGCCCTGCGCCCCGAGCGACGCAAGGCCGCGCCCGACCCGGTCCCCGTGAGCCTGCGGCCGGTGTTCCTCGCGGGCATCGGGGTGTGGGCGGTCGCGCTGGTCGTCGCGGTCGTGCTGTGGCTCACCGGCGCCGTCGGTCCGCACGGCGTGTGGACGTGCGTCGTCGGCGCCGTCCTGGGCGTCGCCGGCCTGATCTGGACGAAGCAGCGCCCGGGCCGCTGAGGCGCCGCACCCATCCCTCAGCGCTCCCGGCGTTCTCCTGCCGCTCCCCCTCGCTCCCCCTCGCGCGCCCGGGGCCCCGTGCGCCCCGGGC
>NZ_RFFI01000096.1 GCF_003696205.1 Cellulomonas triticagri
CAGGTGCCGGTGCGGCGCGGCCCGCGGGAGCGGCTGCGGGCCGGGCGCGCCGCCGTGCGGACGGTGGTGCTGCGGGCGACCGCCGGGCTCCGGGCGCAGCCCTGGTGGCCGGGGGTGCGGGACTTCGGGGTGGCCGTGCGGCCGCTGTGGTGGTTCCTGCGCGCCTGGGTGGTCTACCAGGTGGTGCTGCAGATGGTCGGCGGTCGGTACGCCAACGGCGGGGGCAAGGGCGGCTGGGTGCCGAGCGACCTGCTGACCTGGGTGGTGCTCGGCGCGCTCGTCGTCGTCAGTGTGCAGTGGGGGCGCGGGCTGTGGTTGCCGCGCTCCGGGCGCTGGCTGCCGACCGCCGTCGGCACCGGGGCGGTGGTGCTGCTGCTGCCCGCGATGATCTGGGCGTCGAACGGCTCGATCCGCTGGGACTACGGGAACGTCGAGCCCAGCGTGATCGGGTACCCGCAGAGCGACGGCGTGTGGGTGGACGGGATGCAGGTGAGCAACCTGTTCGTCTACGACGCCGAGGGCAACCCGCTGCAGGACGTCCAGGTCTACGACGACCGGGGCCGGGCCGTGCGCACGACCCTGGACGACGGCTGGGGCGGGGAGTACCAGCTGCCGGGCGTCGACCAGGCGTGGAGCTTCGTGCCGTCCTGGGACGCCGACGGGCGCAAGCGGTGGAACGTGTACCCGCTGTCCGGGGCGCCGGTGGAGGAGTTCGAGTGGACACCCGAGGGGGAGTGGACCCCGATGGGGACGACCCGCACGCCGCCGTGGCCGTTCGCGAAGGCCCCCGCGGTGCTCGAGGACGGTGCCCCGGGTGCCGCCGGCGACGGGACCGTGACCGACCCGGGCGCGGACACCGGCCCCGGGCAGGTCGTCGACCCCGAGGGTGGCGACGCGTCGACCCAGGACCAGAGTCCCGCACCGAGTGCCACCTCGACGCCGTAGGTCGTCCCAGGACCGCTCGCGATCCGCGCGATCCGGGACTTTGTGCCCAGAATCACGTGGCCTTGGGTTCGCGTTCAACAAGTCGTGGGACGTACCGTTGGACCCATGTCTGAGACCACCGTCACGAGCCCTGCGCCGCGGTCCGGGTCCACGTCCCGGAAGGTGCCGCGCATCGTCATCCTCGGCGGCGGGACCGTGGGGCTGTACTCGGCTCGGCGGCTGCGCCGTCGCCTGGGCAACCGGGAGGCCGCGATCGTCGTGGTCGACCCCCGCCCGTACATGACCTACGCCCCGTTCCTGCCGGAGGCCGCCGCCGGGTCCATCGACCCGCGCCACGTCGTCGCCCCGCACCGCCGTGCCCTCAAGGGCGTCGACGTGCTCCAGGGCAAGGTCAGCGAGATCAAGCACGGCGAGCGCACGGTCCAGGTGACGCCCGAGGAGGGCGAGCCGTACTGGATCACGTACGACCACCTCATCGTGGCGCTCGGCTCGGTGTCCCGCACGCTGCCCATCCCGGGTCTCGCGGAGCAGGCCATCGGCTTCAAGAACGTCGAGGAGGCCATCGCCGTCCGCAACCACGTCCTGGACCGGATCGACCGCGCGTCGTCCACCTGGGACCCGGAGCTGCGCCGCCGGATGCTGACCTTCACGTTCGTCGGCGGCGGGTTCGCCGGCGTCGAGGCCATCGCCGAGGTCGAGGACATGGCCCGCGACGCGGTCAAGCAGTACTCCTCGATCGAGGCCGACGACCTGCGCTTCGTGCTGGTCGAGGGCTCGCGCCGCATCCTGCCCGAGGTCTCCGAGGAGCTCGGCGGCTACACCCTCGAGCAGCTGCGCAAGCGCAACATCGAGGTCCACCTGTCCACGTTCCTCAACTCGTGCGTCGACGGCAACGTCGTCCTGTCGGACAAGACCGAGTTCGGCTCCGAGACCATCGTGTGGACCGCGGGCGTCAAGGCGAACCCGGTGCTCGCGAACTCCGACCTGCCGCTGGACAAGCTCGGCCGCGTCATCTGCCTGCCGACCCTGCAGATCGCCGACGCCGACGGCAACGTCGTCCCGGACGCCTACGCCGCCGGTGACTGCGCCGCCGTGCCGGACCTGCTGAACCCGGGCTCGTTCTGCCCGCCGAACGCCCAGCACGCCACCCGCGAGGGCAACCACCTGGCCGACAACCTGGCCCGGGTGCTGCGCAGCGCGGAGCCGACCGACTACAAGCACAAGAACATCGGTGCGGTCGCGTCGCTCGGCATGTACAAGGGCGTCGCGCAGTTCCTCGGCTTCATCAAGGTCCGCGGCCCGTTCGCGTGGTTCCTGCACCGCACGTACCACGTGTACGCGATGCCGACGCTGAACCGGAAGGTCAGCATCATCGCCGGGTGGACCGCGAACCTGCTGTGGCGCCGCGAGGTCGTCCCGCTGGGCTCGATGCACGACCCGCGCGCGGAGTTCCGCGCCGCGTCGGTGCCGCCGAAGCCCAAGGAGGAGCCGAAGGCCGCGGACCAGTCCGCCACGCCCGCCGCCGAGGTCAAGCCGGCCGCCGCGAAGGCCTGACGACCGCCGTCGACGCCCCGCCCCCCCCCCCCCGGGGGGGGGGGGGGGGGCGGGGGCGGGGGCGCCCCCGGGGGGCGCGGGGGGCGGTGGGGGGCCCCGCCCCCCGCCCCCGCCGCGTCCCCCCCCCCGCCCCCCGCCCCCCCCCCCCCCCCGCCGCCCCCCCCCCCCCCCCCCGCCCGGGGGGGGGGGGGCGTCGCCGCGTCCGGGGCCGCCACGGGCGTGCGCGGTGGCAGGATGTGGCCCGCGCCCCCGTAGCCCAACCGGCAGAGGCAGCCGGCTTAAACCCGGCCCAGTGCGGGTTCGAACCCCGCCGGGGGCACGCACGCGCGCGGCTGGGCGCGAGGAGAGGAGGTCGTCGTGAGCGAGCCGCCGAAGGGCACGCGCGTCTTCTTCTTCGTCGTCATCCCGCTCGCCTTCCTCGCGTGCCTGTGGCTCCTGCTCACCACGGACGACCCGAGCCCACGGCTCGTCATCGGCACGGTGGCGGGCGGGGTCGCGGTGATCGGGACCCTCGTGGTCCTGATGCGCCGCAAGGAGTGATCAGGCCAGAACGGGACGCTCGCCGAGCCCCGCGGCGGGCCCTCGAGAAGGAGGCGACGTGGTCGCAGAAGGCGGGACGCTGAGCCCGGTCCTGGCGGTCATCGGCCTCGTGGTGATCCTGGTCGCCGCGGGCTTCCTGTTCGCCCGTCGGAAGAGATGAGCCGTGCCCCTCGAGGGTCCAGGGAACGGAACCGATGGGGTAGAGTAGGCACCTGCTTCACGCCCCTCGGGGTGGTGGCGCGTGCGGATGTGGCGCAGTGGTAGCGCATCACCTTGCCAAGGTGAGGGTCGCGAGTTCGAATCTCGTCATCCGCTCCCGGTCGACGAGCCCGGACCCCCAGGGGTCCGGGCTCGTCGCTTTTCCCGGTGCGGCAGCGTCGTCGCAGGTCACGGGCGCGGGCGCGACGTCCACCCGGGGGTCTACCCCTGCCGGGCCCGTTTCCGTCCGCAGACGGACGCCCCGGCGCCCGCGCGCCACCTACGGTCGGGCCCGACGGACTGCGTGATCGCTACGCAACGGTGACCTGAACCGGCCCCACGGGGGCTCCGTCCACGCCATGCTGGGCGGGCCGCCGGTGGGGCAGCCGGCGTGCCCACCGACGAAGGAGCCTCTCGATGACGACGTCCCGTCCCACCCGACGCACGCTCGCCGTGGCCGCGACGGCGATGACCGCCGTGCTCGCGCTGGCCGGGTGCTCGAACGACGGCGGGGGAGGTTCCTCCTCGGGTGCGACCGAGTGGACCCCCGGCCCCCTGGACGAGATCCAGGCGCGGATCTACGGCTACTCGCTGGACGACCAGCGCTCGGACGAGGAGCTGCAGGAGGAGAACGACCGGCAGAACCGCCGGGTCGAGGAGCTCGTCGCGGCCTGCATGCAGGACGAGGGCTTCGAGTACACGCCGGCCGAGAACAGCGGCACGATCGTCAGCAGCAGCGACGACCTGGACGTCGAGTACGGCACCGTGGCGTTCGCCGAGGAGTACGGCTACGGGATCAGCACGGACCCGTGGGGCTACGCCGACATGCCGTCGGACGACGCGAACGAGTGGGTCGACCCGAACCAGGAGTACGTCGAGTCGCTGTCCGAGACGGCGGCGACGGCGTACCAGGAGGCGCTCTGGGGCCCGTCGGTCGAGTACGTCGAGGGCGAGGAGCCGCAGGAGTACGACTGGACGACGGCGGGCTGCTACGGCTCCGCGCAGCACGAGGTCTACGAGGGCGGGGACACCTCCGAGGAGTACGCCGGCCTGGAGGACGAGCTGAACCGCTTCTACGAGTCGGTGCAGTCCGACCCCCGCACGGTCGAGCTCGAGGACGCGTGGGCCTCCTGCATGGCCGACGCGGGCTTCGACGGGCTGACCTCGATGCAGGAGGCGACGGAGCCCCTGTACGAGGAGTGGAACGGCATGCAGGGCTGGGACGACCCCGAGTACGTGGCGGCGCAGGAGTCCTGGGACTGGGAGGCGGAGCCGGAGGGCCCGCCCGCGCCCGAGGTCGACGAGGCGGCGCTCGCGGCGTTCACGGCGAAGGAGATCGAGCAGGCGACGGCGGACTTCGGCTGCCAGGAGCAGGTGGAGTACACGAAGAAGAGCATCGAGATCAACCACGAGCTGCAGCAGGACTTCGTGGACGAGCACGGCGCGGAGCTCGAGGCGTGGGCCGCCGCCGCCGAGCAGGCACGGGGGAAGTGACGTGACGGAGCAGCACGGTGCCGGCGAGGTCGTGACGACCACGCCGGAGCCCACCGACGCCGCGCCCCCGCGGTGGCGCCAGGGCAACCGCACGCTGGTCGTGCTCGCGGGCGTGGCCGTGGTGAGCCTGGTCGCGGGCCTGGGGCTGTCGCGCCTGGTGCTGAACCCCGCGGAGGCGGCGGCGCGCACGGCGCCCCCGGAGGCCGGACCGATCACGGTGCCGGTGGAGAGCCGCGAGCTCAGCAACGACGTGACGATGCGCGGCGACGTGGTGTTCGACGACGCCGTCGACCTGCGGGTGGAGACGGCGGACCTCGGGGAGCGCGCGGTGGTCACCGGGCAGGTGCCCGAGGTGGGCGCGGACCTGGACGCGGGCTCGGTCGCGCTGGAGATCGCGGGTCGTCCCGTGCTGGTGCTGCCGGGCGGGCTGCCGACGTACCGCACGCTGCGCGTCGGGGTCTCCGGGCCGGACGTGGTGCAGCTGAAGCAGGCGCTCGGCGCGCTGGGCATCGGCGCGGGCGACGCCGGCTCCGACGTGTACGACGCGGCGACGGCCGCCGGGGTGACCGAGCTGTACCGGCGGGCGGGCTACCCGGCGCCGCAGCCGTCCTCGGAGGCGCAGGACGCCGTGGCGGGCGCCGAGCAGATGGTGCGCTCGGCGCAGGCCGAGGTCACGGCCGCGCAGGGTGCCCTGGCGAGCGCCGGGCGCGGGACCCGCGAGGGCGGCGCGGTCGAGTCCGCGGACGCCGCGGTGCGGTCGGCGGAGCGCGCCGTGGGCGTGGCGCAGGTCGCGCTGGACACCTGCGCGGGCGAGGAGTGCACGCCGACCGAGCGGGCGCAGCGCCAGATGACCCTGGACGACGCGCGCGACGCGGTCGGGGTGGCGCAGGCACAGCGGGCGGCGCTCGACGCGGCCCCGGACACCAGCAGCGAGTCGGCGGCCGTCGCGGCGGCGCACGACAACCTGGCCGAGGCCCGGCGGGCGCTGGAGGAGGCCCGGCAGGACACGGTCGTGGCGCTCCCGGCGAGCGAGGTGGTGTTCCTGGAGACGCTGCCGCGGCGCGTGGACGCGGTCTCGGTGCGGCGCGGCGGGACGGTCGAGGGCTCCGTCATGAGCGTGTCCGGCGCGACCCTGCAGGTCGTCGGGACGGCGGCGAAGGCCGACGCGGCGCTGCTGGAGGTCGGTGCGGTCGGCACCGCGGTGCTGGAGGGCGAGGAGGTCCCGGTGACGGTCACCGAGATCGCCGACGCGACCTCGGGCAGCGGGAGCAGCGGCGGCGAGGGCGGCGGCGAGGGCGAGAGCACCGCGGGGCGGATGACCGTGACCCTGCAGCCCGGGGACCTCACGCCCGAGCAGGTCGCGGCGTTCCAGGGCAGCAACGTCCGGGTGAGCATCCCGGTGTCCTCGACGGGTGGCGCGGTGCTGGCGGTGCCGCTCGCGGCGCTGACCGCCGGGCCCGGTGGGGAGTCCCGCGTCGAGGTGATGGGCGACGACGGGGAGTCGGCGCTGGTCGAGGTCGAGACGGGTCTCGCGGCGGGCGGCTACGTCGAGGTCACGGCGGCCGCCGGGTCGGCGCTCGCGGAGGGCGACCTGGTCGTCGTCGGGCAGGCGGGATCGGGGTCGTCCTCGGACGAGGAGTCCGCCGCGGCCGAGGACGCCGACGCGTGACGCTGCCCTTCCCGGAGCCGGCCACGGACCACGACGCCGCTCTCGCCGTGCTCGACGTCCCGCCGCCGGTGGTGGAGCTCCGCGACGTCGCCCGGGTGTTCCCGGGCGACCCGCCGGTGCACGCCCTGCACGCGAGCGACCTGCGGGTGGAGCGCGGCGACTACCTGTCGATCGTCGGCCCCTCGGGCTCCGGCAAGTCGACGCTGCTGCACCTGCTCGGGCTGCTCGACCGCCCGACGTCGGGGGAGTACCTGCTGGACGGCGAGCCGACGTCGCAGGCGTCCGAGGCGCGGCGCACCGCGCTGCGCGGCGGGCGGATCGGGTTCGTGTTCCAGCAGTTCCACCTGCTGCCGCACCGGTCCGTGCTGGACAACGTGCTGCTGGCGACCCTGTACAGCGGCGTGCCGCGGGCGGAGCGCCGGGCGCGGGCGCTGGCGGCGCTGGAGCGGGTGCACCTGGGGCACCGGCTGCGGTTCCTGCCGACGACCCTGTCCGGCGGCGAGCGGCAGCGCGTGGCGGTCGCCCGCGCGGTCGTGGCGTCCCCGGGCGTGCTGCTGGCGGACGAGCCCACGGGCAACCTCGACACGCACAACTCCGCGGAGGTGCTCGACCTGTTCGACGAGCTGCACGGCGACGGGCTGACGCTCGTGGTCATCACGCACGACGACGTCGTCTCGGACCGGGCGCACCGCCGGGTGCGGATCGCCGACGGCCGCCTGACGGAGCTCGCGTGAGCGCCCCGGCGACGGCGCCCGAGGCGCCCGTGACCGCGACGCCGCCCGACGGGCGCGTCACCCGGCGCGCGGACCGGTTCGGGCTGCGCGACCTGGCGTCCGAGGCGGCGGCGGGGATCGACGCACGGCCGGGCCGGCTGTTCCTGACGATCCTGGGCACGGTGCTGGGCATCGCGTCGGTGGTGGTCACGATCGGGCTGGCGCAGACGGCGGCGGGGCAGATCGCCCGCCGGTTCGACGCGGTCGCGGCGACGCAGGCCATGGCGTCGCCGAGCACCACCCGGGGCGCTGACGGCAACGCGCGGGCGACCGCGCCGCTGCCGTGGGACGCGGACGTGCGGGCGGAGCGGCTGGCGGGCGTCGAGGCGGCGGGGCTGGTCGCGGCGGTGGACGTCGGCGGCGTCGCGGTGACCGCGGTGCCGGTGAACGACCCGTCCGCCCCGGCGACGACCTCCGCGACGGTGCTGGCGGCGAGCGGCGACCTGCTGGACGCGGTGCGCGGCGAGGTGGTGACCGGGCGGTTCTTCGACTCCGGGCACGACGCGCGCGCGGACCGGGTGGTGGTGCTGGGCTCGCGGGCCGCGGAGCGCCTGGGGGTGTCCCGGGTGGACCGGCAACCGTCGGTGTTCATCGGGGACCGGTCGTACACGGTGATCGGCGTCGTGGACGGGATGCAGCGGCGCACGGACCTGCGGGACGCCGTCGTGCTTCCGCTGGGGACGGCGCGCGCGGACTTCGGACTGCCCGCCCCGGAGGAGCTGCACCTGCGGATCGCCGTGGGCGCGGGGCCGGTGGTGGGCGAGCAGGTGCCGGTGGCGCTGTCCCCCAACTCCCCGGAGACGGTGTCGATGCAGGTCCCCGGTGGCGGCGGGGGCGTGCGCGACGACGTGCAGGCGGACATCAGCACGATCTTCCTGGCGCTCGGCGGGGTGGCCCTGCTGATCGGCGGGCTCGGGATCGCGAACGTCACGCTGCTGTCGGTGATGGAGCGGGTCGGGGAGATCGGCCTGCGCCGGGCGCTCGGCGCGCGGCGCCGGGACATCGCGGCGCAGTTCATGCTGGAGTCGGCGACCGTCGGGCTCCTGGGCGGCATGGTCGGTGCGGCCCTGGGCGTGGCGGCGGTGGTGGTCGTGTCGGCGGCGCAGTCGTGGACGCCGATCCTGCACCTCGGCGTGGTGCTGGCCTCGGCGGCGGGCGGTGGGGTGATCGGGCTGCTGGCGGGGATCTACCCGGCGGTGAAGGCGGCGTCGGTGGAGCCGATCGCCGCGCTGCGGGGCGGGGTCTGAGGCCCGGGGAAAAACGCTCGGGAATCCTCTCCGCGTCTGGGACGTTGGTCCTGTCGCGCGCCTCCCTCGGGGGCCTGGTGGGCTCGACGCCCCGGCCCTCCCCAGCGCGCGACTCACCGACGACACCACCCGCGAGGGAGACCCATGTCCACGCACGACGACACCGCGCTGCGCGAGCGCACGCCCGGCCTCGTCCCGGACGCCCGGCCCGACCGGCTGCCGCCCGGCGACAAGACCCTGATCGGCCTGCTGCTGGTCGCCGGCTTCACCGTGATCCTCAACGAGACCGTCATGGGCGTCGCCCTGCCCGTGCTCATGAAGGACCTCGGCGTCACCGCCGCGACCGGCCAGTGGCTGACCACCGGCTTCATGCTGACGATGGCCGTGGTCATCCCCGCGACCGGCTACATCATGGGCCGGTTCCGGCTGCGCCCGATCTTCATCACCGCGATGTCCCTGTTCACCCTGGGGACCGCCATCGCGGCGGCGGCGCCGGGCTTCGGCGTGCTGCTGGTCGGCCGCGTCGTGCAGGCGAGCGGCACCGCGGTGATGCTGCCCCTGCTGATGACGACGGCGCTGACCCTGGTGCCGCCGAGCATCCGCGGCCGCATCATGGGCACGATCTCGATCGTCATCTCGGTGGCCCCGGCCATCGGTCCGACCATCTCCGGCCTGGTGCTCTCGCAGCTGACGTGGCGGTGGATCTTCATCGTCATGCTGCCGGTCGCGGTCGTGGCGCTGAGCCTCGGCGCGTGGAAGGTCCGCGACGTCACGACGCCGCACCGCACCCGCCTGGACGTGCTGTCCCTGGCGCTGTCGGCGGTCGGCTTCGGCGCGCTGATCTTCGGGCTGTCGAGCATCGGCGAGTCCGCGGGCGGGCACGTGCTGATCGCCCCGTGGATCCCGATCTCGGTCGGCGTCCTGGCGCTGGTGCTCTTCGCGTGGCGGCAGATCGGCCTGCAGGAGTCCGCGGACGGGCCGCTGATGGACCTGCGCGTGTTCGCGCGGCGCTCCTACACGGTGTCGGCCCTGGTGCTGGTCATCGGGTTCATGGCGATGTTCGGCGCGCTGATCGTGCTGCCGATCTTCCTGCAGCAGGTCCTGGAGCTCGGCACCCTGGAGACGGGTCTGCTGCTGCTCCCGGGTGGTCTGACGATGGGTGCGCTGTCCCCGGTGGTGGGCCGCCTGTACGACCGGGTGGGCCCGCGCCCGCTGGTCACGCCGGGCGTGCTCGCGCTGAGCGCGGGCCTGTGGCTGCTGTCGACGCTGCACCCGGGCACGCCGTCCGCCGCGGTGGTGGGCGTGCACGTGCTGCTGAGCATCGGCCTGGCGTTCATGATCACGCCGCTGTTCACCTCGGCGCTGGGCTCGCTGCCGCGCGACCTCTACGGGCACGGCTCGGCCATCGTCAACACGATGCAGCAGCTCGCGGGCGCCGCGGGCACCGCGCTGTTCATCACGGTGCTGTCCACGACGACGGCGGCGCGCCATGCCGCGGGCGCGGACCTGCTCAGCGCGACCGCGGACGGCGTGCAGAGCGCGTTCCTGTGGGGCGGCGTCGTGTCGCTGGTCGCGGTGGGCGCGTCGCTGCTGGTCCGGCGTCCGCCGGCCTCCGCCGAGGGCGACGCCCCGGTGGCGATGCACTGACACCCCCGCGCGCGACGTCGGGCCGGTGACCTCCGTGGTCGCCGGCCCGACGTGCGTCCGGGGCGCACGCGCCCGATGGGCCCGGGGCGCCCGGGCGAGACGCCGCACGCGCGCCGTGCCCCGGCCCCCAGATGCCGGACGGGCGCGCGGCCCGCAGGATCGAGGGGACCCGCCGTGCAGCCACGCGCGGCAGCGAGCGCGGGCCCGACCGGCCCGCCGAGGGAGGTCCACCATGCGCGCAGTCGTCTACCGCGGCCCGAACCAGGTCGAGGTCACCGACGTCCCGGACGCCCGGATCGAGCGGCCCACCGACGTGCTCGTCCGCATCACCACCACCAACATCTGCGGCTCCGACCTGCACATGTACGAGGGCCGCACCTCCGTCGAGGAGGGCACCGTCTTCGGGCACGAGAACATGGGGGTCGTCGAGGAGGTCGGCTCCGCGGTCACCCGGATCCAGGTCGGCGACCGGGTCTCGGTGCCGTTCAACATCGCCTGCGGCACCTGCCGCAACTGCCTGAGCGGCTGGACGTCGTTCTGCCTGCGCACCAACCCGACGGAGGGCATGGCGGGCGCGGCCTACGGCTACGCGAACATGGGTCCGTACGACGGCGGCCAGGCCGAGGTGCTGCGCGTCCCGTACGGCGACGTCAACCTGCTCGAGCTGCCCGAGGGCACCGAGCACGAGAACGACTTCACCATGCTGAGCGACATCTTCCCGACGGGCTGGCACGGCACCGAGCTCGCCGGGATGCGCGAGGGCGACGACGTCGCGGTGTTCGGCGCCGGGCCGGTCGGCCTGATGGCTGCGCACAGCGCGCTGATCCGCGGGGCGTCGCGGGTGTTCGTGGTCGACAAGGAGCCCGACCGGCTGCGGCTCGCCGAGAGCATCGGCGCCCAGGCGGTCGACCTGTCCGCCGGGGACCCCGTCGAGCAGATCACCGAGGCCACGCTCGGGCGCGGGGTCGACTGCGGCGTGGAGGCCGTGGGCTACCAGGCGCACGACGCCTCGGGGGAGGAGCACCCGGAGCTCGTGCTCGACAACCTCGTGTCCGTCGTCCGGGCGACCGGTGGCATCGGCGTCGTGGGCGTGTACCTGCCGGAAGACCCGGGCGCGCGGGACGAGGCCGCGCGGCAGGGGCGGATCGGGTTCGACTACGGCTCCTTCTTCATGAAGGGGCAGCACATGGGCACCGGCCAGGCACCGGTGATGCGCTACAACCGGCAGCTGCGGGACCTGATCGTCGCCGGGCGGGCCACGCCGGGGTTCATCGTGTCCCACGAGCTGCCGCTGGAGGAGGCCGCCGAGGGGTACGCGCGGTTCGACGCCCGGGAGGACGGCTGGACCAAGGTGCTGCTGCGCCCGGGCGCCTGACACCGCGCCGCGGGTGAGGGAGTCCTCGGCGTGTCGCCCGGCGTGTCACCCGTTCGGGTGGCACGCCGGGGCGGGCGGGGCGACGATGAGGGCCCTGTGCAGGGTCGCGCAGGTCGCGACGACGCGAGGGTGATCACCATGAGCAGGGCCGGGACCGACGAGGTCGCACCGTCCGACGCCGACGCCTCGCTGGACGCGCTGGTGCACACCCTCACCCAGGAGGCCGGGCGCACGCTCGGCGTCGACGCGCAGGCGTGCGCGACCGCCACCGTGCGCGGGGCCGACCGCTGGCTCGCCGCCGGGTCGGTCGCGGTCGCCCGGTGCGACGGCGCGCAGGACCGCCCGCGCCAGGGCCCCCGCTACGACCTGCGCCGGACCGACGAGCCCGTGGTGGTGGCCGACCTGGTCGCCCCGTTCGACGCCGCGGTGCGCGCCGACGAGGTGGACGACGGCCGCTGGCCCGTCTGGGCGCACGCCTGCCGGGTGCAGGGCTTCCGCTCGGTGGCCTACGTCGCGGGCGTGCACCGCGACGTGGTCGTGCGCCTGGGGCTGTACGCCCGGCAGGTGCAGCCGTGGGCGGGACTGCTCGACCGCGCGGCCGGGCTCGCGCAGGGCATCGCGTCGGTGGTCGCGGTGCGCGAGCAGGTCGTGGCGCTGGCGCAGGCCATGGACGACCTGCTCGACTGCACGCGCTCCCGGGCGCTGGTGGACCAGGCCGTCGGCGTCGTCATGCGCGAGCGCGGCTGCGACGCGCCCACGGCCATGGGGCTGCTGACCTCGGCCGCGACCTACCGGGACCTCCGCGAGCTCGCCGCGGACCTGGTCGCCGGCGGGACCCGCGACCGGGCCGCCGCCGCCCGGTCGGTGCGGGACGCCGCGCTGGCCCGCGCGGGCAGCACCGCACCGCTGGTGGGCCTCACGGCCTGACGCCACCCTGATCCGCCGGCCCTCCGGGGGCCGGTGTCCTCGACCGCCACGGCGCGCGACACCCCCGTCCCCGCGCCGTGGCGGTCGTCGTCGTGCCCGGGAGGGCCGACGGGCGGCGCGACGGAGATCACATCCACGCGCAACGCCGATGATGTCGCGGGTTCCACCCGGGCGGGCGGGGTGGCAGCACCCGGCGCGGCTACAGTCGGCCCGTGATCGTGCACGTCGACGGCGGGGACCTCGGCTGCGCCCGGCTGCTGGTGCTGCTGCGGGCGCGCGCCCGCGACCTCGACCCCGGGACCGTCGTGCACCTGACGACGTCCGACCCCGTCGCCCCGATCGACCTGCCCGCCTGGTGCCGGATGACCGGGCACCGGTACCTCGGGCCTGTCGGCGACGTCGCCCCCGGGCCGGACGGGGCGCCGCGCACGACGTACGCGGTCGAGGTCGGGGCGGACGCCCGGGCCACGGACCCGGACCGCCCCTGGCACCTCGCGCCCGACGCCTGACCCGGCCCGGCCGTCCGGGGAGCGGGCTCAGGCGAGGCCCGCGGCCGCCTCCGCGTCCTCGATGCCGCGCAGCCAGTCGCGCTTGCCCGCGCGCCAGCCCTCGTCCGCGTCGCCGAGCCGCCAGTACCCGGAGATCGACAGGTCGTCCTTCGTCATGCCGCGCTCGACCCGCAGGTAGCGGCGCAGGTCGCGCACCGCGCCCGCCTCGCCGTGCACGAACGCCTGCACCCGCCCGTCCGGCCAGGGCAGCGCGAGCACGGTCTCGACCAGCCGCGCGCCGGGGGCGCCGGCGGTGTGCACCCAGTGCACGGTCACGCCGTCGGGCACGGTGAGCGGCTGCTCCTCCTCGGGCCCGGCGACCTCGAGCACGACGGTGCCCCGCGCGGTGTCGCCGAGCCGCTCCAGGGCGACCGCGACGGCGGGCAGCGCGGAGGCGTCGCCGACCAGCAGGTGGTGGTCCGCGGCGGGGTCGGGGCTGTACCCGCCGCCGGGGCCGACGACCACGATCTCGTCGCCCGGCGCGGCGCTCGCCGCCCAGGGGCCGGCGAGCCCGGCGTCGCCGTGCACCACGAAGTCCAGGGTGAGCGTCAGCTCCAGGTCGTCCCACGCGCGCACGGTGTAGGTGCGCATGCGCGGCTGGTGCTCGGGCGGCAGCGCGGCCCGGGCGGACTCCAGGTCGACGCGCCCGTCGGGGGTGGTCCAGGCGGCGAGGGCGTCCGCGCCGGACGGCGTCGCGCCGATCTCGGGCGCGAGCACGACCTTGACGTAGGAGTCGGCGTGCGGCGACGGCTCGTAGCCGCCGAGGCCGGGGCCGCCCAGGATGATCCGGACCATCTCCGGGGTGAGGCGCTCGGTGCGCAGCACGGTGGCGCGCAGTCCGGTGGCGCCCTTGCGGCGGGGAGCGGGTGGGGCGGCGGGGTCGAGGGTCACGCGGGGCACCTTCCGGGTTCTCGGGTGCCGGACGGGTGCGGCGGGACGGCGCGCATCTGCGCGCGGCGCGCGGCCCCGGGGGCGTAGGCCGGTGCGCCGCCCTCGACCCTAGGCGCTGCGCCGCCGCGCGTCACGTGCGCGCGGGGCGGGTCAGCGCGTGAGGTTGGCGCGTGCCCAGGTGTCGACGTCGGCGTTGAGGCGGGTCAGCAGCCGGGCGAGGTCGGCGCGGTCGGCGCCGGTCCAGCCGTCGAGGATCTGCCCGTACAGGTCGGCGCGGACCTCGCGGGTGCGGGCGAGGGCGGCCCGGCCGGCGTCGGTGGGCTGCACGATGGTGACGCGCCCGTCGGTGGGGTCGGTGCTGCGGGTGACGAGCCCGGACTGCTCCATGGCGAGGACCTGGCGGGTGACGGTCGACGGGTCGAGCCGCAGCGCCTCGGCGATGCCGTTGACGCTCGCGGGCCCGTCGGCGGCGAGCACGCCGAGCACGAGGTACGCCGACCGCTCGAGCTCGCCCTGCTGCCGCGTGGAGGAGCGCCGGGTGCGCTCGGAGAGCCGGAGCAGCATCGCCACCTGGCCCTCGATGGTCTGCACGGCGTCGTCCTGCTGGTGCACGGTCCCCCCTCTGCTCGGTGTGACCCCCTCGGCTGTGCGCATCCTCGCACGTCCCGCCCGGCTAATCGCTGTATGATACAGATAAAACGTCACCGCACCCCGGGGGAGGACCCGCATGCCCAGCCGGCACCACGAGCCGCACCGCACCGCCATCTACGCCACCGCGCTCACCGCGTTCTTCGCCATCGCGGGCATCGCCGTGGTCGACCCGATCCTCCCGGTCATCGGTGCCGAGATCGGCGCGTCCACCTGGCAGATCGAGCTGCTGTTCACCGCGTACCTGCTGGTCATGGCCGTCGGGATGATCCCGGCCGTCATCGCCACCGGCCGGTTCGGCTACCGCGCCGTCCTCGCCGCCGGCGTCAGCACCGTCGCCGTCGCCGCCGGGCTCGCCGCCCTGTCGGGCACCATCGGGCAGCTCGCCGTGCTGCGCGGGCTGTGGGGTCTGGGCAACGCGATGTTCTTCGCGACGGCCATGGTGCTGCTGGTCGCGCTCGCCGCCGACCGCGAGTGGGTCGTCGAGCTGTTCGAGACCTGCGTCGGCCTCGGCTTCGCGGTCGGCCCGCTGCTCGGCGGCCTGCTCGGGCAGATCTCCTGGCGGGTCCCGTTCGCGGCGTGCGGCGGGCTCATGCTCATCGCCCTGGCGGTGTCGGTGACCCGGCTGCGGGACCCGCAGGAGCCGCCCACCGCCCTGACCCTGCGCGACGTGTGGCAGCCGTTCCGCCGCCCGGCGTTCCGGGTGCTGTGCGTCGTCACCGCCGCGTACAACTTCGTGTTCTTCGTCGTGCTCGGCTACACCCCGGTGTTCCTCGGCCTCGGCGTCATCCCGCTCGGCCTGGTGTTCACCGCCTGGGGCATCGGCTTGGCCGTCGGCATCCTCGTCGTCGGCCACCGGCTCGCGCACCGCATCGGGGCCGTCGCGACCGTCGGCGTCGCCGTCGCGGGGCTGCTGGTCACGCTCGTGCTGCTCGCCACCAGCGCCGGGACCGCCGAGTCCGTCGTCGTCCTCGTGCTCGCCGGGGTGTGCATGGGCATCGCCAACGCCAACCTCACCGACCTCGCGCTCGGGCTCGGCGGCGCCGAGCGGCGCACCACGACCGCTGCGTTCAACCTGGTCCGCTGGGGCTGCGCGGCCCCGGCCCCGGTGATCGCGGGCCTGCTGCACCCCGTCAGCGCGACCGCACCGTACTGGGTCGCCGCCGGGGTGCTCGTCCTCGGTCTCGCGGTGTTCGCGTGGCGCGGGCACACCATGGCGACCGGCGTCGGCGAGCGCCTGGCCTGGAACCGCGCCGCGCGCGCCGCCGAGGGCACCCCGGAGGAGGCCCTGGGCGAGGCGTGAGCGGCCGTCGCCCCGGGCGGGCGGCGGGGCCGTCCGTCACGTCGTGGGCGCGCCGGGAGCGCAGCCGCGCGGGTCAGCGCCCGACGAGGCCGGACTCGAACGCCAGCACGACCGCCTGCACCCGGTCCCGGACGCCGAGCTTCGCGAGGATCCGCCCGACGTGCGTCTTCACCGTCGCCTCCGACAGGAACAGCCGCTCCGCGACCTCCGCGTTCGACAACCCCTCGGCCACCGCGAGCAGCACCTCCCGCTCCCGGTGCGTGAGGTCCGCCAGCCGCGGGTCCTCGCGCGGGGCCGCCGGGGCGCCCGCGTCGGCGGGCAGCTCCTGCGCGAACAGCTCGAGCATCCGGCGGGTCACCCGCGGGGCCATCACGGCGTCGCCCGCCGCGACCGAGCGGATCGCCCCGACCAGCTCCGCCGGGCGCGCGTCCTTCAGCAGGAACCCGCTGGCCCCCGCGCGCAGCGCCGCGAACGCGTACTCGTCCAGGTCGAACGTCGTGAGGATCAGCACCCGCGACGACGACCCCGACGCCACGATCCGCTCGGTCGCCTCGATGCCGTTCGTGCCGGGCATCCGCACGTCCATGAGCACGACGTCGGGCCGCAGCGCCTCGACCTGGCGCAGCGCCTCGGCGCCGTCGCCCGCCTCGCCGACCACGACCACGTCGCCCGCGTCCTCCAGCACCAGCCGGAACCCCATGCGCAGCAGGGCCTGGTCGTCGACGAGCAGCACGCGCACGGGTGCGCCGCCGGTGCCGCCGGTGTCCGGGGCGGCGTCGGGGGTGCTGGTCACGCGGGCTCCTCGGAGGTCGGGCGGGGCGTCGGGGCGGGGGTCGTGCCGGGTGCGGTGCCAGGGACCGTGCCGGGTGGCGTGCCGGGTGCCGGGGGCGGGGTGCCCGCCGGAGCGTCCTCCGTGCGCAGCTCGACGTGCACCCGCCAGCCCGCGCGGTGCGGACCGGCGCTGACGGAGCCACGGTAGACCGCGGCGCGCTCCCGCATCCCCACGATGCCGCGCCCGGTGCGCACCGGTGCCACGGCCACGCCGTCGACCGGCGGCGCGTCGTCCGTGCGGGTGCGCATCGGGTCCGCGCCGCGCCGATCGCTCAGCCGCTCGCCGAGCCGGGCCAGCCGGCCGCCGT
>NZ_RFFI01000097.1 GCF_003696205.1 Cellulomonas triticagri
CGGCGCGGACGGCGGCGATCACGCGCTGCCGCTCGTCCAGCGCCCGGACGACGGCCCGGGAGGCGTCCGCGATCCGTGCGCCGCCCTCCCCGCCGACGTCCAGGCCGCAGCGCGCGCACCGCGGCGCGGCGAGGGTCGTGCCGCACGCGGGGCAGCGGCTGAAGTCGAGGAGCGCGCGCCGCGCGGCGTCCGCCGGAGTTCCGTCCACGGACCGAGGGTGCCAGTCCCGGACCCCCTACGGTGCGCACGCACAGTTCCTACCCAGGATTTCACCAGCGCGGACGCGCGGGACGGTCCTCCGGGTGCCGGGCGTCGCGTCCCGGGCCAGGGTGGAGGGGCGTGACCGACGAGACAGCCGTCCCCGGTGGCGCGCGCGTCATTCATGGGATGAATATGGCGAGGACGGACAGCGAGAGGAGCGAGGCGTGGCACGCAGGAGCACGGTGGCCGACCAGCTCGTCGCCCAGGTGGTGGCGGCCGGGGCGCGGCACATCTACGGCATCGTCGGCGACAGCCTGAACCCGGTCGTGGACGCGGTCCGCCGCGCCCGCGACGCCGGGGCGGACATCCAGTGGGTGCACGTCCGGCACGAGGAGGCGGCCGCGTTCGCCGCCGCCGCGGAGGCCGAGATCACGGGGAACCTGGCGGTCTGCGCGGGCTCGTGCGGCCCGGGCAACCTGCACCTCATCAACGGCCTGTACGACGCGAACCGCAGCCGCGTCCCCGTGCTCGCCATCGCGTCGCACATCCCGAGCGCGCAGATCGGCACGCAGTTCTTCCAGGAGACGCACCCGGACCGGCTGTTCGTGGAGTGCTCGGTGTACTCCGAGATGATCTCGTCCGCCGCGCAGGCGCCCCGCGTCATCCGCAGCGCGATCCACCACGCGTACGGCGCCCCGGGCGTCGCGGTGCTCACGCTGCCGGGCGACGTCGCGGACCTGGAGGCCCCGGCCCCGGGCACCGACACGCTCACCCGGCCGCGCCGCCCGCGCGTGGTGCCCGCCGACGTGGACGTGGCCGCGCTCGCGGACGCCATCGAGGGCGCGAAGAAGGTGACGATCCTCGCCGGTGCGGGCGTGAAGGGCGCGCACGACGACGTCCTCGCCCTGGCGGACAAGATCGCCGCGCCGGTCGGCCACTCGCTGCGCGGCAAGGAGGTCATCCAGTACGACAACCCGTTCGACGTCGGGATGACCGGCCTGCTGGGCTACGGGGCGCTGCAGTCGGCGATGGACGAGGCCGACCTGCTGCTCCTGCTCGGCACGGACTTCCCGTACGACCAGTTCCTGCCCGACGACGTCCGCACCGCGCAGGTCGACATCGACCCGACGCACCTCGGGCGGCGCACCCGCACGGACCTGGCCGTCGTGGGCGACGTCGGCGAGACCGTCCGCGCGCTGCTGCCGCTGGTGTCGGCCAAGAAGTCGAGGCGGTTCCTCGACCAGATGGTCAAGAAGCACCAGAAGGCGATGTCCGGCGTCGTCGGCGCGTACACGAAGGACGTGGAGCACCACACGCCGATCCACCCCGAGTACGCCGCGGTGCTGCTGGACGAGGAGGCCGCCGACGACGCCGTGTTCACGGTGGACACCGGCATGGGCAACGTCTGGGCCGCGCGCTACCTCACCCCGAACGGGAAGCGGCGCGTCATCGGGTCGTTCATCCACGGGTCGATGGCGAACGCCGTCCCGCACGCCATCGGCGCGGCGTTCGCCGCCCGCGACTCCGGGGCGCCGCAGAAGCACGTCGTGGCGATCGCGGGCGACGGCGGCCTGTCGATGCTGCTCGGCGAGCTGATCACGCTGGTGCACTACGACCTGCCGGTGAAGATCGTGCTGTTCGACAACGCGACGCTCGGCATGGTCCGCCTGGAGATGCTGGTCGACGGCCTGCCGAGCTACGGCACCGACTCCCCGAGCATCGACTACGCGGCCGTCGCGCAGGCCGTCGGCATCCCGGCCGTGCGCGTCGAGGACCCGACGCAGATCCGCACGGCGCTGCGCGAGGCGTTCTCGCACGACGGTCCCGCGCTGATCGACCTGGTCACCGACCCGCGCGCGCTGTCGCTGCCGCCGAAGATCACGCGCGCGCAGGTCAGCGGGTTCACCGCCGCGATGAGCAAGGAGATCCTCGGCGGCGGCATGGGCGAGGTCATGGCGATGGCCCGCAGCAACCTGCGCAACATCCCCCGGCCCTGATCGGGCGCGCGGCGCTCAGCGCAGGTCGTCGAGCGCCGCGCGGATCTCGCTGGTGATGACCGTCATCGCCCGCTCCGCCCCCTCGGGGTCGCGGCGGCGGACCGCGTCGGCGACGGCCTCGTGCGCGTCCAGCGCCTCGGCGCGCGGGCGGGACGGCATCAGACCGTGCCGGGTCCGGCCGGCCAGCACCTCGGCGACGACGTCGGTGAGGGCCGTGAACATCTCGTTGCGCCCGGCGCGCAGCAGCAGGGCGTGGAACTCGATGTCGGCGGCGAGGAACTCCTCCAGGCGACCCGCCTCGCCGAGCTGCCGCATCCGCGCGACGACGGCGAGCAGCCGGTCCACCTCGGCGGCGTCGGCGTGCCGGGCGGCCCCGGCGGCGGCGACGGGCTCGACGGCGGCGCGCAGCTCGGTCAGCGAGCGCAGCTGACCCACCCGCCCGGGCCCGGCGAGCCGCCACCGGATGACGCGCGGGTCGAAGACGACCCAGTCGGACGCGGGCCGGACGACCAGGCCGACGCGGCGGCGGGAGGTGACGAGCCCGAGGTGCTCGAGCATCCGCATGGCCTCGCGGGCGACCGTGCGGGAGACGCCGAACCGGTCCTGGAGCCGCTCCAGGGTGAGGACCGCGCCCTCCGGCAGGGTTCCCGAGGTGATCTCGGCGCCGACGACGTCGAGCACGTTGCTGTGCAGCACCTCGGCGGCCACCTGCGCTCCTCCTGCCGGGACGGCGGCGCGCCCCCTCGGCGCGCGGCCCCTGACCGGCCGTGACAGGGTCGCACACGGGAGACCACTCCCCGATTGGTGCCACCTTTGGCTTCCAAAGATCGCACCTTTGTGGCACAGTGTCCGGACCTCCCGGGGCGATCCAGGAGGAGCCGGACGCACGCCGCCCGGACGACGACGTCAAGGAGGGGCAACGATGCCGGAGGTCCAGCACCTGGTGGTGATGGGGGTCTCGGGGTCGGGCAAGACCACGACCGCGCAGATCCTCGCCGACCGCCTGAACTGGCCGTACGCCGAGGCCGACGAGTTCCACCCGCAGGCCAACATCGACAAGATGTCGGCCGGGACACCGCTCACCGACGAGGACCGGTGGCCGTGGCTGCGCGCCATGCGCGACTGGCTCACCGAGCAGGCCGCCGAGGGCCGCTCGACCATCGTCACCTGCTCCGCGCTGAAGGTCGCCTACCGCGACGTGCTGCGCGAGGCCGAGGGCCGGGTCCGGTTCGTGCACCTCGACGGCACCATCGAGTCGATCGGCGACCGGATGTCCGGCCGGGCCGGGCACTTCATGCCGACCTCGCTGCTCCCGTCGCAGTTCCAGACGCTCCAGCCGCTCACCGACGACGAGGACGGCGTGGTCGTCCCGGTCGAGGTCTCGCCCCAGTCCGTCGCCGACGCCGCCCTCCGCGAGCTCGGCATCGACCCGGCCACGGCCCGCGCCGACGCGCGGCCGAGCGCCACGACCCCCACCCCGGAGTCCTGATGTCACTGCTGACGTCCCCCAGCGGCGCCCTGCTCGCCGCCGCGGCCGACGAGGCCGCCCCCGCGGTCTCGGACAGCCGCCTGATCATCGCGGCGGTCATCGGCATCGCCGTGATCGTCGCCCTGATCGTCTGGGTCAAGCTGCACCCGTTCCTGTCCCTGATGCTCGGCGCGGGCGTGCTCGCCGTCGCCGCCGGCGTGAGCTACGTCGACGCGTTCACGAGCTTCAGCACCGGCCTCGGCACCACCGTCGCCGGCGTCGGCATCCTCATCGCCCTCGGCGCGATCATCGGCAAGCTGCTCATCGACTCGGGCGGCGCCGACCAGATCGTCGACACCGTCCTCGCGAAGACGCCCGCGAAGCGGCTGCCCTGGGCCATCGCGTTCGCCGCGTTCATCATCGGCATCCCGCTGTTCTTCGAGGTCGGCGTCGTCCTGCTGATCCCCGTCGTCATGCTGGTGGCCCGCCGGTCCAAGGTGTCGATGATCGTCGTCGGCATCCCGGCGCTCGCCGGCCTGTCCGCGCTGCACGGCCTCGTGCCCCCGCACCCCGGGCCGCTCATCGCCATCGACGCCCTCGGCGCCGACCTCGGCCTCACGCTCGGCCTCGGCCTGCTCGTCGCCATCCCGACCGTCGCGATCTCCGGCCCGCTGCTCGCCAAGCCGATGGCCCGCTGGGTGCCGCTGGAGCCGCCGACCGAGATCCTCGGCGGCGCGGACCGCGACGAGGACGCCCGCAAGCCGTCCTTCGGCATCGCGATCACCGTGGTGCTGCTGCCGGTCGTCCTCATGCTCGCCCGCACGCTGGCCGAGACCATCGGGTTCCAGGACTCGGGCGTCGGCCAGGTCCTCGACTTCGTCGGCACCCCGCTGGTCGCGCTGCTCATCACCGCGCTCGCGTCGCTGGTGCTGCTCGGCACCGCCATGGGCCAGACCCGCAGCGCCGTCAGCAAGCTCGTGGACTCCTCGTTCGCCCCGATCGCCAGCATCCTGCTGATCGTCGGCGCGGGCGGCGGGTTCAAGCAGACGCTCGTGGACTCCGGCGTCGGCGACGTCATCGCGAAGGGCCTGGAGAACGCCCCCATCTCGCCGCTGCTGGCCGCCTGGCTCGTCGCCGTGCTGATCCGCGTCGCCACCGGCTCCGCGACCGTCGCGACGGTCACCGCCGCAGGCATCGTCGCGCCGCTCGCCGAGGGCCTGTCGCCGACGCACGTCGCGCTCATGGTGCTCGCCATCGGCGCCGGGTCGGTGTTCCTCAGCCACGTGAACGACGCCGGGTTCTGGCTGGTCAAGGAGTACTTCAAGATGACCGTCGGGCAGACGTTCAAGACCTGGAGCCTCATGGAGTGCGTGCTCTCCGTCGTGGCCCTCGGCTGCGTGATGCTGCTCAGCCTCATCATCTAGCGCCCCGCCCCGAGCCCCCGTCGACCTCCGGTCGGCGGGGGCTCGCGCGTGGGCCCTCCGCCGAGGTCGAGGGGTTGCCGCGACACGCCGCTCCGACACGTCGGGCCCGGGCGGGAAACCCTCGACCTCGGCGGGTGGGTCAGGGCAGGGAGCGCGTGCGGTTCGTCAGGGTCGTCAGAAGGGCCGCGGCGGTCGCCGGGTCGTCGACGGTGACCGTCAGCGAGCGGTCACCGGTGCGCCGCACCCGCAGGGCCGGGCCACCGCGGGTGATCAGCCCCGCGCCGCCGCCGCGGCCGACGCGGTAGCCCCAGCCCCCGAAGTCGCGCACGGGCCGGACCTCGGTCACGTCCACGCCGACGACCTCGTCCAGCGGCACGTGCACCCGGGGACGGCCCGCGAGCGACCGCGCCGTCAGGCCGGTGGAGTCGACGGTGACGTCGAACGCCGAGATCACGGCGAGCAGGACGACCGGGACGACCGCCACCGCGAGCAGCCAGGGATCGGCGGCCGCGAGCGCGAACCCCGACAGGACCACGGCCCCGATCAGACCGGCGACGACCCCGACCGGGCTGACCGTGCGCCGCGACCAGGCGGCGCGCTCGCCGTCCGCGAGCGCGAGGACCGGCCCGTCGACCGGGGCGGTCTCCGGGGACTCCGGGGCCGCACCGCCGGGTGCCGCCCAGGCGCACAGCCCGCCGAGCAGCAGTCCGCCGATCACCCCGATCGCGATGGCCCCACCGACCACCGGCACCTGCGTGGCGTCGGTGGCACCGCGCTGCACCCAGGCCGTCCCGACCATCGCCGACGCGGTGAGCCAGGCGATCCCGGTGCCGCAGCCGATCAGCAGCCGCCGGGCGAGCGGCTCGTGCCCGCGCACCAGCGCGAGCACCCACATCAGGACGACCACGGGCACCACGATCGCGAGCGGCTGGAGCACCGACCCGAGCGGGGACGCGAACCCGTCCGCGACCCCGGCCGCGTCCCAGTGGGTCGCCACCCGGTCCGGCAGCTCGTCGCGCCACGAGAGCACCACGGCGGCGGCCGCACCCAGCATCACGAGCCCGGGGACCAGCCCGAGCAGCGTCGTCGAGGTCCGGCGCGGGGCGGGGGTGGTGGTCATCGTGCCTCCTCGGTGGCCAGGGCGTCCTTCACGAGTCCGAGCGTCGCCCCCGGTGCCAGCCCGAGCGCGCGCGCCGCCGCGACCAGTCCGGCGACCGCGTCGTGCACCGGTGCCAGGTCGGCCGTACCCCGGTCGACGACGACGGCGCCCCGGCCCCGGCGCAGCTCCACGACCCCCTCGTCGCGGAGCACCTGATAAGCGTGCAGCACCGTGTGCAGGTTGATCTCCAGGGACGCGGCCAGCGCCCGCGCCGCGGGCAGCCGGGTCCCGGGCGGCAGATCACCGCGCAGGGCGGCGACGCGCACCTGGTCCACGAGCTGCTGGAACAGCGGCTCGACGGACGAGGGGTCGATGCGGAACAACATGCCGCAACTCTAGTTGTTCTGTGCCAACTAGAACAAGCAGGCCCACGAGGTCGAGGGTTTGCCGCGACACGCCGCTTCGACACGCCGGGCTCCGGCGGGAAACCCTCGACCTCGCGGGCGGTTCCCTCAGCCGACCGCCTGGGCCGGCGCCGCCGCCTCCGCCAGGGGGCGCAGGTGGGGCGGGATCTCCCGGCCCCGGCGCTGCATGGAGCGGGCCCACAGGCGGCCCGCGCGGTAGGAGGACCGGACCAGCGGGCCGGCGAGCACCCCGAGGAACCCGATCTCCTCCGCCTCGGCGGCGATCTCGGCGAACTCCTGCGGGGGCACCCAGCGCGCGACGGGCAGGTGCCGGGGCGAGGGCCGCAGGTACTGGGTGACGGTGATGATGTCGGTCCCCGCGTCGTGCAGGTCCCGCAGCGCGGTCGACACCTCGTGCCGCTCCTCCCCCATCCCGAGGATCAGGTTGGACTTGGTGATCATCCCGGCGGCCCGGCCCTGGGTGAGGACGTCGAGGGACCGCTCGTACCGGAACGCGGGGCGGATGCGCCGGAAGATCCGGGGCACGGTCTCGACGTTGTGCGCGAACACCTCGGGCCCGGCGTCGAACACCTGCGCGAGGTGCTCGGGGCGCCCGGTGAAGTCGGGGACGAGGATCTCGACGCCGGTGCCGGGTGCCTGCCGGTGGATCTCGCGGATCGTCTCGGCGTACAGCCAGGCGCCCTCGTCGGGCAGGTCGTCGCGGGCGACGCCGGTGACGGTCGCGTACCGCAGGCCCATCCGGGCGACGGACTCCGCGACCCGGCGCGGCTCGTCCGCGTCGTAGTCGGCCGGGCGACCGGTGTCGATCTGGCAGAAGTCGCACCGCCGGGTGCACTGCGCGCCGCCGATGAGGAAGGTCGCCTCGCGGTCCTCCCAGCACTCGAAGATGTTCGGGCAGCCCGCCTCCTGGCAGACGGTGTGCAGGCCCTCGCCACGCACCAGGTCCTGCAGCTGCCGGTACTCGGGGCCCATCCGCGCGCGCGTCCTGATCCACTCGGGCTTGCGCTCGATCGGCGTCTCCATGTTGCGGACCTCGAGGCGCAGCAGCCGGCGCCCGTCCGGCGCGGCGCTCACGCGGCGGCTCCGGCGGACAGGGCGGAGGGCGACGCCACCGGCACGTCGGCGACCGGAGGCAGCGCGTCCGCGAGCGCCGCGACGACGGCGGGCAGCACGTCCCGCGGGGTCAGGGCGCGGCCGGTCTCGCGGGCGAGCGTCGTCACCCCGGCGTCGTCGATGCCGCACGGCACGATCCGGTCGTAGGGCGCGAGGTCGTTCGCGACGTTCAGCGCGAAGCCGTGCAGGGTGACGCCCTGGGCGACCCGCACGCCGATCGCGGCGACCTTGGCGTCCGCACCGTCGGGCCCGGCACCCGGCACCCACACGCCGGAGCGCCCCTCGACGCGCACGCCCCGCACGCCGAACCGGGCGGCGGCCGCGATCAGCGCCTCCTCCAGCGCGCGGACGTACGCGACGACGTCGATCGGCGAGCGGAGCCGCACGACGGGGTACCCGACGAGCTGCCCGGGTCCGTGCCAGGTGATCTTGCCGCCGCGGTCGACGTCGACCACCGGCGTGCCGCCGGTACCAGCAGGGTCGGCGGGTCGCTCGTCGCGGCGGGTGCGGCGCCCGGCGGTGTAGACGGGGGCGTGCTCGCAGAGCACCAGCGTGCCGGGCCGGTCACCCGCCACGACCTCCGCGTGCAGCCGTCGTTGGAGTCGCCAGCCGGCGTGGAAGTCGAGCGGGGGGCCGTCGAGCCCGCGTTCGAGGACGGGGATCATGCCTCCATCCTCGCATTGTTGGACTGCGTCCAACAACTACCTCAGGTGATCGGATCCGTCGACGACGTGCCCGCGGGCGGGGTGGTGCGGGTCTCCGGCGGCGGGTCGGTGCGGCTCACGGCGCTCTTCACCGCGTCGACCGCCTTGTCCTTCAGCGCGGTCCCCTGGTCCTTCGCGAACTGCGCCGCGGTGGACTCCAGGTCGTCGACCTTGGACTGCACCCGCGGGTCGTGCCAGGCGTCCGACGCCCAGCCCTTGATCTTCTCGAACTGCGCGCGACCGGCGCGGGTCCCGAGCACGTAGCCCACCCCGGCGCCGAGCACGAACGCCACCTTGCCCTTCATCCCTGACCTCCCTGCCTGTGTGATCCGTCGAGCGTAGGCACGCCCCGCTCGACGCGCGCGTCCGGGCGGCCGGGCGCACAGTGAGCCCCAGGGGGTACCGACATGGCTCAGTCCGCACAGGTCACCGACCAGCAGCCCACGCTGAAGCGGTCCATCGGCAGGCGCGTGCTGCTCCTGTTCGTCGTGGGCGACATCCTCGGCGCCGGGATCTACGCCCTGACCGGCACCGTCGCCGCCGAGGTCGGCGGCGCGATCTGGCTGCCGTTCCTGCTCGCGTTCGTCCTCGCGGCGCTCACGGCGACCGCGTACGCCGAGCTCGTGGCCCGGTACCCGCGCGCCGCCGGGGCCGCGCTGTACGCCAACCGGGCCTTCCGGCGCCCGTTCCTCACGTTCCTGGTGGCGTTCGCCGTGATGATGTCCGGCATCACCAGCGCGTCGGCCGCCGCGCGGGCGTTCGGCGGCGACTACCTGGCGGAGCTGCTGCCGTTCGGCGTCCCGACGCTGGTCGCGGCGTGGGTGTTCCTGGGCCTGATCACGCTGGTGAACGTCCGGGGCGTCTCGGAGTCGGTGCGGGTCAACGTGGTGCTGACGCTCATCGAGGCGAGCGGGCTGCTCGTCATCATCGGCATCGGCGTCTCGGCGCTCGTGCGCGGCCAGGGCGACCCCGGGCGGGCCCTGGAGATCGAGACGGCCGGCCCGGCGTGGATCGGCGTCCTCGGCGGGACCGCCCTGGCGTTCTACGCGCTGCTCGGGTTCGAGGACTCGGTGAACCTCGCCGAGGAGTCGCAGCACCCGCGCCGGGACTTCCCGCGCGCGCTGTTCGGCGGGCTCGCCATCGCCGGCGCGATCTACCTCGCGGTGGCGTTCACGACGTCGATGCTGGTGGAGACCGAGGTGCTGGCGGACTCGACCGGGCCGCTGCTGGAGGTGGTGAAGGTCGCCGGCCTGGTGTTCCCGCCGTGGCTGTTCGCGCTGATCGCCCTGCTCGCCGTCATGAACACCGCGCTGATCAACATGATGATGGCGTCCCGGCTGGTCTACGGGATGTCCCGGGAGCGGATCGTCCCGGCGTTCCTCGGCCGGGTGCACGCCGGGCGGCGCACCCCGATCACGGCCATCGCGTTCACGGTGCTGCTCGCCCTGACCCTCACCGCCACCGGCGACCTGGGCGACCTCGCCGACACCACCGTGCTGCTCCTGCTGCTGGTGTTCGCCGTGGTCAACGTCGCGGTGCTGGTGCTGCGCCGCCGCCGCGACGCCGGGGACGACCGGCCCGAGCGGGTCGAGGGGGACTCCGCCCGGGCGTTCCGCGCGCCGACCTGGGCGCCCGCGCTCGGCGCGGTGGTGTCGCTGGTGCTGGCCTCGCCGCTGACCGGCCGGGAGGGCGGCGTGTACCTGCGGGCCGCCGTGCTGCTGGGCATCGGCGTGGTGCTGTACGTGGTGAACCGGCTCGTCGTCGGGAAGGTCGACACCGACGCCGAGCGCGTCGACGCCCGCGACTGAGACGCACACCCCCTGGCCCCGCGCCCCCGCGCACCGTACCGTCCGTGGGATGACGCACAAGGTGCCCAAGGACGTGTACGAGGCCGAGCTGTTCCGGCTGCAGTCCGAGCTCGTGACCCTGCAGGAGTGGGTGCGCACGACGGGCGCCCGCGTCGTGGTGGTCTTCGAGGGCCGGGACGCGGCCGGCAAGGGCGGCACGATCAAGCGGATCACCGAGTACCTCAGCCCCCGCGTCGCGCGCATCGCCGCGCTGCCCGCCCCCACGGACCGCGAGCGCGGGCAGTGGTACTTCCAGCGGTACGTGGCGCACCTGCCCGCGGCCGGGGAGATCGTGCTGTTCGACCGGTCCTGGTACAACCGCGCGGGCGTCGAGAAGGTCATGGGCTTCTGCACACCCGAGGAGCACGCGCTGTTCCTGGAGCAGGCGCCGGGCTTCGAGCAGATGCTCATCGACGAGGGAATCCTGCTGCGCAAGTACTGGTTCAGCGTCTCGGACAAGGAGCAGCTCAAGCGGTTCCGGTCCCGACTGGACGACCCGGTGCGCCGCTGGAAGCTGAGCCCCATGGACCTGGAGTCCATCGCCCGGTGGGAGGACTACTCGCGAGCCAAGGACGAGATGTTCGCGCACACGGACACCGAGCAGAGCCCGTGGTTCGTCGTCGAGTCGGACATCAAGCGCAACGCGCGGCTGAACATGATCGCGCACCTGCTGTCGACCATCCCGTACGCCCCCGTCCCGGAGACGACGGTGAAGCTCCCGAAGCGTCCGCCCGCCGCGTCGGACTACCAGCGGCCGCCGCGCGAGCTGTTCACGCACGTCCCGGACCACGCCGCCCGCCTGGTCGGCGACAAGGAGGCGGACCGCTGACCACGACGACCGCCCCGGAGGACCCGCGCACCCCCGACGTGCTGGTGCTGCTCACCCGGCACCTCGACCTCATGCACGCGCAGAGCGCCCCCGAGGACGTGCACGCCCTCGACGTCGAGGCGCTCACCGCACCGCACATCACCTTCCTCGCGGCGCGGGACGCCGACGGGGTGCTGCTGGGGGTGGGCGCGCTCGCCGAGATCGAGCCCGGGCCGGGCGGCGGCAGCGTCGGCGCGCACGGCGAGATCAAGTCCATGCACACCGCCGAGGCCGCCCGGCGGCGCGGCGTCGCGGGTGCGCTGCTGACGCACGTCCTGGACCTCGCCCGCGAGCGCGGCTACGCGCGCCTCAGCCTGGAGACCGGCAGCGACGCAGCGTTCGCGGCGGCCCGCGCGCTGTACGCCCGGGCGGGCTTCATCGAGTGCCCGCCGTTCGCCCGGTACGCGCCGAGCGCGGCGTCGACGTTCATGACCCTGGACCTCGCGGACCGGGCGGCATAGCCGCCCCTGCCCCGGTGGCGGGCCCCGCTACCCGGACCTACGGTCGGGGCGGTCCACCTTCGAGCACAGGAGACGACGTGGCAGAGCAGGGCAGCGGGCAGACCAGGCCGGACACCGACCAGGGCCTGTCGTCGTCGCGGCCCCCGGACCGGTTCCGGGAGGTGCGGACGTGGACGCTGCGCGCCGTCACCGACCTGTCGCCGGTGCGCCGCGAGCTGCTCGCCGAGGTCACGGCCGAGCACGCGGAGCCGCAGCTCGCGCTGGGCCGGACCCCGGAGAACATGGTGCTGGTCGCCTCGGAGCTCGCCACGAACGCGCTGGAGCACGGGCTGCCGCCGACGGTGCTCACGCTCGGCACGGACGGCCGGGACTACCTGCTGGACGTGTGCGACAGCGACCTGGACTCGGTGCCGGTGCTGCCTGGGGAGCGTCCGGTCGGCGCGGGCGGGTTCGGGCTGCTGATCGCCCGGCGGCTGTCGCAGGACGTCGGCTGGTACGCCGACGACCGGACCAAGCACGTCTGGGCGATCTTCCCCGCCCAGGGCTGAGGCGAAGACCCGGTCACGCCCGCCGATCGAGACGCATTGTGCGGCGGCGCGCGAACCCGGGTCGCCGGTCGTCGACACCCGTGATCCGGGTGATTCCTGGCGCCCTTTACCGAGCAGAGGGCCCGACGACAACAGGTGGTCATCACCTACGCCATGCGGGAGATCCCCACCAGGAATTCTTCCCCCGGGCGGGGGCCGCCCACCTCCTGAAATTGGTGGTTCGTGGGCGCATCACCGGTGGATGCGCCCACGAACCGACAGATATCAGATGCACCTGGCCGAGACGACTCGCGAGGGACCGAGAGCCGGATAGGTCAGGCGGAACTCCCAACGCCGGCACTTGCTCAGGGCGCCGTCATTCATGGACGCCACGTAGGTGTAGAACGTCGCGGCGACGACCCCTCCGACGCCACCTGTCGCCAAGCCGAGGATCCCGGCGGCCGCCACCGCGGACGATCCGGCGATCGCTTTCGCCTGCGCCTGCGAGACGCGCACGTAGATGTACTTCCCGAACGTCACGCCTCGCGCGTGGCGGCCTGACTCCGTACCCGGTTCCTCCTGGATCGAGACCTTCATCAGCGCCGCGCATCTCGCGGACACCTCATCCTTGAGCACCGGGAAGTCCGGAAACCGACCCCGCACGGGGTGGCACACATCACCGACCGGGACGGTTGACGCCACTGTCCGCATCGCGCGCGCGTCGCGAGACAATCTCTCCGACAATCCACACCGGCGCGGTGCAGAGGACGAACAACAGCACCGCGCCCCAGTTGCTCCAACCGGAGAGGCCACCGTCGAGCCCGCCGATGAGAATCCCGAGGAACAATGTCCACACGGGCAAGAACCATCTGCTCCACTTCGTCACGCCAGCCACGCTAACCCCAGCGCGGCAGCCTGGTGGCCGGGCTGGTGCCGGGCGTGCGTCCCGCGCCCTCGCGGCGACCTACCCCTGTCGCTCGTCCAGCGGCACCAGCGCGAGCGCGGTCGACACGACGCCCCAGACCACGGCGGGCCGGGTGTGCGCCCAGCGGACGCCCTCGGCGCGACGCCGCTCCCCGCGCCGGAACGCCCCGCGCTCGATGGCGACGACGGACACCGCCGAGACCGCGAGGAACCCGGCGGCGGCCGCCCCGGCGGTGACGCGACCGCGGGTGGACATCGAGTCCCAGGTCTCCTGCCAGTCGACCTCGGTCTCCTCGCCCGCGGCGACGCGCTCCGCCTTCGCGGCGCGCGCCGCCGCCTGCTCGCGCAGGAAGTCCGGCAGGGTCGCCGCGACGATCACCGCGGACAGCCCGGCCTTGGCCCAGCCGCGACCGGCGCGGGACCGGATGACGTCGGGGCTGGCGTAGTAGGCGGTGGTCGCGAGGCCCCCGACCACGGCGGCGAGCACGCGGGTGCCCGGCACGGCGGGGGTGGTGGTCGACAGGCTCGGGCTGGTCGTCGGCACGGCTGGTCCTCCTCGTCGGTGCGGTCCCGCCACGCTATCCAGGCGCAGGTCGGGGCCGCATCCGCCGCAGGGCGGAGACGGGCTGGGCGACGGCGCCGCCTTACTTCTTACGCCGCCGCCACCGTCCTCGCGGTGGGCACGCCCGGTCGGCCGGTCAGACGGCGTCCACCCCGAGCAGGAACAGCCGCTCGGGCAGCAGCGGCAGCATCTGCACCCCGACGCGCTCCAGCTGGCGCCCGGTCAGGTGGACGCCGGTGGTCGCCCACAGCGGCAGTGCCTTCGGGTCGACCTCGCCGTCCCCGGGCGGCAGCAGCCGCACCGCGTACGTGGTGTCCGGGTCGAGCCCCGGCAGGGTCAGCGGCCCGGGCGGCCAGGACACGGGCCGGCTGACCATCGTCGCGGCGAACACCGCACGGCGACGGTCCGGCGCGACGACGCCGTGCGCGACGACGGAGGGGTCCGGGTGGTCCACGTTGACGACCGTGCCCGTGTGCAGCAGATCGCGGTGCTCGCGGTAGAACGCCACCCACCGCGTGACCTGCGCGGACTCCTCGGCGTCGAGCACCGTGAGGTCGGACTCGATGCCGAGGTGCCCGAACACCGCCGTGCCCGCGCGCACCTGCATGCCGTGCCGCCGCCCGGTGGTGTGCGCCGGGGACGGGCCGATGTGCGCGCCGACGAGCTCCGGCGGCAGCAGCATCTGGGTCCACCGGTTGATCTCGACGCGGTCGAGGGCGTCGTTGCTGTCGCTGGCCCACACCCGGTCGGTGCGCTCGAGGATGCCGAGGTCGATGCGCCCGCCGCCGGAGGCGCAGGACTCGAGCTCGACGCCGGGGTGCCGCCGACGGAGCTCGTCCATCAGCGCGTACGTGGCGAGCACCTGCGCGTGGATCACCGGGCGCCCGTCGGTGGAGTGCCCCGCCTCCACGAGCGTGCGGTTGTGGTCCCACTTCACGTAGCCGATGTCGTACGTGCTCAGCAGGTCGTCCAGCGCGGTGAGCACGTGCTCGAACGCGCCCGGGTGCGTGAGGTCGAGGCCGTGCTGGTGCCGCGCGGAGGACGCGACCCGCCCGCCGGTGGCGAACACCCACTCGGGGTGGGCGCGCGCGAGGTCGGAGTCGAGGTTCACCATCTCGGGCTCGACCCAGATGCCGAACTCCAGGCCCAGGCCGCGCACGTGGTCGACCAGCGGGCCGAGCCCGTCCGGCCAGACGTCGGCCGAGACCTGCCAGTCCCCGAGGCCGGTGGTGTCGTCGCGGCGCGAGCCGAACCAGCCGTCGTCCAGGACGAACCGCTCGACGCCGGCCGCCGCCGCGGCGTCCGCGAGCGCGGTCAGCCGGTCCAGGTCGTGGTCGAAGTAGACGGCCTCCCACGTGTTGACCAGCACGGGGCGCGGCGTGCGGGGGTGCTGCGGGCGGGCCCGCAGGTAGGCGTGGAACCGCCCGGCGAGCGCGTCCAGGCCCTCGCCGTACGAGGCGTGCACCCACGGCGTGACGTACTCCTGCCCGCCGCCCAGGACGACCTCGCCCGGCTGCAGCAGCTCGCCCCCGCCGAGCACCCGCGCGCCGTTGGGGATGCGCTCGGCGTAGAGGTCCTGGTTGCCGCTCCAGGCGACGTGCACGCCCCACACCTCGCCGGAGCGGAACGCGAAGCCCGGGGTCCCGGCCACCATCAGGTACGGGGAGTCCAGCCCGGGCCGCCCCTGGCGCACCTCGCGGGCGTGCAGGCCGAAGGTGAACGGCTGCCGCTGCGGCGCGCGCTCGACGGTGTGCCGGCCGGTGAAGTCCAGCAGCTCAGCGGCCTGCGGCGGGACGGGCAGCGCGAGGCGCAGCGCCGCGACCTCGTACGGGTCGGCGGCGGTGTTGGTCAGGGCGGCGCGGGTGCGCAGCAGGCCCGACGGGTGCAGCTCGACCTCGACCCGCAAGGCCAGGCCCGCGACGGGGTCGGTCGCGGTGGACAGCACGCGCTGGACGCCGTCGGCCGTCGCGACCTCGTGCGCGACGTCGGCGAACCGGGGCGACCAGTCGCGGCCGCCGCGCGAGCCGAGCACGCCGGGCCGGCCGAGCCAGCCCGCGTGGAACGCCGGGAGGAGGGTGGCGTCGCGGGACACCTCGTAGGTGTTGTGGGTCAGCGGCGGCACGGCGGCGACGTCGAGGGCCGCGAGCGCGCCGTCGTCGAGGTCCCCGAGGTCCGCGCCCCAGTGCACGAGGTGCGGGAGCCGCTCGGCGGAGGTGGTGACCACGAGGCTCACGCCGGCGGCGCGCAGGTGGTGGTAGGTGCGGGGCTGGGCGTCGTCGGGCAGTCGTCGCATGGCATTCATTCTGCCAGGGAAGTAATGTGGGCGCCATGCTCGACCCCGCCACCGCCGACCTCCCCCCGGCGGCGCGCGCGGTGCTCCGCGAGGTGCTGGTGCACGGACCCGTCGAGCGCGCCGACGTCGGCCGCCGCCTCGGCCTGTCCCCCGCCAGCCTCACCCGGCTCACGCGCCCGCTGCTCGACGCCGGGCTGCTGGTCGAGGGCGCGGGCGTCGCCCGGACCGGCGCGGGCCGCCCCGCGCGCCCGCTCGACGTCCAGCCCGGCGCCCGGAAGTTCGCCGGGGTGAAGATCACCGGGGACGACGTCACCGCCGTGCTCACGGACCTGCGCGCGGAGGTGCTCGCCTCCGCGCACGCTCCCCTGCGCGACCGCGGCGTCGCCGAGGTCGTCGAGCAGGTCGCGGTGCTCGTGCGGGGGCTCTCGGCGGACGCGGGGGCCACGCTCGCCGGGGTCGGCGTCAGCGTCGGCGGCCGGGTCCGCGACCGGGACGTCGCGGTCGACGCGCCCTTCCTCGGGTGGACCGAGGTCCCGCTCGCCACCGCGCTGCACCAGGCGCTCGGCGTCCCCGTGCGGGCCGAGAACGACGTCGTCGCGCTGCTCGTCGCCGAGCAGTGGGCCGGACCCGCGCGGGACCTCGACACGTTCGCCCTCGTCACCGTCGGGGCGGGCGTCGGCTACGGCCTGGTCGTGCACGGCCGGCCGGTCACCGGCCCCGACGCCGCTCCCCTGGCGCACGCCCCGCTCCTGCCCGACGGGCCGCCCTGCCCCGACGGGCACCGCGGGTGCGCGACCGCCGTCCTCACCACCGGCGGCCTGCGCGCCCAGGTCCGCGACGCCGACGGGTACGCCGCCGTGCTCGCCGCCGCGACCGCGGGCGACACCG
>NZ_RFFI01000098.1 GCF_003696205.1 Cellulomonas triticagri
GGGTCCGGCGGCGCGGCGGCCGCGGGGGCGGGCGACGCCGGCGGTCCCGGGCACGACGAGGTCGGCCGGGGCAGCCGGGGGCGTGGCGGCGGGTGCGGGCGTGGCCGGGCTGGAGGGCGTGGCGGGGAGGGACGTCACGGCTGTGGGGACTGCACCTTCTGTCGGGGTCGTCGGGTTCGACGCGGACGGCGCCCCGGGACGGGACGCGGGTGCCGTCGGGACGGCGGGGGCGTCGGCGGGCGCGGGGGGCGTCGCCGACCGCTCGGCACCGCTCTCCCGTGGAGGGACGGGAGGGAGGGTGGGTGCCGGAGCAGGGGCTGCGTGCCGACCGCGGGACGGGCGTCGCGCGGAGGGCATGCGGTCACTCACGGGGGTCGAGGCTACGAACCGGACCTCGGGGTCGTCGGGGGGCGAGGCGACCGATGCGCGGAGATGCCGTGACGATGGCCGGTGCGGATCTTCACGAGTCCCTCACACCCGAACGCCTCATCCGGGGAATCCGCTGGTGAGACCTACCGCGCGGTCGGTTCCGCGTGATTCCGCAGCCAGCGGGCCCCTTTTGTGAGCGCGGTCACCCTCCTGTGCGATCCCTGAACAGCCACTGAGCGAGCAATGTGTGGCGAAACCGTGACGAATCGCCCAGATCTTCGTACAGTGAGCCACCAGTCACCTGCCGCATGACTTCCTGTCATGCGGACGTGCACGCCTGGCCGCCCGACGATCGGATCCTCATGCCGCGACGCTCGCTCCGCGCCTCGTTGACCGCCCTGGCGCTCGTCGCCACCACCACCGTCGGGGGCGCGGCCACCGCCGCCGGGTCTCCCCCGGCCCCCGGCTCGCCCGGCGGGCTGGGCACGGCGGCGGGCGACCCGGTCGCCGCCGACCAGGCCGCGCAGCAGCTCGACGGGAAGATCGCCCCCGGGCTCGCGGACGCCGACGGGACGGTGACCGCGTTCGTGCAGCTCGACGCGGAGTCCGGCCTGGACGTCGCGGAGGCCGGTGGCGACGCCGCCGCCGTGCAGGAGGCCACCGCCCAGGTCGAGCAGGTCGCCGAGGCCGTGGTGCCCGCCGAGGGCTCGCCCGACGCCACCGCGCGCGCCGCGGCCGTCGGGCCGCAGCGCATCGCGACGCTGTCCAACCTGGTCGCTGGCACGCTGGTCACCGGCGACGCCGCGCAGGTCCGGGACCTCGCCGCGTCGGACTCCGTGGTCGCCGTCTACCGCGTCACCACGAAGACCGCCGACAACTCCTCCTCCGACGCGTTCACCCGGGCGCTCCAGGTGTGGCAGGACACCGGCCAGACCGGTGAGGGCGTCCGCGTCGGCGTCATCGACACCGGCATCGACTACACGCACGCCGCGTTCGGCGGGCCCGGCACGCTCGAGGCGTACGCCGCCGCCTACGGCGAGGACGGCACGCAGCCGGTGCCCGAGGGGCTGTTCGACCCGGCCAAGTACCTGGGCGGCTACGACTTCGCGGGCCCGCTGTACGACGCCGACCCGAACTCCGAGCTGCCCGGCGCGACCACGACGCCGAGCCCGGACGACAACCCGATCGACAGCCTCTACACCTCGGACAACTCCGGGCACGGCACCCACGTCGCGGGCACGGCCGCCGGCTACGGCGTGCAGCCGGACGGCACGACGTTCGCCGGGGACTACAGCACGCTGACCGACCTGTCCGACTGGGAGGTCGGCCCGGGCTCGGCCCCGGAGGCCGGGCTGTACGCGCTCAAGGTGTTCGGCGACATCGGCGGGTCCACGGACCTCACCGGCCTCGCCCTCGACTGGGCCGCCGACCCGGACGGCGACGGCGACTTCAGCGACCACCTCGACGTGGTCAACCTGTCGCTCGGCGCCTCGGCCACCCCGTCCGACGACCCGGACAACCTGCTGATCGACCGGCTGTCCGACCTCGGCACCCTCGCGGTGCTCAGCGCGGGCAACTCCGCCGACATCACCGACGTCGGCGGGTCCCCGGGCTCGTCCGCGTCCGGCCTGACCGTCGCGAACTCCGTCGGCAGCCCGCAGACCTACGACGGCGTCGAGGTCACCGCGGCGACCGACCCCGCGCTGGTCCGTACGTACTCCGCGCAGAACTCCATCAGCTACACCGGCACCGAGGACGTCACCGCCCCGGTGGTCTACCTCGGCGACGGGGTCGACGGCTGCGCGCCGCTGGACGAGTACGCCGCGCAGATCACCGGGAACATCGTCTACCTGTGGTGGGACGACGACGACGCCACCCGCGCGTGCGGCAGCGGCGCCCGGTGGAACAACGCCGAGGCCGCCGGCGCGGCCGGTGTGCTGATCGGCACCGAGAGCACCGTGTTCTCGGCCGGCATCGCGGGCAACGCCACGATCCCGGGCGCGCAGCTCACCGCGTCGTCCACCGCCGCGCTGCTCCCCGCCATCCAGGCGGGCGGCGTCACCGCGCACATCGGCCCGTCGCTCGCCGCGACAGTCACCGCCGACGAGGTCGGCGACGCGCTCAACCCGGGCTCGTCCCGGGGTGCGCACGGCTCGCTCGGCATCATCAAGCCCGACGTCGCCGCGCCCGGCACGCTGATCTTCTCGGCGGCCTCCGGCACCGGCAACGCCGCGCACTCCCTGTCCGGCACCTCGATGTCCGCCCCGCACGTCGCGGGCATCGCCGCCCTGGTCCGCGCCACCCAGCCCGGGTGGACGCCCGCACAGGTGAAGGCCGCGGTCATGAACACCGCGACGCACGACGTGTGGACCGGCGCGAACCAGTCCGGCACGTCGTACGGCCCGCAGCGGGTCGGCTCCGGCCGGGTGGACGCCCGCGCCGCCGTCGCCGACACCGTGCTCGCCTACGGCTCGGAGGACCCGGACCAGGTGTCCGTGACGTTCGGGATCGTGGACGTCGGCGCCGAGACCGTCACGCTGCGCAAGACCGTCACGGTGCAGAACACCGGCACCGAGGCCGTCACCTACGACACCGCCTTCGCGGCGGCGACGACCACCGGCGGCGCGACCATCACCACGTCGCCCGCCACGGTCACGGTCCCCGCGGGCCAGCAGCGGCTGGTCACGCTGACGCTCACCGCCGACCCGGCCACCCTGGAGCGGGAGATCGACCCCACCTCCGCGGTGAACCAGGCCGGGGTGCCCCGCGAGTACGTCGCCGCGCTGTCCGGCCGGCTCGTGCTGACCTCGGGCGACACCGAGCTGCGGGTGCCGGTGCAGGCCGCCCCGCGCCTGGTCAGCGAGCTCACGGCCACCGCGCCGGAGTTCGCCGACGCCGGTGCCACCTCGGCCCCGCTGACCCTGTCGGGCCGCGGCGTGGACGCGGGCGGCTGGACGTCGCTCGCGGCGCCGCTGGTGCTCGGCGCGACCAGCCCGAAGCTGGAGGACGTGCCCGGGTTCATCACCTCGGAGTCCGCCGTCGCATCCGGCGACCTGCGCTGGGTCGGCTGGGCCTCCACCGCCCCGCAGCACGCCGCCGCCGGGGGCGACCCCGCCGACGGGTACCTCGGGGTCGGCATCGCGGTGGACGGCGACTGGGCGACGCTCGGCCAGGCCGTGCTCCCGGTCATCGACTGGGACACCGACGGCGACGGGACGCCCGACGCGCAGACGGTCGTGCAGAAGCTCAACGCCGCGACCGACGTCACCGTCGCGGTGACCGCCGACCTGGAGACGGGCGAGACGCTCGACATCCAGGGCGTCAACGGGTACTTCGGCGACGTCGACACGACGGTCTTCGACAACTCGGTGCTGGTCGCGCCGGTCGGGATCGCCGCTCTGGGCCTCGAGCCGGGCGCCACCCCGTCGGTGAGCGTCTGGACGTACTCCGACTACGCCGCCGACCCGTCGGGCGTGCTCGACTCCGCCGACGCGTTCACGGTCGACGCGTTCGAGCCGCCGTACTGGTTCGACGCCGGGGTCACCGACGCGCTCTGGTACCGCGGTGCCGACGGCGCCCAGATCACCACGCACCGCTCGGCCGGGGCGCAGGACGTGCAGCTGCTGGTGCTGCACAGCCACAACGCCGACCCGACGACGCGGGCCCAGGTGCTCGACGTCGCCGTGCCTGAGGCCACGCCCACCAGCACGACCCTCGCGGTCAGCGGCGGCGCGAAGGTCGGCAAGGACGTCACGCTGACGGCCACCGTCGACCCGGCCGAGGCCACGGGCACGGTGTCGTTCCGCGAGGGCGACACCGAGATCGCGACCGCCCCGGTCACCGGCGGCACGGCCACCGCGACCGCCCGCCTCGGCGGCGGCTCGCACACCCTCACGGCGGTGTACACCCCCGACTCCGGGGCGTGGGCGGGCTCGACGTCGGAGCCCGTCACGGTCGACGTGAAGCCGGCCGGTTCGACGACCAAGGTGACGCTCACGCAGAACTCGGGCCGCTACGGGTCCGAGGTGGGCGCGACCGTGACCGTCACCGGCCAGGGCACGGTCCCGACCGGCACCGTCGAGATCCGCGAGCGGGACACCGTGCTGGCGACCGGCGACCTGGTCGCCGGGGACGGCACCACGGCGGCGGCGACGATCGCCCTGCCGCGGGACCTGAAGGCCGGGTCGCACACCCTCACGGCCGTGTACACCGGCAGCGCGGACGTCACCGGGTCGCAGACCCAGCGGGCGTACCGGGTGATCGCCACCGTCCCGGACATCGCGCTGGAGACGGCGTCCTGGACCGTGTCCCGCGGGGCGACGCCCGAGGTCACCGTGCGCGTCGGTGGCGGCGAGGGCGCCCCGGTCGCGGGCGGCAAGGTGACGCTGCTCGCCGGGCTGCGACCCGTCGCGACGGTGCCGCTGACCGACGGCGCCGCGACCGTGACGCTGCCGGCCGTGCGCGGCACCACCGTGCTGACCGCGCTCTACACCGGGGACGGCGGCTACACGCCGACGCTCGCGCTGGGGGTGCTGAAGGTGCGCTGACGCCACCGGCGCGCACCCGGCCAGGGGGGACCGGGTGCGCGCCCGAGGGCGGTCCGGACGGCCGGGGAACCACCGGCGCGGGAGACGGACCGCGGACGCGACCCGAGCGGTCGCGCGGAGGGGGTCACCGGGGGGCGGTGACCCCCTTCGGCGTCCCCGGCCGCTGCGGGATCGCCGGCGGGCTCAGCGAGCCGCGAGGGCGGACAGCACCCGGCGGACGCTGGAGTCCAGGCCCCAGCGCTCCGTGAGGTCGACCAGGGCCTCGGGGTCGGCGGGCTCGCGCGGGACCGCGAACGCGTCCGGGGCGGCGGGGTCGGTGCCGTCGGCGAGGACCACCGGGGCGTCCGCGGCGACGTGCACGACCGCCGGGGCGACGTCGAGGTAGTCGGACGCCTCCAGCAGCCGCCGCCGCTGCGTCACCGTGAGGCCCCGGTCGCCCGGGTCGAGGGCCGCGGCGCGCACGGCGTCGAGCGTGCCGTACCGCTCCAGCAGGGTCGCGGCGGTCTTCTCGCCGATGCCCGCGACGCCCGGCAGGCCGTCGCTCGGGTCGCCGCGCAGCACCGCCATGTCGGCGTACGCCGGGCCTGACGCCACCGCGTACTTCTCCCGCAGCCGGGCGACGTCGACCACGTCGGGGTCCTTGATGCCCCGCACCGGGTACAGGACCCGCACCGGGACGTCGTCGTCGACGAGCTGGAACAGGTCGCGGTCACCGGTGACGACCAGGACCGGGCGTCGCTCCCCCGGCGGGCGCGCGACCTCGCGCGCGGTGAGCGTGCCGATGACGTCGTCGGCCTCGAAGCCCGCGGCCCCGGCACGCGCGATGCCGAGCGCCGCCAGCACCTCCGCGATCACCGGGACCTGCGGGGCGAGCGCGTCCGGGACCTCCTCGACCGCCGGGGGCCCGCCCGCGAGCGCCGCCGCGGCCGCCTCCGCTCCCCCGACCGCGCGGTGCGCCTTGTACGACGGGATGGCCGCGACGCGGAACTCCGGGCGCCAGTCCTCGTCCCAGCACGCGACCAGACGGTCCGGGCGGTGGTCGGTCACCAGCCGGGCGATCATGTCGAGCAGCCCGCGCACGGCGTTCACGGGCTCCCCCGCCGGCGAGCGCATCGAATCGGGCACCCCGTAGAACGCGCGGAAGTACAGCGACGCGGAGTCCAGCAGCATCAGCGACCCACTCATGCGCCGACCCTAGCGTCGTGGCGAGCGGCTCAGGTGCTCGCGCGCTCGACCAGGGTGGTGGGCAGGGTGATGCGGGCGGGGTCGGCGCCCTCCACCACCTCCAGCAGGAGGCGGATCATCTCCTCGGCGATGCGCTCGAAGGGCTGGCGCATCGTGGTCAGGGCGGGCTCTAGGGTGGCGGCGAGGCCGGAGTCGTCGAAGCCGCCGACGGCGACGTCGCCGGGGACGCTGCGCCCGGCGTCGCGCAGCGCGACGATCGCGCCCGCGGCCATGAGGTCCGAGGCGACGAACACCCCGTCGAGGTCGGGCCGCCGGTCGAGGAGCTCGCGCATCGCGGCCTGGCCGCCCGCGCGGGTGTAGTCCCCGTGCGCGACGAGGTCCGGGTCGAACGCGTCGCCCAGCGCCTCGCGGAAACCGAGCAGCCGCCGCACGCCGCCCGGGGTGTCCTGCGGGCCGGTGATCGTCGCGACCCGGGTCCGGCCGCGCGCGAGCAGGTGCTCGGTCATCCGGCGCGCGCCGCCGAGGTCGTCGGCGGACACCCACCCGATGCTGTCCTCGTAGCCCAGCGGCTCGCCGCACGCGATGGTCGGCACGCCCTGGCGGAGCAGCTCGCCCACCACCGGGTTGCCCCGGTGCGAGGAGATCAGCAGGACGCCGTCGACGTGCCCGGCGGCGACGTAGTCGGTGATCCGGCGCCGCTCCTGCTGGGTACCCGCGACCATGAGCAGCAACGGCATCTCGCGGGTGGCCAGCGCCTCGGCGGCGGCCCGCAGCAGGATCGAGAACGTCGGGTCCTCGAACAGCAGGTGCTGCGGCTCGGTGAGCAGGAACGCCACCGAGTTCGACCGACCGGTGACGAGGCTGCGGGCGTGCTGGTTCGCGGCGTACCCGGTGCTGCGGATCGCCTCCTGCACGGCGGCGAGCGCCTCGGGCGACACCCAGTGGCCGCCGTTGAGCACCCGGGACACCGTGCCGCGCGACACGCCGGCGGTGGCGGCGACGTCGCGGATCGTCGGGCGCCGTCGCGCGGGTGAGTCCACGGACCCTGACCTTACGACCACGACACCCCCTGGTGGTCGCAGCGCGCCGTACCCACCCCCGCCGCCGCGCGCAGGGCGGCGACGGCGGGGGCGGGTCGGGTGGTCACGCTGCTCAGCGCCCGGCGTCCGAGGCGACCGGGCGCAGCGCGACCGTGCGGCGGCGCACCAGCAGCGCGACGCCCCCGGCGACGAGGGCCAGAGCGGCGGCGCCCGCGAGGCCGACGCCCGCCGCACCGGTGGCCGCGAGCGCGCCCCCGCCCGCGGCGAGCACGGTGATCGGCACCTCGACGAGCACGGCGCCGGTCGCGTCCCGCACCTGCAGGTGGTGCAGGCCGGGTGCGAGGTCGGCGGGGATCGTCACGGTGACGGTGGCGCCGCCGTCCACGAGGCCCACCGTCGCGAGCCGCTGGTACACGGAGGCGACGCCGACCTCCACCTGCTCGCCGGGCAGACCGGCGAGGGTGAGGGTGACGGTGCCGCCCGCACGCACGGTGGTCGCGGACACGGTGGCGGTGGGGGTGTCGGGCTCGGGCTCGCCGGGGGTCGGTTCACCGGGCGTCGGCTCCCCGGGTCCGGGGGTCGGGCCGGACACCGGGACCAGGCCGTCGAGCGCGCTGGTCAGCGCGCCCGCCGCCCCGTCCACCGTGGCCTGGTCGGGTGCGGCGGCGCGGAGCACGAAGTCCGCGCGCCCCACGGCCGCGTCGAGCACCGCCACCGAGCCGGCGGTGTACGCGGCGCGGTCGACGGCGGCGGCCCGGTCGACCAGGTCCCGCAGGGCCGCGGTGTCCGCGACGGCCTGCGGGGCGACGGCGACGAGCTCGACCTCGTCGATGCTCCCCCACGCCCCGGCGCCCAGGGCGGCGGAGGTGGAGACCACGACGACCCCGTCGGAGCCGACGTTCAGCACGTCGGTCTGCGGGTGCTGCCAGTTCGCCCACCCGGCGAGCGCGAAGTCCGTCGTCACCGAGGAGATGCCGGAGCTCGCGGAGATCTGCAGCGTGTCCGTGGCGCCGGCCCCGTCGCCCTGCGCGCGGGCGGACAGCCGGTACTGCCCGGCGGGGACGCCGGTGACCGTCTGCTCGACGGTGAAGGTGTACGGCGTGGCGCTCCAGAAGTGCAGCGACCGCGCCCCGGCGTACGGGTTCTCGTTCGAGCTGATCGTGTAGCCCGTGCCGGTGCCGGTCCACGGGGCGGCGCCGTCCTCGAACCCGCCGTTGGCGACGAGGTTCTCGCCCACCCCCGCGTCGGCGAGGACGGTGACGGTCGCGGCGACCGCGTGCCCGCCCGCGCTGGTCCCGGCGAACGTGTAGGTGCCGGGGCCGAGCAGCCACGCCGGGTCGTCCTGCCAGGTGACGGCCTCGTCCTCGGTGGTGCCGTCGGTGTACGACACCCGGACGGTGCCGGGCAGGGTGACGGGGTCGCCGGCGACGACGGTCAGGCGGGGCTGCTCGACGGCGTCGAGCTCGCGCGGGCCGACCGAGCCGGTGCGCGCGTACTCGTAGACCCGCAGCGACTCCAGCGGGGTGCCGTCGAAGGCGAACAGCGCCTGGTTGTCCCAGGACGAGCCGCCGTAGTCCTCGCCGGTCGGGGCGTAGAACTCCGCGGAGTGCGACGCCGCCCAGCCGGAGCCGTGCTGCTCCCAGAGCACCCGGTTGGCGTCGACGTCCTCGGGCGGGCCGACCGGCAGCCACGCGGGCTCCCAGTAGAAGGTGCCGATGCCGCGCCCGTCGGACACGTCGGCGACGGCCTGCATGACGTCTCGGATCGCGAGCGCCTGACCCTGCACGGACGCGGAGTACGCGGTCGGCGTGGTGCGGATGACGTTCGGGTACCCGTCGCCGTCCTCCAGCGTGGACGCCCAGGACGTCTCGGCGACCGCCACCTCCTTGTCGTAGGTGGTGGCGACCTGGTCCAGCACCGCCGTGAGGTTGGCGAGGCTGCCGTGCCAGAACGCGTAGTAGGAGGACAGGAAGACGTCGTAGTCGACGCCCCGGTCGTCCAGGGCCTTCGCGGCGGCGGCGTACTGCCCGGCGCGCTCCGGGTTGGTGAAGTGCACGGCCACCTTGACGTCGGGGCCGAGCGTCTCGCGCACCGCCTCCGAGCCCGCCTGGAACAGCCGGGCCGTGCTGTCCCAGCCGCTGACCCCGGCGATCTCGCCGCCGGTCGTCTCGTTGCCGATCTGCACCATGCCGACGTCCACGCCCGCGTCCGCCATCGCCTGCAGCGTGTCCGCCGTGTAGTCGTGCAGGGCGTCGACCCGCTGGTCGAGGTCCAGACCGGTCCAGGCGCGCGGGGACCGCTGCTGCCCGGGGTGCGCCCAGAAGTCGGAGTAGTGGAAGTTGACCAGCACCCGCATCCCGGCGGCGGTGGCGCGGCGGCCGATCTCGACCGCGCGCTCGGCGTCCACGTTCCCGGCGCCGTAGCCGAGGGACGGGTCGACGCTGCTGTACGGCTCGTTCCACACCCGGATGCGGGCGTAGTTCACGCCCGCGTCGGCGAGGACCTCGAACACGTCGGCGGGCTGCCCGGACGCGTCCCGGAACACCACCCCGGACTCCTCCAGCGACAGCACGGACGAGAAGTCCGCGCCGTTGATCCAGTCCTCCCCCATGCCGTCGACGCGCGGCACCGTGATGCCCGCCTCGACCGGCACGGGCTCGTCGGCGGCCACCGCCGCCGCGCCCAGACCGGACATGCCGGCCACCCCCGTCATCGTCAGCGCCGCGGCCAGCGCGACCGCGCGCGCTCCCCGTCGTGGTCCCGTCCTCATCGACCGGTCCTCCCGTGCTCGACCCCGTGACGGCGCGCCGGATCGCGCGCCCGCCCACCCGTCCGTGGTCCCCCTGCACCGTCGGGCGTCCGTGCCCGACGGTGGCCGCGCGCCGCGGGGAGGATTCCCGCGGCGCGCGTGCCTCAGCCCTTGACCGACCCCGCCGACAGCCCGCCGACGATGTACCGCTGCAGCGACAGGAACAGCGCCAGCACCGGGATCGACCCGATGACCGCGCCCGCCGCGAACAGGCCCCAGCGCGACGTCAGCTGGTTGGACACCCACTGGTACATGCCGACGGCGAGCGTCCAGTTCTCCTCGCTGGTCAGCACGATGCGGGCGAGGATGAAGTCGCCGAACGCGGAGATGAACGCCAGCAGCGCCACCACGGCGAGGATCGGCGTGACCAGCGGCATGATCAGCCGCCAGTAGATCTGCGAGTGGGTGGCGCCGTCGATGCGGGCGGCCTCGTCGATCTCCCGCGGCACGGAGTTGAAGAACCCGTACATGAGGAACGTGTTCGCCCCGAGCGCGCCGCCCAGGTACACGCAGATCAGCGCGATCCGGGAGTTCACGCCCAGCGCCGGGATGACGTTGCCGAGCGAGATGAGCAGCAGGAACACCGCGACGAACGCCACGGTCTGCGGGAACATCTGGATGATCAGCAGCGTCGTCAGCGACGCGCGCCGCCCCTGGAACCGGAAGCGGGAGAACGCGTAGGCCGCGGCGGCGCCCATGAGCACGGCGCCGAACGACGCGATGCCGCCGATGACCAGGGTGTTCGTCACCCACGTCCAGTACATCGTGTCGCCGAGGGCGGCGAAGTTGTCCAGGCCGATCGTGCGGAACAGCGAGCTGGACCCGGCGAGCGAGCCGTTCGGGTTCAGCGCGGCGGACAGCGCGTACACCAGCGGGAACACCGCGTAGAAGATGATGACGAGGCCGACCGGGTACTTCCAGCCGACGTCCGCCCACCAGCGGGCGCGCCGGGCGCGCGTCGGGCGGTTCGTGCTCCCGGTGCGGACCGGGGTCTCGACGGCAGCCATGTCAGATCTCCTCGAGCTTGCGGGTCTGGCGGAACGCCAGGGCGGAGATGACGCCGATCACGACGAACACCACGATGGACAGGGCACTGGCCAGGCCGTAGTCGGCGCGGCCGCCCGACACCCCGGAGATCTGGTAGATCGCGGAGATGAGGATGTCGGTCGAGCCCATCGGGGTGCTGGACCCGGAGAACGCGGGCCCGCCGCCGGTGAGCATGTAGATGATCGTGAAGTTGTTGAAGTTGAAGGCGAACGACGCGATGGCGAGCGGCGCGGTCGACACCATGAGCATCGGCAGGGTGATCGAGCGGAACTGCCGCCACCGCCCCGCGCCGTCGACCCGGGCGGCCTCCATCACGTCGCCGGGCAGCGCCTGCAGCGCGCCGGTGGTGACGAGGAACCAGTACGGGTAGCTGAGCCACAGGTTGACCCAGAGGATCGCGATCTTCGCGAGCCACGGGTCGCTGAGCCAGCCGATGTTCGCGCCGAGGAAGAACCAGTCGTTGATGACGCCGAACTCGGCGTTGAGCATGCCGCGCCACAGCAGCGCGGACATGAACGCGGGGAAGGCGTACGGGAGGATGAACAGCGTCCGCAGGATCTTGCGGCCCCGGATGCGCGGGTCGTTGTAGATCAGCGCGAACAGCAGGCCCAGCCCGAAGCTGGTGAGCACGGTGAGGATCGCGAACGCGAACGTCCACGCCGCGACCTTGAGCAGCGGGCCGGCGTAGGTGGCGTCGGTGAACGCCCGGACGAAGTTGTCGAAGCCGACGTTGACGTACCAGCCGGCGGCGAGGCGCTCGCCGTCCTCGGTGACGAACTGCCCCCGGTCGGACGGGCTGTAGACGGCGCCGGTCTCGGTGTTGGTGATCGTCTGCGCCGCGGGGTCCCACTCCAGCCGGGAGGTGTACACCGACGCGGTGGAGCCCTCGCGGGTGCGCAGCGAGCCGTCCTCGGCGTCGCCGGACACCGGGACGCGCAGGGCGACGACCTCGGCCTGCAGGTCGGCGTCGGAGAACAGCTGCGCGCGCGGCACGACCTCCCAGCCGGGCACCGCGACGGGCGTGCCGCGGTCGTCGACCTGCGCGCCGCCGACCGTCTCGAGGGGCTCCTCGGCGGTGCCGACCCGGACGGTGCCGTCGTCGTTGACCGCGAACCCGAGCGCGTCGCCGTCCCGCACGACCGCGAGGGGGTACTCCGGGGAGTCCTCGACCTGGCGCTCGTCCTGGATCAGCGCGGCGTCGACCGCCTGCTGCATGCTGCCGAGGTGGCCGGTGCCGTAGTTCGTGAAGGCCACGTACCCGGTGTACCCGAGCGTGAACATCTGGAACACGACCAGGAAGACCAGGCCCGGGAACATGTACTTCAGGGGCAGCGTGCGGCGGGCGAAGTAGATCCAGTCCGCGGCCGCGAGCAGCACGACCAGCGCGCCCAGCACGACCCACGCGCCCACCTGGTACGCCGACAGGATGGCGAGCACGCCGCCCGCGTTCACGACCGCCATCAGCGCGAGCTTCACCAGGAAGCCCCAGCCGAGGCCGCGCCAGTCGCGGGCGTGCGACTCGCGGGGCGCCCGCTCGTCGGGGCGGTCGGGCGGGGTGCCGGGTGGGTGCTCGGCGGTTCGCGTGCCGACGGACATCGTTGCTCCTCGTGCTGGGGTGGCGCCTGGGGCGGCCGGGGGGTGCGGCGCGCGGGCGGGGCGCGCACGCCCCGCCCGCGCTGTGGGTCAGCCGATCGCCTGCTCCACGCTGGCGACCATGGAGGTCCAGGTGCTGTCGGGGTCCTGGCCGGTGATCAGCGCGATCTGCGCGGCGTTCCAGAAGTCCCAGACGGCGCCCATCTCGGGGATGTTCGGCATGGGCACGCCGTTCTGCGCGGCGGCGAGGAACCCGGCGATGACCGGGTCGTCGCTGACGTCCTCGGCCACGGCCGTGAGCGCCGGGATGCGCGGGTCGGCCTCGTACAGGGCCTGCTGCGCCTCGTCGGTGGCGACGTAGTTCGCGAGGAACTCGTTGGCGAGCAGCGCGTTGTCCGACTGCGCCGACAGGTAGAAGCCCTGCACGCCGACGAACGGCGCGGCGGTCTCGCCGCCGGCGGACGGGATCGGGTTCACCGCGACCTCGACGCCCGCGTCCTGGAACGTCGGGATGGTCCACGGGCCCTGCACGATGAACGGCGACTGGCCGCTCGCGAACAGCTCGTTGCCGATGTCGTAGTCGACGGTGTCGGTGAAGTAGCCGGTGCCGGCGGAGCCGTTGGCCTGGATCCAGCGCGCGTAGGCGAGACCCTGCTCGCCGCCCATGCCGACCTCGGAGGTGTACGAGCCGTCCTCGTCCTGGACGAACACCGGGGCGCCGAACGACGTCTGGAACGCGTACGAGGTGTACATGTCACCCTCGGCGCCGTTGGTGTAGAGGATGAACGGGCGGTCGCCGAACCCGGCGTCCGTCGCCATCTGGATCATCTCGTCGAAGGTCTGCGGCGCGGTGTCGCCGACCAGCGCGGTGTTCTGGATGAGCGCGACGGTCTCCTGCGCGTACGGCAGCGCGTACAGCTGGCCGTCGTAGGTGAACGCGTCGAGGGTGACCTGCTCGAAGTCCGCGGCCCGCGAGCCGAGGCTGATCGTGTCGACCACGCCGGACTCGACGAACTCGCCGAGCCAGTCGTTGGCGCCGACGGTGATGTCCGGGCCCTCGCCGGTGGGGACCTGGGCGAGGAAGTCCGCGCGCAGGTCCTCGAAGTTCTTCTGCACGACCGTGACGGTCGCGCCGGTGTCCGTCTCGAAGTCGGCCGCGGCGTTCTTGATCGCCTCGGCGCGCTCGGCGTCGGACCAGATCACGAGCTCGCCCGCCGAGCCCGCGGCGGGGGCGTCGCCCTCGGCGGTCGTCGTGGGGGCGGGGTCGCCGCTGCACGCGGCGAGGAGGGCCACGGTCGCCACTGCGGCGACGCCGGCTGCGAAGTGCCTGCGCATGTGTCGTCCTTTCAGGAGGGCCGCCGCTGAGCGTCGATCGCGTCGTTGCGACCCGTGGTGGGTGCGGGGGCGCACGGTGCGTCCCCGCGGTGCGGGAGCCGCCGCCCCGCCCGGCCGGAGGAGGGTCCGGCCGGGCGGTGGTCCGGCGGTGGTGCGGTCAGCGACCACCCCCCTGCGGGCGGGCGGTGGTGCGCAGCACCGCCACCTCGCCCGCACCGATCTCGTGCTGCTGGTCGGCCTCGGTGCCGGTCAGCAGGTCCGTGCCCGGCACCGCGAGGGTGACCGGCTCGTCGCGGTGGTTGACCGCGACGACGTAGTCGTGGGCGTCGCCGTGGCGGACCACGACCTCGACGCCCTCCGGCAGGCCCGACGGCTCGACGCCCGCGTCGGCGTAGACCGCCGCGAGCACGGGGGCGAGCGCCGCGACGTCCAGGCGGGTGCTGACGTACCAGCCCTGCCCCTCGCCGTGCGCGTGCCGGGTGATCGCGGGCATGCCGTCCGCGGGGCCGCCGCGGTAGGTGCCGCGGACCTCGGCGCCGTCGAGCACCAGGTGCTCGCTCCACGCCGCGGTGGGGACCGTCGCGCCGTCGAGGTCGACGGCCACGTCGTGCTGGGGGCGGACCGGCAGGAACTCCTCGACGGTCAGGCCGAGCGCGGTGCGCAGGGGGGCGCCGAAGCCGCCCTCGTGCACCGCGTCGTGCTCGTCCACGACGCCCGCGAAGCAGGACACCAGCAGGGTGCCGCCCTGCGCGACGTAGTCGGCGAGGTTCTTGCCCGCGGCCTGCGTCAGCAGGTAGGAGGACGGCGCGACCACCAGGCGGTAGCCGGACAGGTCGTCCTCGGGGTGCGCGAAGTCGACGGTGACGCCGTCGCGCCACAGCCGCTCGTAGTAGGCGCGAACCCGCTCGCGGAAGCCGAGCTCGTCCGAGGGCCGCCACTCCAGGTCCTGGGCCCACAGGGACTCCCAGTCGTAGAGCACCGCGACATCGGCCCGCACGCGCGAGCCCCGCACCTCGGACAGCCGGCCGAGCTTGGCGCCGAGGTCGACGACCTCGCGGAACACCCGGGAGCCGGTGCCGGCGTGCGGCAGCATCGCCGAGTGGAACTTCTCCGCGCCGGACCGCGAGGCCCGCCACTGGAAGAACAGGATGCCGTCGGCGCCGCGACCGAGGTGGGTCAGCGCGTTGCGGTGCATCTCCCCCGGGCGCTTGGCGATGTTGTGGCCCTGCCAGTTCACCGCCGAGGTGGAGTGCTCCATGAGGATCCACGGCTTGCCGCGCGCGACCGACCGGGTGAGATCGGCGGACAGGGCGAGGCCCACGTGGCCGTCCTCGTCCGGGGACCACAGGTAGTGGTCGTCGGAGACGACGTCGACCTCGCGCGCCCAGCGCCACAGGTCGGTGTTGTACGACTGGTGCGCCATGAAGTTCGTGGTCACCGGCTGGGCGGCGTGCTGCCGGATCGCGTCGCGCTCGTTGACGAAGCAGGCGCGCAGCTGGTCGTCGGTGAACCGCGCGAAGTCGAGGCGCTGCGCCGGGTTGGGCGTCGAGGCCGTCGCGGCGGGGGCGCCGACGTGCTCCCACTCGCCGTACACCTGACCCCAGAAGGCCGTGCCCCACGCCGCGTTCAGCCCGTCGAGCGAGCCGTACCGCGCGCGCAGCCACTCCCGGAACGCCGCGACGGACGCGGGCGAGAAGTCCTCGCCGACCGGGGCGCCGTACTCGTTGTGGATGTGCCACATGACGACAGCGGGGTGGTCGGCGTAGCGGCGGGCGAGCTCGCCCGCGATGCGGGCGGACGCCGCGCGGTACTCGGGCGAGCTCGGCGAGACCATGCCGCGCGAGCCCGGGCCGAGGGCCGTGCCGTCGCGGGTGACGACGCGCGCCTGCGGGTAGGTGGCGTAGAACCACGCCGGGGGCGCGGCGGTCGGGGTGCCGAGGTCGACGGCGATGCCGTTCGCGTGCAGCAGGCCGATCACGTCGTCCAGCCAGCCGAAGTCGTACTCGCCCTCGCGGGGCTCGAGCAGGGCCCAGGAGAAGATCCCGACGCTCACCAGGTTGACCCCGGCCTCGCGCATCAGGGCGACGTCCTCGTCCCAGACGTGGCGGGGCCACTGCTCCGGGTTGTAGTCACCGCCGTAGGAGATGCCCTCCGTCGGCCAGCCGAACTCCGTCATCCGTTCCCGCTCCCTCGCGTTGCTGCTGTGCACGGTCACAGTAAGCAGCACAGGCGCAGGAACGGAAGCAGCGGGATCGCACCGTGACCCAACTGTGACCGTGCACGGTCTGTCCCAGCACAGCACGGCACAGCGCCGCGCCCGGGTCCGGACGCGGCGCTGGGAGCGGGCGTCAGCGGCGCGTGGCCAGCGCCGCCAGGGTCACCGCCGTGACGTCCTCCGCCAGCGCGGCGGGCAGGTCCGGGCGACCGGTGCGGGCCGCCCACGCGCGCCACGCCGCGCCGCCGACGGTGCCGACCAGGG
>NZ_RFFI01000099.1 GCF_003696205.1 Cellulomonas triticagri
CCGCGCGGCCGCCCGCACCCACGGCGAGCCACCCGGCGCTCGGGCAGGTGGACGGCCGGGCACCGCGCGCCACCGCGCTGCCGACCGCGCCGTCGCGCGCGAGGGCGTCCAGGGCCGGGGTGGCCTCGGGGGTGACGTCGTCCCAGCGCACCCCGGTCAGGCCGACCAGCAGCACCGGTCCGGTGGCGTCGCCCGCGGCGGTCGCGCCCGGCGCACCGACCACGAGCAGCAGCAGCGCGGCCACGGCGGTGGCCGCGGTCCGGCGCACGGCGTCCCGGGAGGTCGTCATCCCGCCACGCTAGGGCGGGGCGACGGCCACTCAGCGGCACCCCCGCCCACCTGAGCGGCACGTGCGCCGCCCCCTCACCGCAGGCGCACGACACCTCCCCGACCTGGCATCCTGCGGTCGTGCCCGACCTCCCGCTGCCCGCCGCCCTGTCCGACCTGGTCGCCGACCGGCCGTGGCTGCTGCTGCTCGTGGTGGCGGCGGTCGTGCTGCTCCTGCGCCTGCTCGGCCGGGCGGGCGGCGGACCCGTGCGGCGCGGGCAGGTGTGGTTCGCGATGGTGCCGTTCCGGGACGGCACGGGCGCGAAGGACCGGCCGGTGGTCGTGCTGTCCGTGGGACGGCGGACGTGCGAGGTCGCGCGGATGACGTCCCAGGACCGCAGCGCGCGCCGCGACCACGCCCGGGTGCCGGAGGTGCTGCCGGGGCTGGACGCGCCGAGCTGGGCGGACCTGCGCCCGGTGACGCTGCGCCGGTCCGCTCTGCGGCGGCACCTCGGCGACGTCGACCGGTCGTGGCTGGCCTGGTACCGGGAGCAGTCGGCGCGGCGCTGACGGGGTGCTGCCACCTACCCAGCCGCGGAGGGTGGTTGACACAGCAGGGACTGAGTAAGGATAGGCTCACCTCATCCTGTGTGCGGCGCGTGCGAGCGCGCCCCACCCCACCGACCCCGGGAGCCTCATGTCCTCGCGCACCACCGCCCGCCGGCTGGCCGCCGTCCTGACGGCCGCGCCGCTCGCCCTGGTCCTCGCCGCCTGCGGCGGCACCGCCGACGCCGGCACCGACGACGCGTCCACGACCGCCGACACCGCCGCGACCGGCACCGTCACGATCGAGGACAACCACGGCACCGTCGAGGTCCCCGTGAACCCCGAGCGCGTCGTCGCGCTCGACAACCACGTCTTCGAGACCCTGTCGTCCTGGGACGTCCCGCTCGTCGCCGCGCCCAAGGGCATCATGGGCGACGGCCTGTGGCCGCAGTACACCGAGGACGACGCCGTGCTCGACGTCGGCATGCACCGCGAGCCGAACCTCGAGTCCATCGTCGCCGCCGAGCCCGACCTCATCATCGGCGGCTACCGGTTCTCCGACAGCTACGACGACATCAAGGCCCAGAACCCCGACGCCGTCATCATCGAGCTGCACCCCCGCGACGGCGAGCCGCAGTCCGACGAGCTCATCCGCCAGGTCGAGGCCCTCGGGCAGATCTTCGACCGCGAGGACGAGGCCGCCGCGATCGTCGCCGACTACGAGGACGCCGTCTCCGCCGCCGCCGACGCGTACGACGGCAGCAGCACCGTCGTCGGTCTCATCACCTCCGGCGGGGAGATCTCCTACTCCGCTCCCGGCACCGGCCGCAGCATCGGCACCCTGTTCCCGACGCTCGGCCTGGAGCCCGCCATCGAGCAGGCCGCCGAGGACACCTCGCACGGCGACGACATCGGCGTCGAGGCCATCGCCGCCGCGAACCCCGACTGGATCGTCGTGCTCGACCGCGACGGCGCGGGCGTCGGCGAGGGCGAGTACCGCCCGGCCGCCGAGCTCATCGGCGGCTCCGAGGCGCTGGCCGGCGTCACCGCCGTCGCGCAGGACCAGGTCGTCTACCTCGACCCGGACTTCTACCTGACCGAGGACATCCAGGCGTACACGGCGCTGTACCAGCAGCTCGCCGACGCCTTCGGCGCCGCGTGACGCGCAGCAGCGCACCTGCGGCACCCCTCGCCGCGACCGCCGCCCCGGGCACCCGCCCGGGGCGGCGGTCCGCCCTGCCGCTGGTCCTCGCGCTCGCCGTCACCCTGGCGCTGGTCGTCGCGTCGCTGTTCGTCGGCGTCTACGACCTGCGCGCCGAGGGCGGCGGGCAGATGTTCCTCATCACCCGCATCCCCCGCACCCTCGCGCTCGTGCTCGCGGGCAGCGCCATGGCCGTCAGCGGGCTCGTGCTGCAGCAGCTCACCCAGAACCGGTTCGTCGAGCCGACCACCAGCGGCACCAGCGAGTGGGCCGCGCTCGGCCTGCTGCTGTCCGTGCTGCTGCTGCCCGGCGCGGGCATCGCGACCCGCATGGTGGTCGCGTCGGCGGCGGCGTTCGTCGGGACGATGGTGTTCATGGCGATCCTGCGTCGCGTGCAGGTGCGCTCGACGCTCGTCGTGCCCGTCGTCGGCATCATGCTCGGCGCCGTCGTCAGCGCCCTCACCACGCTCATCGCCATCTCCACCAACTACCTGCAGCTGCTCGGCACGTGGTTCATGGGGTCCTTCACCAGCGTCGTGCGCGGGCAGTACGAGGTGCTGTGGATCGTCGCCGCCGTGTGCGTCGCCATCTTCGTGCTCGCCGACCGGCTCACCGTCGCCGGGCTCGGCCGGGACGTCGCCACCAACCTCGGCGTCCGCTACGACCGGCTCATCCTGCTCGGCACCTCGCTGGTCGCCGTCGCCTCCGGCGTCACCACCGTCGTCGTCGGGTTCCTGCCGTTCCTCGGGCTGATCGTCCCCAACGTCGTCGCGATGCTCCGTGGTGACGACCTGCGGTCCAACCTGCCGTGGGTCTGCCTCGGCGGCATCGCGCTGGTCACCGCGTGCGACATCGTCGGCCGGGTCGTGCGGATGCCGTTCGAGGTTCCCGTCGCGATGATCCTCGGCATCGTCGGCGCCGCCGCGTTCGTCGCCCTCGTCCTGCGGGTGCAGCGCCGTGGCTGAGGTCACGACGTCGCCCCGGACCTGGAGCCCCGCCGCCGCTCCCCCGCACGCCCCGCACTCCGGCGGGCCGCGCTGGCGCGTCGTCGTCGGGTCCTACGGGTTCCGGCTGACCCTCGTCGTGCTGCTCGCGCTCGCCGCCGCCGTCGGGATCCTCACCTACGGCAACCCCGCCGCCCCCGGCTCGTCCGGGTTCTGGGTGATCGTCCGCAGCCGGTTCGCGTCCGTCGGCACCATCCTCGTCGTCGCGTTCTGCCAGGGCGTCGCCACCGTCGTCTTCCACACCGTGACCAACAACCGGATCCTCACGCCGTCGATCCTCGGCTTCGACGCGCTGTACCGGGTCATCCAGACCGCGCTGGTCTTCCTGTTCGGCGCCGGGACGCTCGCCGCCACCGACGGGCTCGGCAAGATCGCCCTGCAGAGCCTGCTCATGGTCGGCTTCGCGTCGCTGCTCTACGGCTGGCTGTTCACGGGCACGAAGGCGAACCTGCACCTGCTGCTACTCGTCGGCGTCGTCCTCGGCATGGGGTTCGGCTCCCTGTCGACCTTCATGCAGCGGCTGCTCACGCCCAGCGAGTTCGACATCCTGTCCGCGCGGCTGTTCGGCAACATCAGCGCCTCCGACGCCTCCTACCTGCCGTGGGGCGCGCTGGTCTGCGTCGTCGTCGGGACCGTGCTCTGGCGGCGGCGGCACGTCCTCGACGTCGTCGCGCTCGGCCGCGAGACCGCCACCAGCCTCGGCGTCCGCCACCAGCGCGAGGTCCTGCTCACGCTCGTCCTCGTCGCCGTGCTCATCTCCGTCTCGACGTCCATGGTCGGGCCGATGACGTTCTTCGGGTTCGTCGTCGCGATGCTGACCTACCAGGTCGTCGGCGACAGCCGGCACACCCGGACCCTGCCCATGGTCGCCGCCGTCGCCTGCGCGACGCTCCTCGGCGCCTACTTCGTGCTGCGGCACGTGTTCTACGCCGCCGGGCTGGTCTCCGTCATCATCGAGCTCGCCGGCGGGCTCGTCTTCCTCGTCCACCTGCTCCGGAAGGGCCTGCGGTGATCACGCTCCACGACGTCGCCAAGACCTACGGGGACGTCCACGCCCTCGGGCCGGTCGACCTCGAGATCCCCACCGGGGGCGTCACCGCCCTCGTCGGCCCCAACGGCGCCGGCAAGTCCACGATGCTCACCATCGTCGGGCGCCTGCTGCACGCCGACACCGGCCGCGTCACCGTCGGCGGGCTCGACGTCGTCACCACCCACCCCCGCGACCTCGCCCGGCGGCTCGCGATCCTGCGGCAGGAGAACCACTTCGTCGCGCGGCTCACCGTGCGGCAGCTCGTCCAGCTCGGCCGGTTCCCGCACTCCCAGGGCCGGATCACCCGGGACGACGAGGCCGCCGTCGACACCGCCCTCGGGTTCCTCGACCTCACCGACCTGCAGCACCGGTTCCTCGACGAGCTCTCCGGCGGGCAGCGGCAGCGCGCCTACGTCGCCATGGTCCTCGCCCAGGACACCGACTACGTGCTGCTCGACGAGCCGCTGAACAACCTCGACATGCAGCACGCCGTCGCGATGATGGCCCGGCTGCGGCGCGCCGCCGACGAGCTCGGGAAGACCGTCGTGCTCGTGGTGCACGACATCAACTTCGCGTCCGCGTACGCCGACCGGATCATCGCCATGACCGACGGGCGGATCCGGTACGTCGGGACACCCGCGGAGGTGATGACGTCGACCGTGCTGAGCGACGTGTTCGCGACGCCGGTGACGGTGGTGGACGGGCCGGGGTACCCGCTGGCGGTGTACTACCGGGGGTGACCTCAGGCCTCGGACAGCCGCAGCCACGCGGCGCGGACGGCGTCGAGCGCCTCGGCGGCCGACACGTCCAGCCGGGTCTGGTGCGCCAGCGCGCGACGCCACTGCGACTCGTCCGGGACGTGGTCGAACACCCAGGGCGACGGCGGACGAGCGGTCGGCCCGAACCGGACGAACACGTCGAGCGCGGCCTCGTCCAGGAGACCGCGTCGGCCCAGGGCCCAGAGGTCGTAGAGATCGCGCGGCGCCCGCCGGTCGATCCACGTCCCGAGCTTGGCCGCCGCGAAGCCGGGTGCCGTGAGCGTGCGCAGCCGCGCCGGCGGCGCGTCGCCGTAGCGCTGCTCGACGTCGCGGACCTCCGTCGGCCAGAGGTAGCCCGCGCCGGCGAGCAGCTGGACCTGGACGCTGGCGGCGCCGGGGATCTCGAGCACGGCAGCCTCGCTCCCTGCGGTCGCCGTGAGCGCGGGGCGCCACACCGGACGACCGTGCGACCGCGCCAGCCCTCGCCGAACCGCCGACTCGATCTGCTCCGCGACCTGCGCGCGCGGCGCCAGGGCGATCAGGTCGATGTCCTCGCTCAAGCGCGCGTCCGCGAGGAACGTCCGCGACAGGGCCGTCCCGCCGAAGAACACCAGGTCCTCCGACGGCACTACCGCGGCGATCGCGCCGAGGACGTGCGAGATGAGGTGGTCGCGGCGCACCTGCTCCTGGTCGACGTCGAAGCGCTCGGCGACGGCCTCCCACTCGCCATAGGGCGCCCCGGCCGTCACGAGCCCACCACCCGCGCGAACGTCGCACGCATCCGCTGCCGCTCGGCGAGGTCGCGCATCGTGTCCAGGTCGCACTCGGGCCGGAGCGCCGTGATCGACTGCTGGGCGTCCAGGTCCTCGCCGCGGGGGTCGTTGCGCGCGAGGTCGAGCACCGTCTGCTCGGCCGTGGTCACGAGCGCCTGGCCGAGGTCGGTCGGGACGACGACCGCGTCGAGGTCGGCGACAGCCCGGGCGATGAACCGGATCTCGCCCTCGCGGTCCGCGAACCGCAGCGGCCGCCGCTGGGCGGGCACCGCGACGTGTCCCACGGCGATCGCCCGCGGGAGCGCGCGGTGGATCCGCGCGGCCGACAGCCCGGTGAGCACTGGGACCCGGTCGCCGTAGAGCGCGGTCGCGACCGCCGCCGAGGCCGCTTCGACGGATGGCCGCCACGCGGTGCCGACGTGCTCCGGCGGGACCGCGCAGTAGAACCCGTGCGCCAGGCGACGCACGACTCCTCTGCCCGCGAGCGCCGCGAGCTCCGGGCCTGGGTGCGCGTAGACGTCGGCGAGGTCGCGCGCCCGGACCGTTCGCATCGGGGCGCGAGCGATCGCGGTCAGTGCGGCGCGCTCGCGGTTCACCCTGCAGATCTTAGGTGCTGCGGCTAAAACGTGCGTGCTCATGGCACGACGCTGTCACGTCACCACCCCTCAATCCGCGAGCGAGCACCACCTACCCGTTCAATTCTCCGGACTGTTCAACGGCGTTGAACAGCCGAGCGCATTGAACACGGATGGCCCAACGCTCGACCCAGCCGTGTGAGCCGAACGCGCGCGTTCAGCCTGGTCACAGAATGTTGCACCTTCAACGACCTCGTGTGAGGGTGAACCGCATGACCCACGCACCCGCCATCGGAACCGCGCTGCTCCGGATCGTCCTGGGCGTCGTGATGCTCGCGCACGGCATCCAGAAGCTCACCGTCTTCACCGTCGCCGGCGTGCAGGACATGCTCGCCGGACTCGGGCTGCCGCTGCCCGAGGTCCTCGGGATCGCCCTGCCCGTCGCCGAGGTCGCCGCCGGCGCCCTCCTCATCCTCGGACTGCTCACCCGCGTCGCCGGTGCCATCACCGTCGTCGTCGGCCTGGGCGCCCTGTTCACCACCCACCTCGACGCCGGGTTCTTCGCCAGCGACGGTGGGTACGAGTTCGTCCTGCTCATCGCCGCCGCCGGTGCGGCGTTCGTCTTCCTCGGCGGCGGTCGGTTCGCGCTCGACTCCGTCGTGCCGATCGGAGGGCGGTCGGGCCGCAAGGGCTGACCCACCCCCTCACCCGCCAAAGAGGCCCGTCCCACCCACCGGGGCGGGCCTCGTCGCGTCCGCAGTCCGCACGCCCAGAGGGGTCAGCGGCGAAGGACACTCACGAGGGACGACGACGTGGGAGGGTCGTCCCGTGACGGAGCCCGCAGCAGCGCCCACCAGCGACGACGCGACCGGCGCACCTTCCGGACGCCGGCGCGGACCGGTCGCGTCGTTCCTGCGGGAGACGGCGATCGTCCTGGTCAGCGCGCTGGTGCTGTCCTGGCTGGTGAAGACGTTCCTGGCGCAGGCGTTCTTCATCCCGAGCGCGTCGATGCACGACACGCTGCTCGAAGGTGACCGGGTGCTGGTGAACAAGCTCGCCCCGGGGCCGTTCGACGTGCACCGCGGGGACATCGTGGTGTTCGCGGACCCGGGCGGCTGGCTCGACCAGCAGGCGGCGCCGAGGACGAACGTGGTCCAGGACGCGCTGATCGCCGTCGGGCTCGTGCCGCAGCAGTCCGAGGACCACCTCATCAAGCGCGTCATCGGCCTGCCCGGCGACACCGTCGCCTCCGCGGGCGGCGGGTCCCCGGTCACCGTCAACGACGAGCCCCTCGACGAGTCCGCCTACCTCGCGCCGAGCGTCGGCCCGAGCCAGCGGGCGTTCGAGGCGGTGGTGCCGCCGGACTCGATCTGGGTGATGGGCGACAACCGGCCGCAGTCCGCCGACTCACGGGCCCACCAGGGCGACCCCGGCGGCGGCGCGGTGCCGATCGCCGACGTCGTCGGCGTCGCGTTCGTCACCGCCTGGCCGCTCGACCGGTTCGGGATGCTGCGCAACCCCGGCGAGGTGTTCGAGGACGTCCCGGCACCATGACGCCCGCGCGGGCGACAGTCATCTGCTGGCGAACCGCTCCCACCGCCACGCGAGCAGGTCCTGCGACGGGACGTCGGCCGCCCGCCGTGGCAGGGTGAGCCGCTGCCCGTGCATCGCCTGCAACCCGTGCCGGAGCATCGGCCCGTCCACCTCGTCCAGCAGCTCCCGGTCCAGGTGGACGACGTAGTCGGGGGTCACGCCGAGCATGTTCTGGTCGTACGCGGCGTGGTGGATCTTGCAGAGCGCGAGCCCGTTCGAGGTCGTCGGAACTCCGAGCTGCTCCCCGTCGGGGACGATGTGCGCCGCGTCGAGCAGCGACCCGTGTGCCAGGCGGCACATCGCACACCGCGTCTCGTACGCGAGCAGCACCCGGGTGCGGAACGCCGGCTGGTGCAGCCGCTGCTTGGCCAGTCGCACGGCGTACGAGCGCTGCGCCACGGTGAGCTCCTTCAGATCCCCCATGAAGCGGAACGCCTCGTCCAGCGCGATCACGAACGTGCGGTCCTCGGGATAGTCGTCCACGACGTACACCGGAGCCACCGGGGTGTAGAAGTTGGCGACCTCCTTGCGGAACAGGATCAACGGCATGCCCGTGGTCAGCGCGTGCCGCAGCTTGGCGTTGTCCCCGCCGAACGGGTCGCCCTTGCGGTACGCGTAGTGCAGCAGACCGTCCTCGCTCTCGACGTCGTCGTACGGCCCGGTCACCGACGAGACGATCGACAGCGTGGACGCGAACTCCACCGGGTTCCGGATGCCCCGCGAGTAGTCGATGATCGGCAGGCGGCGCCCACCCGTGCGGTAGCTGAGCATCTCCTCCCGGTGGACGAAGCCGCCGTTCGCCTCCGCCCGTTCCCGCACCCACGCGATGATCTGCTCGCGAAGCGCGCTCTCGACGGCGGATTCCATGCCCGAAGCTGACCAGAACCGCTGTGGCCAGCGCAAGCGTGACATCCCGCGTCGGACGACGTGGCAGGGAGACGCGCACGAGGCCCGCCCCCGCGATGGGGACGGGCCTCGTGGCACATGGTGGAGGTGGCGGGAATCGAACCCGCGTCCGATGACGTGGAACCAGGGCTTCTCCGGGCGCAGTCTGCATCTGCCTTTCTCGGCCCCCACCGTCACGCAGACGAGCGGTGGACGGGCTCAGTCACCTTGAAGTCCCCGCAGCCCCGGTGACGAAGGCTGCGAGCAGTGGCTCCCTAGATGACGCCAGGATCTGAGACGGAAGCTAGCTCAGGCTGACGGACTTCGAGGCTCGCTCAGGCGGCGAGGGCGAAGTCGGTGCGCTTGTTATCGGCACCTATGGGTTTGCACGGAGCGTTGACGAGATAACCGTGCGTCCTCGGCCCGCTTCTCCTGGCTCGACGATCACCGTCGAAACCGATCACCCCCATGTGGAGTTGTCAATCGTCGCTCCCACCGGTCCGGTTGCCCGCACCGCCGCTCGCGACAGGGTCCAGCATACGGGTCCAACGCCCGCCGCCGCACCGTGATTCCCCCGCCGCGCGCGGCGGGCCACGGCGGGGCACCATACGGAGCCACACCGCACCACCAGGAGGTCCCGTGACCGATCAGCAGCCCGACGCCGACCCGCGCGACGGCCGGGACGAGACCGTCACCGAGCGGATGGACCGCAACTGGAACGAGCTGCTGCAGGAGCTGCGGGTCGCGCAGACGGGCGTGCAGATCCTCACGGGGTTCCTGCTGACGGTGCCGTTCCAGCAGCGGTTCACCGACCTCGACGACTACCAGCGCGGGGTGTACCTGGTGCTGGTGGTCCTGTCGGTGGCGGCGACGGGGTTCATCGTGGCCCCGGTGTCGGTGCACCGGCTGCTGTTCCGGCGGGGGTTGAAGCGGGAGCTGGTGACGTCGGCGGACCAGCTGGCGCAGACGGGGCTGGCGCTGCTGGCGCTGGTGCTGGCGGGTGCGACGCTGCTGCTGTTCGACGTGGTGGTGGGCCGCACGGCGGGGATCGTCTCGGGCGCGGCCGTGCTGGTGGGGCTCGCGGTGGTCTGGGTGCTGGTCCCGGTGCGGCTGGTCCGCCACGCCCGCCGCTGACCCCGGGGCTCAGCCCTCGACGAGCCGGGCGATGGCCCGCGCGGCGGCGGCGGGCGACATGGCGCTGGAGCCGGTGAGCCGGGCGGTGAGGGCCGCGAAGTTGAGCACGCTGATGACGCCGAGGGCGACGTCGCGGTCCCGCTCGGTGACCTCGTCCGCTCCCCCGTCCTCGCGACCCACCCGCACGCGGGCGACCTGCTCCGCGAGCAGGTCGAACGACGCGAGGTGCAGGGCGGCGAGCTCGTCCCCGGCGGCGGGGTTGCGCAGCCCGTAGAGCAGGAACTCCAGCGACAGCAGCAGCGCGGGGTCGTGACCGGTCTCGGTGAGGAACGCCGTGAGCACGGCGACGTCGACCCCGTCGTCGGTGAGGCCGGGCAGGTCGAGCTCGGGGTCCTCGACGTCGTAGCCGAGGCGTTCGCGGGCGAGGGCCATCATGACCTCGTGCTTCGACCCGAAGTGCGCGTAGAGGGCGCCCTTGGTGTATCCGGCGTCGGCGGCGATGTCCCCGACGGACGCGCCCTCGTACCCCTGCGCGGCGATGACCCGGGCGGCGGCGTCGAGCAGGTCGGCGCGGGTGCGGTCGGCCCGTTCGCGGCGGCGCTCCTCGGCCCGGGCGGTGCCGGACTTGCGCGCGACGCCCTCGGACGCCTCGGCGAGCCCGCGGGACGCCTCGCGCAGCCCGGCGGCGAGGGCCTCGCCGACCTCGGGGACGACCTCGCGGGCCTGCGCGCCGATCATGCGGGTCAGCGCGGCGGTCGCGTCGGCGAGCGCGCGGGTGGCGGCGCTGATCGAGTCGTCGTCGGGTCGGGTCATGCGCAGCAGCGTACCCAACTGCCGTACCGATCGGTATGTCGCGTGCGGATGTCCAGGTCAGCCTACTGAAATACCCTCTGGTATCCAGACGAGCATCCTGCTACGTTCTCGCTCATACCGAGCGGTATGCGAGACGAGGAGAACGTGATGGGCACCGACGACGTGCTGACGGTCCGGGGGCTGCGCAAGCGGTACCGCGGACGCACCGGCGTGCAGGCGAACGACGGGATCGACCTGGACGTGGCCGCCGGCCAGGTGGTCGGGCTGCTCGGCCACAACGGCGCCGGCAAGTCCACGCTGGTGAACCAGGTCGTCGGCCTGGTGCTCCCCGACGCCGGCACGATCCACCTGGACGGGATCGACGCGGTCGCGCAGCCGCACCTGGCCCGGGCCCGCGCGTCGATCCAGGCGCAGGCCAACGTCCCGATCACCGGCCTGACCCCGCGCCGCGCCGTCGAGCTCGTCGGCCGGATCCGCGGCGCGCGGCGCCCCGAGGTCCGCCGCCGCACGGAGCACCTGCTCGACGCCCTCGACCTCGGCCCCTGGGCGGACACCCCCGCGGAGAAGGTGTCCGGCGGCATCGCCCGGCTCACGGCGTTCGCGATGACGGTCGTCGCCCCGGGCCGCCTGGTGGTGCTGGACGAGCCGACGAACGACGTGGACCCGGTCCGGCGGCGCCTGCTGTGGCAGCAGATCCGCGCCCTGGCGGACGACGGGCACGCGGTGCTGCTGGTGACGCACAACGTGCGCGAGGCGGAGCGCGTCGTGGACCGCCTGGCGATCCTCGACCACGGGGTCGTGCTCGCCGAGGACACCCCCGCCGGGCTCACCGCGCCGCTGCGCGGGGCGCTGACCGTCGAGGTCGACCTCGCGCACGACGCCACCCCCACCACCGAGCCCGGCACCACCGGGCCCGCCGTCGCCTGGCACCCCGCGGTGCGGCCGGTCGCGGCGACCCGCGGCCGTGCGTCCGGCACCGTCGCGGCGGACGCCGCCCCCGAGGTCGTGCGCTGGGCGCAGGCCGAGGTCGAGGCGGGCCGCCTGGAGCGGTACGCCCTGACGCCCGCGTCGCTGGAGGACGTCTACGTCGCCCTCGTCGGCGACGCCCGCCCGGCCACCGACGCCCCCACCCCTGCGACCACCCCGGAGGTGGCGGCATGACCACGCTCTCCCAGCTCGGCCTGCTCACCCAGTGGCAGCTGCGCCGCCAGGCCACGATGCTCCCCCTGCTCGTCGTCGTGCAGGTGTTCCTCGCCATCGCGACGATCCTCGGGTTCGGCCTGGTGATCGGCGAGCCGACGCCGGAGCAGGCCCTGTACCTGGCGACCGGCGCGCCGACGATCACGCTCGTCATGGTGGGCCTGGTGATGACGCCGCAGATGGTGTCGCAGGCCCGCACCGAGGGCAGCCTCGACTGGATGCGGACGCTCCCGGTGCCGCGCGGGCTGTTCCTGCTCAGCGACCTGGTGGTGTGGACCCTGATCGCGCTGCCCGGGATGGTGCTCGGCATCGTGGTGGGGATGCTGCGGTTCGACGTGCACCTGTCGCTCGCGGCGTGGTTCGTCCCGGCGGCCCTGCTGGTGTCGCTGACCGCCGCGGCGGTCGGGTACGGGATGGCGTCCCTGCTCAAGCCGACGCTGGCGATGCTGATGACGCAGGTGCTGGTGTTCGTGATCCTGCTGTTCACGCCCGTGAGCTTCCCGGCCGACCGGATGCCGTCCTGGTTGCAGACGGCGCACGCGTGGCTGCCGTTCGAGCCGATGGCGCAGCTCGTCCGCTCGGGGCTCGCGAGCGACACGTTCTCCGTGCCGGGCCGCTCCCTGGTGGTGCTGCTGGTGTGGAGCGCCGCAGCGGTGGCGGGGGCCACCTGGGCGCTGCGCCGACGTGCCTAGGATCGGGGGCATGCCGTTCCTCGCCCCGACCGCCGACCCGACGGAGCACGGCCTGGGGGTCGCGCTCGACGACCAGCCCGCACCCGACGGCACCACGACGCTGTACCTCGTCCGGCACGGCCGCACCGAGCACAACAGCGCGGGGCTGCTCCAGGGCTGGTCGGACTCCCCGCTGACCGAGGACGGGCTCGTCGGGGTGCGGACCACCGCGCAGGTGCTCGCGGGTCGGACGTTCGCCGCCGCGTACGCGAGCCCGGCGGGCCGGACCGTCGCGACCGCCCGGGAGCTGCTGGAGCCGCACCCCGGCGTCGGCCTGACCTGCGACGACGGGCTGCGCGAGATGCACTTCGGCGACCTGGAGTCCCAGCCGGAGTCGGCGCTGCGCGCGCTGGGCGACCCGGTGACGCTGTTCGGCGGCGTCCTCACCGGCACCTACGAGGGCTTTCCCGGAGCGGAGCGCACCACGGACTACCTGGCGCGGGTCGCGGACGCGTTCGGCCGGATCGAGCGCGAGCACGCGGGCGGCGGCGACGTGCTGGTGGTCAGCCACGGCATCACGCTGCTGGCCTACCTCGCGATGGCGGGCACCGTCCCCATGGAGCCGCTCGCGAACGCCTCGGTGTCGACGGTCCGGATCGACCCCGACGGCGGGCGCACGGTGCACGTGTTCGGGTACGACCCGGCGGGCCAGGGCGCCGTGGGCATGCCCGTCCCGGACACCGAGCAGCCGGTGCGGTCCCCCGAGCGGCCCGAGGTCTGACGCTCCCCTGGCCGCGGCGGCCCGGCGCGAGCAGGATGGCGCCATGGACCTGCCCGTGATGCCGCCGGTGAAGCCCATGCTGGCCAAGGCGGTGCCCGAGATCCCCGACCTCGGGCACACCGAGCCCAAGTGGGACGGCTTCCGCACCATCGTGTTCCGCGACGGGGACGAGGTGGTGCTCGGCAGCCGCAACGAGAAGCCGATGACCCGGTACTTCCCGGAGCTCGTGGAGCAGATCCGCGCGAGCACCCCGCCGCGGTGCGTGCTGGACGGCGAGATCGTCGTGGTGTCGGGCGACCGGCTGGACTTCGACGCGCTGCAGCAGCGCATCCACCCGGCGGAGAGCCGGGTGCGGCTGCTGTCCGAGCAGACCCCGGCGTCGTTCGTCGGGTTCGACCTGCTCGCCCTGGGCGACGACGACCTGATGGCGACCCCGTTCGCCGACCGCCGAGCCCGCCTGGTGGACGCGCTCGGGGCGGCGGCCGCGCCGAGCCTCGCCGGGAGCAGCCTGCACGTCACCCCCGCGACCGCGGACCTGGCCGTGGCGCAGCAGTGGTTCACGCAGTTCGAGGGCGCGGGACTGGACGGCGTCGTCGCGAAGCCGCTGGACGGGACCTACCAGCCCGACAAGCGCACGATGTCCAAGGTGAAGCACGCCCGGACCGCGGACTGCGTGGTCGCGGGCTTCCGCTGGCACAAGTCCGGCGACGTCCTCGGCTCGCTGCTGCTGGGCCTGTGGACCGACGACGGCCGGTTGCAGCACGTGGGCGTCGCGGCGTCGTTCCCGATGGCGCGCCGCGCGGCGCTGGTCGAGGAGCTCGCCCCGCTGCGGGACGTCGACCTGGCCGACCACCCGTGGGGCGACTGGGCGGACCAGTCCGCGCACGCCGACAAGCGGATGCCGGGCGCGGTGAGCCGCTGGAACGCGACCAAGGACCTGTCGTTCGTGCCGCTGCGCCCGGACCTGGTGGTGGAGGTCGGCTACGACCACATGGAGGGCGACCGGTTCCGGCACACCGCGCAGTTCAAGCGCTGGCGCCCGGACCGCGACCCCGCGTCGTGCACCTATGCGCAGCTGGAGGAGCCGGTGGGCTACCGGCTCTCGGAGATCCTCGCTCCCCCCGGCTGACCGCTACCCGAACGGGTGCGGGGCGGCCTGCCCCGCCGCAGGTCCGGTGGTCAGGCGCAACGCACCCGGGACGACGACCTTCGCGGCCCGCAGCCCGACCGCCGCGACGACCTCCGGCGCGCTCTGGTCGACCACGACGACGTCCGTGCCGCGCCCGTGCAGCCGCCGCAGCAGCACCCGCAGCGCCGCCACCACGTCCCCCGTGGGCAGCCCCGCGCGGGCGTCGAGCGCCGCCTCCCCCACCGCGCCCGCGGGCTGCTGGAGGAACGTGGACAGGTGGCGCGCACCGGGCAGCGCGTGCAGCCCGACGTGGTCGGCGGCGGACCGCACGAGGCGGTGATCCGCCAGCAGCGCCGCGAGGTGCACCTCCGTCGCCTCGCCCACCCCGCGCTCGCTCGCCGCGCCGTCCCCGCGCACGACCACCCCGGCACCGCCCGCGGCCACGACGCCCGCGCCGTCGCGGTGCGCCGCGCCCACGACGTGACGACCCCCGTCCTCCTCCCGACCGCGAGCCGCCCACCCCAGCGCACGCCCCGCGCACCGCGCGACCGCCGCCCGGATCGCGTCGCCCGCGGTGGCTCCCGCGCCGGACGCGACGGTCACGGCCGGCAGCCCCGTGTCGTCGGCGCTGGCGACCGCGAGCACGACGGGGACGGCGGCGTCACCCGTGACGTCGAGCACCCGCAGGTGCAGACCGCGCGCCGCGAGCAGGGCGCGCACGGCCGCGTGCTCACCGTCCTCGTCCAGCAGCACCTCCGTGAGCGGGGCACGCGCGGCCCAGGCGCGCAGCGCGGCGTCGTGCTCCACGGCCTCCAGCAGACCGTGCAGCACGGCCTCCTCGTGGGTGCTGCCGATGCCGGTCCCCGTGGTGGACCCGGCGACGAACCGCGCGCCGATGCCGTGCTCGTGGGCGTAGGCGACGTGCTCGGGGACGAGCAGCGGCCGGTCGTCGCGGGTGGAGCGGCCCCACACCCAGCTGGTCGCGGTGCCCGCCTCGGGCAGCGCGGTCCCCGGCGGCACGAGGGTGTGGGGGTCGAGGGCGCGGTCGGCGACCTCGTCCCACCGGGCGACGGTGACGGGCACGACCGGTCGCCGGTACCCGCCGAGGACGCGCGCCAGGCCGTCGAGGACCGCGAGCACGTCGGCCCGCGCGGGCGAGGCGGACCACCCGGACCCGTGCTCGACGCGCGCGCGACCGGGGACGACCAGGTCGGCGGTCGTGGGCGCGAGCGGCTGGTCCTCGTCGCGGCGGAGCCGCAGCACGGGTCCGAACCGGGCGTCGACCAGGTGCTCGAGCACGGCGGACCGGTCGGGCAGCCGGGCCCGCAGCCCCTGCTCGGCGGGCTGGGGTGCCCGCAGGTCGACGGGACGGGTCGGGCGCCACCGGGCTGCGCACCGCGGGCAGTCCGGGTGCGGCAGGAAGCGGTGCACGGCGACGGTCCCGGCGGCGCGGTCCAGGACCAGCACGGCCCGGCGCCACCGGGCGGGCGGGTCGGCGAGCACGCGGAGCACGAGGTCGCGCACCACCGGGGCAGCCTGCGGACCGACCTCGGCGCCGGTGCTGCCCGGGGACACGTCGTGCCACCAGGCCAGGGCGCAGGCCGGGCAGCCGCGCTCACGGGACGGGTCGCGGTCCCAGCCGGGCTCGTGCTCGTCGGGGTCGGGTGCGGCGAGCGGTCCGACGAGGACGACGTCGCCGACGACGGCCAGCGCGAGCATGCCACCCGCGACCTCGACCGCGGCGCGGCCGTGCGCCAGCGCGGTCGCGACGGCGGCGTCCAGGCGTGCGGCGGGCACGCCGGTCAGGTCCACGACGCCGCCACCGCGTGCAGCCCGGCCCCCGCCCAGCGCTCGGCGCCGTC